>NZ_JAKTIJ010000020.1:0-458895 GCF_027855275.1 Acinetobacter sp. AOR12_HL | reverse complement strand
AGAGGTGGATCAGGAAATTTGAACAACACTTATAAGTGATATTTTGCTCCCCAAATGATGTTATAAACATCAATATATGGAGTATTTTATGGCACGTAGACCAAGAAGAAATCATTCAAATGATTTTAAAGCTAAGGTAGCACTTGCTGCGATTAAAGCAGAAAAAACACTTGCTGAATTGAGTGCTGAATTTGATGTTCATCAAAACCAAATTATCGACTGGAAAAATCAACTGATTTCAGCTTCCTCGCAAGCTTTCGATCAATCAAAAGCTCCAACAGAACCACCCATCGATCTAAAAAAACTACATGCAAAAATCGGTGAGCAGGCATTAGAAATTGATTTTTTAGAAGGTGTGTTGAAGAAACTGGGCCGCTTCAACCACAAAAGTTAATCGATGACTCACTTCAGATTTCAGTATCTAAGCAAGCTCAGCTGCTGAAAGTCTCCCGTGGTTGTTATTACTATCGCCCAAAACCTGTGAGTGCATCAGATCTGAAGCTGATGCGGTGTATGGATGAGTTACATATGCAATACCCTTTTGCAGGTAGCCGTATGATGCGTGATTTGTTGAATCGTCAAGGACATCATATAGGACGACGTCATACACGTACTTTAATGAAGAAAATGGGCATTAATGCGTTATATTGCAAACCAAATTTAAGCCAGGCTAATCAAGCTCACCGCAAATATCCATATCTGCTCAAAGGATTGGCTATTCAGCGCAGTAATCAAGTGTGGTCTACGGATATAACGTATATCCCTATGGCAAAAGGCTTTGTTTATTTATGTGCTGTGATTGATTGGCATAGCCGCAAGGTACTTGCGCATAGAGTATCGATTAGTATGGAGGTTACATTTTGCATAGAAACATTAAATGAAGCTATTGAAAAATATGGTCGACCTGAAATATTTAATACAGACCAAGGCAGTCAGTTTACCAGTGATGCATTTATTGATGTATTGAAATCAAATGACATCCAAATCAGCATGGATGGTAAAGGTCGATGGGTTGATAATGTGATGGTTGAACGATTATGGCGGAGCGTTAAATATGAAGAGGTGTATCTCAAAGCCTACAGCAATGTTTTGGATGCGAAGAAGCAATTAAACGCATATTTTGAATTTTATAATTTGAAACGACCTCATTCGAGTCTGGACAAAATGACTCCAGATGAGTTTTACTATGACCAGCTACCACAACAAAATAAGGTAGCTTAACTAGAGCAGAGTATCACTTATAAATAAGCTTTTAGTTGTTCAAACATGTGGGACCACCTCTGTTTTAGTTGGACAAATAAGTCCAACTAAAACATTTTTATATAGTTATAAGTGATTAGCCGCTTATCCCGAAAAAGTGAAGAATAATTCCTATAGCGCAGCAACCAGCTAAAGTAGTCATCATTCCAAGTTTGAAACGGAATAAAGCAAGCATAGCTATGATTGATAACATTAGTGACCATGGGTTAATGCTGGATAAAACTGGAACTTGTAAAACCATTCCATATTTATGAATTACATTAACTTCAGCAAATAATGTATGTAATGCAAACCACACTGATAGATTAAGGATCACTCCAACAACAGCTGCTGTAATTGTCGAAAGTATGGCATTTAAAGCCTTATTATTTCTTAATGCTTCAATATATGGAGCACCAATAAAAATGAATAGAAAAGAGGGTACAAATGTTACCCATTTCGCTAATATACCTCCAAGAGTACCAGCCAAGGCAGGATTCAATGATCCTGGGTCTCGATACGCTGCCATAAAGCCTACAAACTGAACTACACTAATCAGGGGGCCAGGGGTGGTTTCAGCCATACCAAGTCCGATCAGCATTTCACTAGGTTTAAGCCAATGGAAGTTTTCGACGGCTTGCTGTGCAACATAAGATAAAATTGCATAAGCACCACCAAACGTAAGTACGGACATTTTGCTGAAGAATAGAGCGATATGCGTATAAACATTATCTTTGCCCATTAAAGTAATAAAAGCTATAAGTGGGCCGAGCCATAAGACCAAACCAATGAGAGTAATTTTTAGAGCTCTTGTATGGGAAGGTTGTACATGCTCTGGGATCTGCTTAGCAAAAGCAGCATCAATAGCTGCTAATGAAGCATTAGAGCTATTAGCGTCAGAATGAGATGAGGAGGCGTTAAATGCTTTACTTCCACTTTTATTTCCGATGTAACCGATAAGCGCAGCAACTAAAATAATAAATGGAAAAGGCAAAGCAAAGATAAAGATGCCGATAAATGACAAGATAGCGACAATGACCATCACCTTGTTTTTTAAGGCTCGACGACCTACACGCATGACAGCTTCAAGAACTACTGCAAGTACGGCTGCTTTTAATCCAAAGAATAATGCTTGAACAATACTAATCTGACCATAACTTGCATAAATCCAGCTTAGTATTCCTAATGCAAGTAGACCCGGTAAAATAAAGAGAGTACCCGCAACGAGTCCGCCACGTGTTCGGTGTAATAACCAACCTATGTATACAGCCAACTTATGTGCTTCAGGACCAGGAACAAGTGTACAGTAATTTAAGGCATGTAAAAAACGCGTTTCACTAATCCATTGTTTCTCTTCAACTAAAATTTTATGCATTACTGCGATTTGCCCCGCAGGTCCACCAAAGCTAAGCGCAGCTACTTTAAGCCATACCCAAAAAGCTTCACGAAATGAAACACCATGAAGTTCATGTGGGGGAATGCTTTCAGCTAAAGCAGTGGAATCTTCATTTGTATTCATTGCTATTTCACCTAAATTTTTGAAATTTAAAAAGTATTTGATGCGTTTAATCATTCAGTACAGAGCTATTTTTATTAAAGCTAGACAATAGGCCATTAAAGATTGCATTTGATGCGACTAATAATTGGTCATCATCTGTAATGTTTTCATGTATTCCTGCAAAGACGGTTTCTATGCCTGAAGCTTCGGGTGGCTCAATCCCGCCAATATCAAGATAGTGGACAATCTCTGCAATTTTTTTCAAAGCAGGTGTTTCTAAATTAAAACTATGTAAAAGAACTTCGAAGGTAACCCAGTGATTGATATGACTGAAAGCTGCACCATCAAAATCGAATCCTAAAGCTTCTTCTGGACATTCACTTGGTGTTTCTAACCAAATAAATGTAGGAGTTGAATCAATAAAAGTCTTGATTAGCCATGCAGAGGCTAGACGATCAATCCAAGGTCTCTTACGAGTTGCCCATATTTTGTTTTGATAACTATTTTTATCTAGAAGTTGAATATGTGCTTGTATTGCTTGAGGCTCATTCACTTCACCAAGTCGAGCTATTGAAAGCTCTAAAGCAGAAAGTTCATTTAGTACCTGTGCTTGAGTCTCATCGGGGTAATAGTCAATTTCTACGAGTGCATCGATACTTTTTCTTAATTTACGGATTTGCTTGAGCAGCTCTTTCTTTTCATCTTTAGATTGACGATCTCTTAACTCAGAGAGTTGTTTATAGAGGACATCGTATTCTTCTTTTCGACTGAAGAAAGGAGCTAATTCAAGGTTTAAAGGCTGCTCCGCATGGAATACATACGCAGAGCCTTGCTCTGAAATAACGTCACTTGCAATAGGATCAAATTTCTCGCTATGAGAAATGGGAAGTAAATACACACCATCTCTAAGGATTGCGGCTCCACTTGCTTTAAGAGAACGCCATACTCTCATACGTGTAGATGTGTTCTGTGTAGGCAAAGAGGATATGAGTAAAGATATTTTCATGTTGTATACTCAACTTATTTGTTAAATATATAACATTAATTTGGCTTGGATACAAATATGAAGAATCGATTTCTTATATCAAAAGAAATATTAAAGGGCGGAAATGGCTAAAGAAGAATTTTTTAAGTTTTTGATTTTATATAAATTATTTGGTTTTATTGTTTCAATATACATCAATATTTGTGAATTCAGTATTACTCATCACAAAAAAAATTGTTTTAGTTATAATTAAATTATTGATTGTAAAGTGTCTAAATTGTAGGGTGTTCAAAAGTTGACTGAGAATTAGGTTATTTGTAAATCTCAGTCAAAATTTTAATTTTTAGAAGGCGCTTATCGATTTAAGATAACATCAGCTAATTGATGGGCAATTTCCTCAATACTATTTACAGAAGTATTTAAGGCGACTTTATCGGCTAAATTCGGACTATAATCTAAAACGTCATTTTTAGTAATTTTGTGCCAAATCGGTAAAATCATTTTATGGCCATTCATTTCTCGAGCTACTAAGCCATCAAGTTCATAGTTGGTCCAGTCTTTCTTAATAAAGTCAGTTGAAAGAACAACGGTACCGTATTTAGAGTTTCGGAGACCACTATCAATTTTTTGACGTAAACTGTCCCCAACTTTTAACGTGAATTCATCGTACCAAACGTTTACTCCAAGTTGCTGTAATGTCTCTGCAAGCGGTCTGACAAAATCTTCTTTATCTTCTGAAGCGTGTGAAATAAACAAATCATATTCTGGTTCCGTCTCAGGTATTGTATTGTTGTAAGATGATATTGAAACATCAGTAATATATTGGGTAGAAGCTTTAATAGCATCAATTTCACGTTTCAGCTTCTTTTGATGTTCAATTTCGTCTTTCTGCTGTTTTTTAGTCAGGACCTCTAATTTTTTTCTTTCCAGTATTTCTTCTTTTATAAGGTTCTGCTTTTCTTTCAGCAGCTTATTATCAATATCAATCTTTTTCTTTTGTAAGTCTGAAAGTTTTGATTGTATACGAGCGTTTTCTTGTTCTTTCCTACTAATTTCTGATAACTTTGTTTTTAATGTAGAGGGGCTAGTTGTCTTCCCGATAGAATTTTGAATTTGTAAAATTTTAGAAATTATATCAGCTCCCTTTTTCTGCTCTAAGCTCATTCGATGAGTAATATCTGCTAACTCCTTATTTAACCTTGTTATGGTACTGCTTATAGTTTGTATTGACATGTTGGCTCTATGATAAATATAAAGGGTAAGATTATTATTTGGTTAGGCGAAATACAAGGTTTATGTGTTACATCACTCTGTAAGCGTAGAGCAGTGCTCTGCCCAATCTGCCATTAATTCTTTACGTTTATCTAGATAATCTCCACGCAAGTAAGAAGCTTCAACTTTATCTGGTAGTTTGTGCGCTAATACATGTTCACAGACTTCACGCGCATAATTAGTTTTTTCCGCAGACCAGTCACGAAAAGTAGACCGAAAGCCATGTGTGGTAATTATACGATTCTGTTTTGGATCAATATAGCCTAAGCCATTTTTTAGTTCTTGTTCATGCATACGCTTGATTAGTGTAGTCAATGGCATGTCGGAAAGCATTTCACCACTACGTGGGGCGGGGAATATAAAATCTTCTAATTGAATATATTCTCGAATGAACTCTTAATTGAGGTAAAATTACATGAACTGTCTTAGAATGGGTAGTTTAAGATGATTTGTAATTTACAATCATTAGCTTACTAAGCAAGAATAGTGTCAGGTGAATGAAATATAAACAAATGATTGGTTGAAATTTTATTGTAGTAAAAATAACAGTAAAAAACTAAAATTAAATTATTTTTTGTATGTTTATCAGTGGTTTGGTTGTTTAATTTGACTAACACCGCTTCCGCCAAAATTCTTAAAAAGCCCTTGTTAATGACAAGGGCTTTTTTTATGCATATAAATTACTAAAAAATGATCGTGCTCCCTTCTATATATTTCTAAGTATGATCTCTCCCGTTCGAGGGTTCGTTAAAGTGACATTTTCTAGCGCCTGAATGTACCAAGAATGATTCTTCTGGGTGAGCACCGTAAGAATGAGAGTATCAATCTGATGAGGCCCTTGAGGATGAGCTACGCCCGCAGTGAGGCGGCTCCAAAAATGTGAAATACATATATCCTCACTCATAGGTATGAGGTCTATCAGCTCATTCTCTAGTGTTGAATCACGATAAATGGTTTCATGAATAGGTTGATGCATTGCAATAATTTCATCAACTCCTTTAACGTAGTGACCGAAACGGTTAACGAAAGTCGCCTCTTTATCAAAAAGAGCAGCAAAGGCCTGCATATCATGCTTATTCCAAGCGGTTTGAAATGCTAAAGGTATTTCTTTTGGGGTTATTATGTGTTGACTCATACCAGCACCACTGTTTAATTTTTTAAGTCCATTTTTAAATATTATAAATAAAGATACTTCGTCATGCTTAAATGAAACAGGTGATCTTAGCTCGCCTTCCAAGAGTATCTTTGTTTAACCCTCACAACTCACCACACCAAATAGGGTCGGTTGAGTTATGAGGAAAGTAGATAAACAACTGCTCGCTCAATCCGCTTAATGGAGTTAAGTTTTTATAAAATCCAGATAAAGATATAAGTTAAAAAGAATTGATGCATACAATTTTAATATAATATTAATAATCAACCATCATGCATAAATTTAAATACACTCTTTTATTTTTTAAGAACTCTTTTAATAATTCAGAACTAAACAATTAAGTTTAAAATATGGAGAATTTGTATACAGGATGGCTTTTATTAGTTTAATTAAAATGAGAACTATATAAATCTTGTGAATTCTAGCTTTTTACTTCATTAGTTTTGTACGTTTTTATCTTAAAGATAATCATAAAATTAGAATAATAATATTAAATATTTGATTTTTATTTATAAATTAAAATTAGTAGCTAAGGTTCTTACTGTGTTGAATAAACAGCAAAACTAAAAAATTTAATCTTGCTTTAAGTTCTCTTAATTAATTTATGGCCTATCTAGATTTCGTTAATGGGTCAGAAAAATAAATTATGACTTCATTTAAGCCAAATCAGAAAATTAAGAGAGTATAAAAATGAACCAGTTTGTAACGAACACGAAAAATGTAATTCGTGGAAAGTATCATCCGGAATTTTTGCAGAATGAAGTCTTATCCGATATTTTTACTCATACTGCACAAACTCTTCCTGATAAAACGGCTTTAATTGAAGCAGATAAAACGCTGAGTTATGGTGAGCTGTATCAGCAAGCCTTAATTATGGCTCAACATCTGGCTTTAAAAGGGGTAAAGCCGGGTCATATTGTAGGGCTATGGCTGCCGCGTGGTATTGAGCTTTTAAAAGCTCAACTGGCCATTTGTTTAAGCGGTGCAGCTTGGCTTCCTTTTGATATGGATACGCCCGCGGACCGTATTGCGGTATGTCTTGAAGATGCCGAAGCAGTAGGAATGATTACTACAGATGAATGGTATGAACATTTAGCTGAAGTGCTGCAAACAAAATGGACCAACACTGAGCTGCAAAAACCACTAAGCGAAAGTGTAAGTTTAGCGAAAACCACTCCAGATCAACCTGCCTATATTATTTATACCTCGGGTTCGACAGGTAAACCCAAAGGAATTGTGATTACTCAAAAAAATATTTGTCACTTTTTACGTAGTGAAAATAGTATTTTGGGTATTCAAGAGCAAGACAAAGTCTATCAAGGCTTTTCAGTCGCTTTTGATATGTCGTTTGAAGAGATTTGGCTTTCTTATTTGGTAGGTGCAACGTTGTGGATTGCACCGAAGTCACTTGTCAGTGACCCTGAGCGGTTATGCCAAACCTTAAAGCAGGAACAAATTACAGTACTGCATGCTGTTCCAACGTTACTTGCCTTATTTCCTGAAGACGTACCTAATTTAAGAATTATTAATTTAGGTGGGGAAATGTGTCCGGACTCACTGGTTGACCGCTGGGCATTACCTCATCATCAAATGTTTAACACCTATGGACCAACCGAAACCACGGTTTCTGCAAGTCTTGAGTTATTAGAACGCGGCAAACCTGTCACCATTGGCAAGCCCTTACCAAACTACGGTATGTTGGTCATTAACTCTGAAAGAGAGTTGCTCGAGCAAGGTGAAACAGGGGAGTTATGTATTTTTGGTCCAAGTGTGGCACAAGGCTATTTAGGACGACCTGATTTAACCGCAGATAAGTTTATTGAGAACCCTTGGGCAATGAGTGTAGAGGAAGAATTACTCTACCGTACTGGGGATTTGGCTAAAATTGATGAGTTTGGTCAAGTACACTGTTTAGGTCGTGCCGATGACCAAGTTAAAATCCGTGGTTTCCGTGTAGAGCTTGGCGAGATCGAAGCTGCGCTTTGCGATATTGACGGAATTGGTACGGCAGCCGTTATTCTTCGTCCTGAAGACGGCATTGATCAACTTATTGCGTTTATTGCACCAGAAATTGATGCAAAGCAAGCTATAGAAATTAAAGAACTACGTCATAACTTGAGTCAGCGATTACCGCCTTATATGGTGCCAAATCGTTTTGAGATTATTGAAGAAGTTCCACGTCTATTATCTGGGAAAATTGACCGTAAAGCTTTAAAAGCAAGACCGCTCACGAGTGTGATAGATCGCAGTGAATCTGACCAGCCACAGAACCCAGCCGAAGAAATCTTGTTTGAAATTTTGAATCGCTTGTTCCCAAACATGCCGATTAAACTCGATTCCGATTTCTTTGATGATTTAGGCGGGCATTCACTACTCGCCGCTGTTTTAATTTCAAATCTGCGTGAGCATGCGGAATATAGCCATCTGACCATTCAAAACTTATATCAAGCGAGAAGAGTAGGCGCGATTGCTGCACTCATGTTAGAGCAGCCTGAGCCTACTTTATTTGATAGCCAAATTGGACAAGATAACCCTCGTAATCAGACCTATAAATGGTTATGTGGTATTGCCCAGCTCGTTACTATTCCGGTTTTAATCTCGATTAATATTTTGCAGTGGTTAGCGCCATTCTTTACCTATCACTACTTTACCGGTGGAACTCGCGACAGTATTCCGTATGCGATTGCGTTGTCTTTATTGGTTTATGTCAGTGTTATTATTAGCAGTTTTGTACTGTCGATTACGGTAAAACGACTATTAATGTTAGGAATTGGCGCAGGGCGTTATCCATTATGGGGATTAACCTATTTCCGTTGGTGGCTAGCAGACCGTATTAGTAATATTTCACCTGTTTATCTTTTATCTGGTTCGACTTTACTTAACTTATATTTGAAAGCACTTGGCGCAAAAATCGGCCACGACGTTACCATTAGTTCTGTACATATTCGTATGCCATCTTTACTGACTATTGAAGATGGCGTGAGTATCGGTTCTCAGGTGAATTTAGAAAATGCCAAAGTTGAACATGGCCACTTGGTTTTAGGTTCAATTCACCTTAAACAAGACAGTTATGTAGGTTCGTATGCTGTATTAGAAGAAAATACAGTGTTAGAAAAACAGGCCCATGTAAATGCCTTAACTTCAATTGAATATGACACGGTTGTACCTGAGGGCGAAATTTGGGATGGAACACCTGCTCAGAAAATAGGGCATATAGATGAGCAAGCTAAATTACCAGAGCGTCCTAAACTATCGTTTATACGTAAAATTGCTGAATATGGATACTATGGCGTTAGCGCATTAATTATTGCCTGTCTTTTCTTTATTCCAATTTTTCCAAGCTTCCTTTTGGTCGACTGGTTAGATGTAAATGTATTTAATATTAACCCGAACAACCATTTGCAAATCGCGCTTTACTATTTCATTTTAGCGATTCCGGCTAGTGCAATGATGATGATGATTACTGCGGTGATTTCTTCAGGCCTACGTAAAATCGCATTGCCGCGTCTTGAAATTGGAACCTATGCGGTTCATGGCAGCACGTATTATCGTAAATGGTTTGCCGCCCAAATTTTAGAAACCAGCTTACAAACCTTACATGGCTTGTTTGCCACTATTTATGCGCCTACATGGTTTCGTATGCTGGGAGCAAAAGTTGGTAAAAATACCGAAATTTCTACCGCAACTGGTGTCATTCCAGAAATGCTGACTTTGGGTGAAGAAAGCTTTATTGCCGATGCGGTAATGCTGGGCGATGAAGAGATTAAAGGCGGTTGGATGTCTTTAAAAGCAACCAAAATCGGTAACCGTAGTTTTGTGGGAAATAGTGCTTATATTGCTGATGGGACAGTGTTACCAGACAATGTTTTAATTGGCGTGCAATCAAAAACACCAGATAACCGTGAAATGTATGACGGACAAACTTGGTTTGGTTCTCCGGCATTGCTGTTACCTGCACGTGAAGCTGCTGAAAAATATCCTGACCATTTAACCTTTAAACCAAGTATTAAGCGCCGTTTAATGCGTGGTTTTATTGAAGGGCTTCGTATTGTATTGCCGGCCGCACTTGCGATTGGGGTGGGTTATATGATCGTACTAGACGTTATTGATGTGATTAATAACTACAATATTGAGACAGGACTGGTTGCATTAACGCTCGCAGGGCTGCTTTATGGCGTTGGCTGTTTTCTTATTGTTGCGCTATTAAAGTGGATTTTGATTGGTCGCTATCAACCGCGTTCGGCACCTATGTGGACCATGTTTGTATGGTTAAGTGAAGGGATTACCAGCTTATATGAATCAGTTGCGATTCCTAACTTCTTAAACTACTTAAGAGGAACACCAATGTTGCCATTCTTCTTGCGTATTTTAGGGGTTCGTATTGGTAAAGATGTTTATATGGATACGGCTGATATTACCGAGTTTGACTGTGTCAGCATTGGTGACCGTGCCGAGTTTAATAGCTTTTCAGGGCCGCAAACTCACTTGTTTGAAGACCGTATTATGAAAATCGGGCAAGTGAACGTGGGGCATGATGTAGTGGTCAATGCGCGCAGTATTATTTTGTATAACGCAAACGTGAGCAATCATGCAGTGTTAGGTCCATTAACACTGGTCATGAAAGGTGAAAATATTCCGGCTAAATCTGCGTGGATTGGTTCACCGGCTGTGCCTTGGGTTCATAAATAATAAATTGTTGAATTGAAAAAAAGCCTCTGTAGAACAGGGGCTTTTTTTATATTTCATATAAATCTTATTATATTAAATAAAGTCAATATTATTAGAAATTTCATTTAATTCAATTATGGTGCTTTGGTCATTTTCAATATGTTTATAAAAATATTGATCTTTTGTTTGGAAAAAGATATCAAAACTACGGCTCATTAATGAATCCACACGACTTTGTTTTATGTAAATTTCTGAAATAGCTGAAATATAGTGATCAACCCAATCTTCTATACGATCAAATGAAGCACGAGGACGTGGATTAGTATAAAGATTTCTTAAATTTTCCGAAATATTTTGAATATTAGGATTAAAGAGCCAAATGATGAGATCATTTTCTCTAAATTCTGATGTTTGATAGATACCTGATTCTTCAGTTGGTTCTACAGAAAAAAGTTTTGCTCCATTTTTACTATAACTAGAATACAGAATTTTAGATAATTGAATCTGTTCATGGCATCCTATTTCCATTTCTCTAACTTGTTTTGAAATATTTAAACATATGGGAAGCTTTTCAATTTCAGAGTTAAAATTATTAATGAAAAGATGAATTGCTTTATCAATGACATAATGCTCACCTACACCAGTAATAAACCCACTGTGCCATGTATACAGTTTAGAGTCCAAATATTCCATATATTGATCTAAACTTTTATATTTTAAAATTAAATATTTATTGTCTATTGCAACAACAATACTATCTTTTAGTTGAACAGCAATAAGAAAAGTCATATTTATAAAGATAATTAAGTTATGCTAAGATTGATTTTATCTATAATAATATAAATGGCATAGTCATGGCGGGTGGTTCACAAATTATAATTTCCTCTGATGGTATTACTATAAAAACACCAAAAGAATTTAAAGTATTTGCAGAACAACATATTTTTTCTGGGCCATCTGTAGCTAGTTTAAAGAGTACTCATATACAGCATTTATTACCATCAGATCAGATAACTCCTAAAGCTAAAATTACACCAAATATACACTTTCCTATAACGGGAGTTCTTGCTCGGATAGAGAGATTAGATGGGAAAAAAATAAATTCAACAGATAAATTGGTGATTAATGGAACTCCATTAAAGGAAGTATGGATTAGTGAAAATGGAGTGGCTTACTTTATTCCTCCTAAAAATATACCCCAAGTCAAAAGTATTGAAATTAATGGGGAATCATTGAATTTAGAAAAAAATTTAAGACAATTTCATACAAATAAAGAAGGAATTGATTCAATTTCTGAACAAGTTGAAATATTGAATGAAGCTTTACGTGAGCATAAGAAACAATTTTCAAGTGAAAATAAATCTGATGTTATTGTTATGCAAGGTGTTTTTAGGTATAGCCTTATTTTGGATTATATTGACCAATTGGATTGGGATTATGAAAGTCAGAAGTATTTATTGAGTAAAAGATTAAATTTGAAAGTAGATTTTTAAATGAGGAATAACGATGTCTCCAGTAGAATATAAAAAGGAAAATGACCTTCATATTATTAAAATTACAGGAAAATCTCGCTTAACTCCTATTGTCCGCGATGGTGAAGAACTTTTTAGTGCAACTGTGCAAAGAGCACAATCAAAAGCAAAATTAACGGTGTGTATAAATGGTTGTTGGTATGGTTTAACAGATTCAGGAAAAGCGGATGCATTTGTTGGACACGACCCAGTTCCAAGTGCTGATACATTAAATGAAGGTTTTGCATTATTAGGTACTGGGGCTTTACATGGTCATAGTGCGCCTAATATGTTTTATATTGCTCAGAAACTAGATTATACATGGTTTATGGGACAAGGGGATTTAACAAAAAATCGGGGTTATTATACGGGTATTGGTGGATTATGCCCTTTGGTATTCAAAGGGTTAAAATATGGTGACGGTAATTTATATAGTAAAGAATTACCAAATGCGAAGTTAACAGGGGAGCCTCTACCTGCTCATAAACCTTTTTTGACTCAAAGAAATAATAATAGATATGCTGCGCTTTCACGTTTAGACAATAGAACAGGGCGAGGGGGAATAGGATTTACACCTACTGCTGATATTGTGGTGATTGCTCAAGAGCACGGTGTAGGATCAGTTTCTTTTGATACCTTTAGAGATACTTTTATTAAACATGGTTGTACAAATGCCTGCGCTGTAGATGGTAGCGATTCAGTGTTTTTATGGTATGACGGAGGATTTAAATTTATGTCAGCAGAGAATAAAGATGAAACACAAACTTTTGGTATTGGAATAAGAGCAGAAACCTAATGTTAAAAAAAGCTTTATTTAGCCTAATCATTTCAGTTGTAGTATTGCTCACAATTTCATTTGTAGATTTGTATTGCACGCATACATCTTTTAAATTTTTTAAAGTTTGGTTAGTAGAATTTAACGAAATTAATAATTATTCAATTTTTATCAATAACTCTATAATTAATTTATTAATTATTTTTTTAATCATTTTTCTAATTGTATATTTTATAAAAATTAAGAATAATTTTATTTATATAGCCTTGGTTCTACTATGCCTTTCACTTGGGAACTTCCTTATGAAAACATCTATAAATTTAACTATGGATAGTAGAAAAGAGGTTCCATCGAGGAATTTGGTTGATAAAAGTTTAGCTTTTTTATTGATGCATAAAAAAGTTGAGTGTGAAGACTGAAATATGGTTAATTCTAGAAGTTAGAGTTAATTTAAAGCTAATGTATGAATTTATAAAAATGAATAATTATTTGTTTTTTAATGTTTTATATAACTTTACGATGTTAAAGTAATACAAAGCCTCTATAAATAGAGGCTTTTTACTATGTGTGGTAAGCGAACTTATTTATTTAGTTGCCGTAAAAGCATCATGGTAAGTAACTTCACCTGAGGGAATATGATTGCTGAAACTTAGAGCTTGAAAGTATTCATTAGGTACATCAGGTAAATTTAAATCAGGGTAAGATTTAAAACCAAATCGTCTGTAATAATTTGGATCACCTAATAGAACGCAACCTTTTCCGCCTAATTCTTTTAACTTTTGAAGAGCTGCATTCATTAAAAGAGAACCAATGCCAATTCCTTGTTTCTTTGGACATACAGAAATAGGGCCTAGGCCATACCAACCAGTTTCATCTGACGTGATTGTAACTGGTGAAATAGCCACATGACCTATAATTAAGTCATCTTCTATAGCAACCAAAGAAATCGTAAGTTGCTTATGTTTCCGAAGGCTATTCACAATGAATTGTTCAGTGTGGCTAGAATGCTCTTCATTTAAGAATGCGGCTTTCGTCAACGCTTCGATATTTTTAATATCTTCGGGTTGTTCATCTCGAATTATAATATTCATATTTTCTTTCTCTTAATAAATAGCAACTTATATCAACGATTGTCTAGTTGAGGGCGGACAGTCTGGAGTCCTAACAATGTAATTTGATAAGGTTGGCTATTTTTAGACTTGATTAAACGTTTTGCTTTTAGCTTTTTAAATACATCTAAGGAACAATCAGATAACACGAAACCTTCTCGTGTATAGCATTCAACGAAATAGACTGTGCCTGATGCGTCACGTTGGTATTTAATATGTCCGCCTTTAACAAGGACATGGAGAGTTCGCTGTTCGAACTTTGAAAGATTCATGTTGGAGCCTTGATAATAATCAAACGTGCAAATAGAGGTGATCAGAAATATGACCACAGAAAAATTGCGACATTGATAATCAACTCAATAATAGAAATTGAGAGTGATTATCAGATGATTACTATCTCCAACATATAAACCTCTTTGAGAAGGGGGATACTTTTATTCAAAGGATATATTAACTGTATATATTACTTAATAACAAATGTTTTTTATATTAATAGACCTTTCATTTATATAAAATCAGGCAACAAAAAATTATGTATGAGTTTTAGTAAATGAAAAAAACAATTTTTAGCCTAATTTTCGCTACCTGTGCAGCTTTTTCAAATAGTATTCAAGCAGAAGAAGTTTATTATCAACAAGAAGATATCGCTTATGCTTTTGAATTAGATTCAATCGAATTTTATTTACCAAGTAAAAGTAAATTTAAAATTACTGCTACCAGAAAACTAGTTGGCGTACCTGAAACAAAATTTTATACAGGTGATTTTGATAAAGATAATATCGCACAATTCCATATGGCTTTTGACTGTTCACATAAGACGATACAGATTTTAGACTTTATGATTGGTGATAAAAATAATGGTGAACTTAAGTACAAGAGCGATAAAAAGAGTGAAGTAATGAAAGCCACGGGTGATAATGATTTAGCTATGCTTAATTTAGTGTGTGAAAATGCTAAGGCTATAAAATAGTGTCTGTGCATCATAAGGCTTGTTTTTAATACTCTTATATACAATTTTCTTGGCGACCCATCCTTTGAAAAAATGAAATTAAAGATTTAACAATTATGATACCTGTACAGACATTCTCGGTTTTTGCAATTTTTTTGTTGTTTATTACTCCATTGATTGATGTTGTACTAACGCTAGGTTTATTAGTGAAAGCACTATTCTTTTGGCGAAATAAGGCTCAAAAGCCTGTGAGGTTTTTCTCTCAAAAAACATTATTCATTACGCTAGTGGCATTAATATGTGACCTGTGGGCAGGTTATTTATTTTATATGGCTGCATCGGTAGAGTATGAGTTCGCACTTAAGCAGCATTACAAGGAACGTCGCAGTCATTTCGTTTTATCTCAAGATGCACAATATGGCGAACTGTTGATTCCCAAAGGGAGTTTAATTAGTCGTTACGATGCTTTTGACAACGGCGAGCCACAAGTACCCTTTAGCTTATGTGGATTAGAGGCTGTACGTTTTCCTCATCCTGTACAGGTTGCAGGAATGTGGGTAACTGCGATGGAGCCTCCTCGAATGGAATTGGCATGGGATCAGCATGTAGGTCCAGTTATGCGCTTTGATCCTAATGAGGCCGATGGCTATGGTAAATGGGTTTACGATACGAAACGTCCTACCATCGCTTGTTCTCGTGGAGACATCGTGCTACTTGAAATTCCACTCATTGATTATGATATTCAAAAAGAGTTTGGTAAACCTGAGCCTGATGGAGCTAATGCACGTTTTCGCCCGAGTGAGTGGGGTGTTCAACAATGCGAAAAAGGTCAGGGACCAATTAAGGTTAATCCTGCATATACTGGGACTGCACCAAAGAAACCTTGGTTTTATAAATAATAAGTTGTTGAATTGAAAAAAGCCTCTGTAGAACAGGGGCTTTTTTTATAATTTAGATAATGCCCATAATATTAAATTGATCAAAAATTAGGTTAAATATTGGGAGTCAGTTCATTTATGCACATTCCAAGCCTTTAATAAACGCCAGATATTTTTATCTACCTTTTTCCAATCTTTTAATGATTCGTAAGGCATTGTCCATTTTATACTTATATTTGGATATAGAGGTGTTTCAACTTCTGTAGTCACTACAATTTGATTATTTCCATCATGTTGTTTAGCAATTGTCATTAAAAATTCAGAATGATAGGAGTCTGATGCATTTCCTATACAATGATAAAAACGAGAAATATGAGCTTTCAAATTCTTAAGTGAGTAACATTCTAATTCAAATTTTTTGAATAAATCTTCATCTTTAATAACTTCTTGAGAAGTAAAATAATTTATCCACTCTCGTGGTGTTTTTTTATATCTTAAATATATTGGATCAGCAGTACTAAAATTTTCTACTATTACTTTTACTTGGTTTTGATGACTTGTATCATAGAAATTATTAATTTCTATATTTTTAGTATTATTCAAAAGTAAGTTAAATTGCATAGGATTTTCAGGGTCTGCAACATTTTCGATGGTATCATTTTTACTTAGATTTTTTATTTTAGGAATAAAGTTAATAGGAAACTGACCAAGAAAAGGGCTCTTTAAAATAGTACCTTTTGCAATATTTGTTTTATCACCTACAACTGTTTTTAAAATTAAATTTGATGAAATACCCCAAACAACTAAATCCCCTTGTTTAGAAGTGTCTTTATAATATTTGACATTAGATTTTTCAGATAAATGTTGAGATGCTGTTTTCGATGAGTCTGTGCATCCGAATATAGCAGTACATTGTATTAGAATAATTATAATTTTCATAAAGTTCATAATGAGAATTTTCCATTCATGTCTAGATTAGAATATATAACTATGTGGCTTATAGAGAAATTCAGAGATAAATAAGAATATTTACTTATTAAATTTCTATAAAATCAAAGTAATACACCTTATACGGATAAAAAATGGGAGCACTCAGCTCCCATTTTTTATTTTTGCTCATGTTCTTTGCAGTATTGATGTGCTCTCTTAGAATTATGCTTCCAACTTTTAGCCACTTTGTGGAAATATGTTAGAAGATCATCCCAAATAATTAATTATAAAGGGATTTTATTGTCATATTCTATGGGGTACCCATTATGTTAAATAGACCTTTGGTCTATTACTACTTTTAAATCTCAATCAGATTAATGGGAAGGCTTTTGAAACGCCTTTCTATATTTTTCTTGATCCTGATACTTACTAAAGTTTTGTAATCTTTGTACGACTTTTGGATCATTCATCATGGATTCCGTTGCATAACGTCCTAAATACTCAAATGATTGTGTTAGCGCATTAGTTCCTTCATTTTCTACAACTGCATTAACTGCTTGAGTACAACTTTGCGTCATGATTTTATCAAAAATATTCGCAACCCTGCGGTCTACACGTTCTAAATCTGCGGCTGATATTTTTGCGTAGTTTGCTAAATCTTGTTTTGCAGCAAAACCAAAAAACATCCATTGCACCATATCCTTACGGTCTTGTTCGGTAACTGAACTTTTTAAACACTGAACTAATTTATCCTGATATTCCCCAGCATGGCTGAATGAAGTAATAAATAGAGAAGACATTAGTAATAAAATAAATTTTAATTTGTATGAATGCATAAATAAGCTCTAGCAAAACAACTAATTGATATTGAAAATTAAAATAACATATTCTTTGTATATAATGTTAGTGGAAGATAAAAATCCCAAACAGTGATATTTTGATTTTATAAACCCCCATTTAACAATAACTCACCCATTATTTATCCTTACTTTTTAATGATCTAATTTAAAACAAATGTCATTTTGTGTGCTTGACTGCAAAAGGGTTGAGCACTATTCTTTGCCTGCTGGCCACATTGCCAGCCGGCTTTGACAGGCTGATTCAAACGAGCATTAAAGGTTTTATACTTTTAGTGTGTACACCCTCGTGCCCCCTCTGCGGCGGAACGGGAGGGGGACACCTTTGGGTGTGCTGGCCTCGTTTGACCAGTCTGTCAACCCTCTTTCGTTCTGCCACCATAATTCCTATTCATGTCTGGCAGAACTCCCAATAAAAAGGAGTTGGCTTTGCACATCCATTATTTCTTGGCAAGCTTTGCCAAAAGCTATAACGACACCACATAAGCTTTAAAGCAGTTTGAGGGCCATTAGCGCTTTCAGGCTTTAAATCGTCACAACCAAAAACTTAGCAACAATAAAACTTGAGATGTGCCAAGCACAGTCTTTATAGGCTTTGCTGTGCCTTTTTTTCTCCCAAAAAAGTATCTCATTTACAAACAACAAGAATTTATAACGGTAAAATTATGCGAAATGTAGTTCTCCCAACACGTGCCTTATATGTTGTAAATAAAGCAATTGATCTGTTTCACCACCGTGGATTTCATCTGATTGGGGTCGACAGAATAGTGAAAGAATCAGAGATTACAAAAGCGACTTTTTATAATTATTTTCACTCTAAAGAAAGGCTTATTGAAATCTGTCTGATGGTGCAAAAAGAAAAGCTCCAAGAACAAGTAGTCGCAATGGTCGAATATGACTTAAGTACCTCCGCAATAGATAAACTCAAAAAACTTTATTACTTACATACCGATGTAGAAGGGCCGTATTACTTATTATTTAAAGCCATTTTTGAGGTTAAAAATAGCTATCCCAACGCTTATCAAACCGCGGTACGCTATAGAACATGGTTGATCAATGAAATTTATAGCCAACTTAGATTGCTTAAACCCGATGTCTCTTTTACCGATGCCAAACTATTTTTATATATGGTGGAAGGCATAATTATTCAGCTTTTAAGCTCTGGTGGGGTAGATGAAAGGGAGAGATTACTAGATTATTTTCTTGGTCTAAGTGATCTGGGCCGATTCAAAATAGAAAGTTAAGGTCAATCAAAATGCATAAAAATTAAAAGAGTTATTTCTATAAAAGCCCGCTGATGAGGGCTTTTATAGATTAGTTTTTTTAGCTGAGGTAGTCTCTAAGAAAGCCTGCTTGGCCAAATAGTTTTTCTCGGAATTCGGCTTCTAATTGTTCTGTTTGCATGTTTAACGGGTCAAAATTTTCTGCTCTAACATCCAGCATATCTACAAATGCTTTAGACAAAATTCCGACCCGATTGATTCCACCAAAACCTAAGTAAATACCATCCTTCAACTGTTTCAAAGTGAAGTTAATATCTTTTCTTTTTAAGATTTTTATCCAATATTTAAAAATAATAGGCGTGATGAGTTTTGCAACTCTAGCTAAAGCTACTTTTCTGTTTCTGCTAGAATTTCCTCCTATCGCATTTAGTACATCAAACGCGACCGATTTATGCTCAAGCTCTTCGAGGGCATGCCACTCCCACAGATTTCTGCTCTCTTGCGTGGTTTTTGCTTTAATTAACGAGTCTGTGAGTAATAGACGGGCAAGTGTGGCGGTATAGTGTTCCATCACGACTGTAGCAGCGACTTGTTCGACTGCTGAAAGTTGACGTAATTTATCCAAGCGTGCTTTGGTTTTGGCCTCAATTTCGACAACTTCAGGATAGTTCGAATGGATGAGGTGATTGTTTAGCGTTTTATGTTCGCGGCTATGGAAAGCTTCTTGAGCAATAAAGGCTTTTATATCTTCTAAAAGTTTTTCATCCTTAATTTGATTGCGAACGTTTCTAATGCTTTCTATAAAAAACATTTCACCAGCGGGAAACATCGCTGAAAGTACAACGAACAAGGAAGTAACAACAGGATTTTCCTCATAATAAAAAGAGTAACTTTTATGATGATCGTAAGTCAGTTCAACATTACGACGAAAAATTTTTTGATCCGATTTTAGAGCTGTATTCATTTTTTTAAACTCATCTTTATAAAATAATTGATCAAATTTTGATTTATACTAGAATTTATCAATGAATTTATACAGAAAAAAGACGGATTATTAGAAGGATAAATCATTATGGTAACTATAAGAAAACCAAAACAAAATAGAGCAATAAACACCTTTGAATCTATAGTTAGTGCCGGATTTATATCTGTTATGAAAAACGGCTTGGACCATACAACAGTACTTAAAGTGTGTGAGATAGCAGGCGTAGGATCGGGGAGTTTTTATGAGTACTTTAAAAATAAAGAAGCACTTTTTGTTGAGATGCAGCAGCACTTTATTGCAGAAATCTCAAAAGTTATTTATGGCGTGATTCCTGAAATTTTAGATTTAGAGATCCCTGAAGCAATCAGAACAATTTTTTTAAAAATTGGTGAGTTTTTGGCGAAAGATAATAATAAATATTTTTATTGGCTCAGTGTTTCTTCTAAATATAGTACTGAGGCAAGTCATGTAAAAGCCGTAAAAGCGATCAATGTCTTGGCCATTGAATATGCCATGAAGCATCCTGAAGTATTAAAAATAAAAAATTTAAAAATGATGGTTTATATTTTAATTCATTCAAGTATTGCTTTAACAATGAACTTTTTTACTTCTGAAAATATGGGTTTTACTTTTGAAGAGTTAGTGGACTGCTTAATTAATATTACGATGTCATACATAGAAGATGATAGAAATAAGGTCGCTTAATTTCCATTCGCCAATTTATGATTTTTAGCGCCTAAATGTATGCCAAATTAAAGGCTTCCATCTATTTATCATAAAACTAAAAATAGAATGAAAGCCTAAAATTTCAATTACAACTTAGAATGTATTTTGAATAATGACATCATCGTAAGGGAGTTTGCCCACACGTGGATAAGGTTCTGAAGCAGATTTACCAACCGCAATCATTAAACACACCACGTGATCTTCAGGTAAGTTAATGAGCTTTGCCATTGCATCAAAGTCAAAACCATCCATTGGACAGCTATCTAAACCATGCTCTTGAGCAAGTAACATAAGGGTTTGAGCAAAGATACCCGCACTACGCATCACTTCGTCACGTTGGGTTTGTGGGCGGTCACGGTAATACTGGTCGATTGCACCAACCATAATATCTTGAACTTCTGGAGAAGCTCCATCCCATACACGTTTAGCGTCAACTTCCCATGTATTTACTTTGGCACATAACACAATCAGTAATGATGACTCTGTTACTTGTGGTTGGTCCCAAGCAATCGCGCGAATTTTTTGTCTTAACTCTGCATCTTCAACAATGACCGGACGCCAATGCTGCAAGTTAAAAGCGCTTGGTGCATTTGCTAAAACTTCTTGCAATAACTGCTTCTTGTCATTTTCAGAGAGTTGAAAAGCAGGGTCGAAGCGTTTAACTGCACGGCGTTTGCGGAGAGCATCAATAACATTCATAAGATTTTCCTACTTGAGAGTTGGGTAGCCGTAGTCGTTAGTTTTTATAACGTTGGGCTACTTCAGCCGAAGAGAAGTTTGGTAATAATGTCATACGCGATTTTTCAAAATTATTCCATTGATTTTCATCTTTCAGCACAGGAATTGTAATTGTTTCTTTACGATCAAAACCAATCAGGGCTGCATCGACCAAATCATTGACATCCATTAATGGCGGAACTTGGCTTAAATCTATACCTGAACGTTCCCAAATTTCGGTTTTAGTGGCAGAAGGCAATACCGCTTGAACGTGTACCCCATGATCTTTTAGCTCTAAATGTAAGCCTTGGCTAAAAAATTGGATGAAAGATTTACTTGCGCCATAAATGGTAGAACCAAATTCAGGTGCTAAGCCAAGCACAGAGCCTAAATTAATAATGGCGCCTTTACCTTTACGTATAAGGGATTGCGACATTGCATGAGACAACCGCACCACCGCAGTCATATTTAAAGTCAAAAGTTTTTCAATCTCATTACGATCTTGAGTTAAAAAGTTTCCGTTCAGGGCAATCCCAGCATTATTTACCAAAATTTCAATATCAGCATCGTGTTTGAGTACATCTTCAATTTTGCGAATGTCTTGATCATTTGATAAATCGGCTTGAATAAACTCGACCTGTACGCCGTATTTTTCTTGAAGATCTTTTGAAATTTTATCTAAACGGTTGGTGTCTCGTGCCACCAAGATTAAGTGATAGCCACGTTGAGCAAATCGATCTGCATAAACAGAACCAATTCCTGACGAAGCCCCTGTAATAAGTACTTTTGATTGAGCTGACATGTGATGTCTCCACGCTTTAATTTTTAGATGATGATCATAATCTAAAATATGTAGGTTTTGATGTCAATCATAATCAATGTATAATGATGACGAGTAGGGTAAATAAAAGTGAGCGCACCAACATGAAAGTCAGTAAAACTCAGGTAAAAGAAAACCGAGATAAAATTGTTGAAAAAGCGACTCAACTGTTCCGTAGTAAAGGCTACGACGGGGTGGGCATTGCCGAATTAATGTCTAGCGCAGGCTTTACTCATGGTGGGTTTTATAAACATTTCAGCTCGAAAACAGACCTTGTTACTATTACTGCCAAACATGGTCTTGAGCAGGTTTTAAAAAGAATAGAAGGTTTAAACTTAACCCAATTTATTCAAATGTATGTGTCTCGTACACATCGGGACAACCGTGATCAGGGCTGTACCTTAACAGTGCTATCTTGTGATGCCGCAAGACAGCCCGACGAAGTAAAAGTCGAGTTTGAAGAGGGCATTGAGCAGCTTATTGAGTTCATTATGAATGAACGCGCAAAACAAGTTTCTTTAGAAACAGAAGAGCTGAGAAAGCAAGCTATTAATATTCTTGCTCAGTCAGTAGGGGCAATTGCATTGTCACGTGCATGCCCAGACCAATCAAACCTTAGCGATGAAATCTTGGAGAGCTGTAGAGAGAGTCTTTTAAAATTAGCCGATTAGGCTTTTTTATCATTTAAGCTGGTTTGGCTAAACTGAATTAATCTCGCTATATCGACTGTTCGCTCATAAATGAGTTCTGCTGCATGTTCGCAGGCGTGTTCTAGGGTAATGGGACCATTGGCTAGTGAAAAAGCAGCGCTTACACCGTGCTCATAAAGTGCTTGGTAGTCTTCACCTAAAGTCCCTGCAATCACAATGACCGGAACATTGTGGGCTTTGGCAATTTGGCTTACCCCAAAAACGGTTTTACCGCTTAAGGTTTGTTGGTCAAATTTACCTTCACCCGTAATTACCCAATCTGCGTTAGAGATTTTATGCTCAAGCTGATTCAGTTCAGCCACAACTTTAACTCCAGCTTTAAAGTCTGCATTTAAATAACTTTTGGCGGCAAAGCCCAAACCACCAGCAGCCCCAGAACCCGCTTCATCTCGTTTGTCGAAACCTAAAAGCTCAGCAGAGACATCGGCAAAATGGGCAAGGGCTGCATCGAGTAACTGGACTTGAGCAGGAGAGGCCCCTTTTTGTGGGCCAAAAATATGTGATGCGCCGTTTGGACCGCAAAGTGGATTGGTTACATCGGCAGCCAATAAAAACCGTGTGTGCTGAATACGTGAGTCGAAATGTGTTAAATCAATTTTGGATAGGTGGCTAAGGGCAAGACTGCCCGCGGGTAAAACCTTTTGGTTAGCATCGAGTAAAACTGCACCTAAAGCACTAAGTAAGCCTGTGCCGCCATCATTGGTCGCACTACCGCCCACAGTTAAAATAATATCTTTTGCACCCGCGTCTAAGGCATTCAAAATAAGCTGGCCTGTGCCAAACGTTGTGCTGTGGCAGGCATCACGTTCAGACGGTGGAACTAACTGTATGCCACTCGCTTGAGCCATTTCAATCATGGCAATTTTTTGTTTTTCTAACCATCCCCATTTGGCCTGAACAGGCTGACCTAATGGCCCGACTACAGTTTTTTCACGCCATTGACCATCGCAGACTTCTAAAACAGCTTCAATGGTTCCTTCGCCGCCATCGGCCATTGGGCACAAAATCGTTTCTGCATGAGGAAATACCTCTTGCCACCCTTGGGCAATGGCTTGAGCTACCTTTAAAGCCGATAAGCTATCTTTAAATGAATCAGGGGCGATCACAACCTTCATAAATGCTCTAATGCAGATAAATTTTTAATTGTTTTATACTGCTTAATGCGAAAAAAACATAGATAAAGTCGTGTAAGTGTCAATTTTAAAAAGCTTTCAGTCTGTTAAAAATGAAACCCAATAATGTTTTTATCTGTAAAAGATAGAATTAATATCTGTTTAAATCATTGTTTTATGTATTTTTATGCAAATAACGTGGTTGGCTTGAATTATTGTAATTGTAAAGAATATGGCACATATTATAAGAACGGTTGAGCCGGCTTTTAGCATAGTGGCAATAATATAAAAAGTGGACTCTACTCATCGGTAAACAGCGGGTAGCTTTGATAAAACCATAATTAAATTGTGATTTCACTGAGCCTGTTGAGTGTAAAAAAGATAAGAGGATGAAAAAGTGGATAATTCAGAAGAACAAAAGCACATACAGGAAAATAACGGTTTTGCGCGAATTGAGCCATATACTCATCCTGCTGGCGGGTGGGGCGCACTGCTCAGTGTTGCTCGAAACTTAAAGCGACAAGATATTTTAGGTAAAGGTTCAATTACCTTACTCAACATTAACCAGCCTACAGGTTTTGACTGTCCCGGCTGTGCATGGCCAGAAAAGAAAGATGCTCACGCATTTAACTTCTGTGAAAATGGTGCAAAGGCGGTTGCCTTTGAAGCGACTAGTAAAACCGTCACTCCTGAATATTTTGCAGGTCATACCGTTAGTTGGCTATCAGAACAAAGTGACTTTTTTCTAGAAGACCTAGGCCGCTTAACAGACCCAGTTCGTTATGATGCTGCAACCGATAAATATGTGCCTATTTCATGGGACGATGCCTTTAAGCTCATCGCTCAACATTTACATGCGCTAGACCATCCAGACCAAGCGGCATTTTATACCTCTGGCCGTGCCAGTAACGAAGCTGCATTTTTATATCAATTGTTTGTACGAAGCTTTGGTACAAATAACTTTCCCGACTGCTCAAACATGTGCCATGAAACCACAAGTGTTGGTTTGCTCGACTCGATTGGTTTAGGAAAGGGCACAGTCACCCTAGAAGATTTTGATTTAGCCGACGCCATTTTTAGTTTTGGGCACAACCCGGGAACCAACCATCCACGTATGTTAGGTACTTTGCGTGAAGTGTCTAAACGCGGCGGCAACATTATTGCGATTAACCCTATTAAAGAGCGAGGTCTCGAACGTTTCCAAGATCCGCAAGCACCGCTTGAAATGATGACCAATGGCAGTACACCAATTAGCCGCTATTATTTCCAGCCTAAAATTGGCGGCGACTATGCACTGATGTTGGGTATTTTAAAGCACTTACATGAGTGGGATAAAAAGGCGCTTACCTCAGGCAAACCAAGCGTTTTTGACCGAAACTTTATTGCAGTCAATACTGTTGGTTTCGACGAAATGATTGCTGAGGTAGAAAGAACGGAGTGGGCAGATCTTTATAAGCACTCAGGTCTGTCGCCTGAACATTTGGAAAAACTGGCTAAACTCTTTTTAGAGTCAGAGCGTTCAATTTTCTGTTGGGGTATGGGGATTACCCAGCATCGTCACGGAACTGCTAACGTACATATGCTGGCAAATTTATTGTTGGCGCGTGGTCAAATTGGCAGACCGGGTGCAGGGCTTTGTCCGGTTCGTGGGCACAGTAACGTGCAAGGCGACCGCACTATGGGCATTAATGAACTCCCAAGCCCGAAACTTCTCGACAATATTGACCGTGTGTTCGGTATTAAATCACCAAGAAAAAATGGATATGGTGTGGTTGAAACCATTAAAGCCATGGCCGAAGGTGATATCAAAGTCTTTATTGGTTTGGGTGGAAACTTTGCCGTTGCAACACCTGACACCGCTTATACACAAGAAGCGCTTAGAAAATGTAATTTAACCGTACATGTGGCAACCAAGTTAAATCGTAGCCACTTGGTGTGTGGTAAAGATGCGCTTATTTTGCCATGTTTAAGCCGTACCGAAATTGATGAGCAGCTTCATGGCCCACAAGCCATTACAGTTGAAGACTCAATGAGTAATGTTCACTTGTCGGCAGGGCGTAATACTCCAATTTCTAAAAATATTTTGTCTGAACCCGATATTGTGGCAAGAATGGCTGAGGCCGTGCTGCCAGAGAGTCAGATTAAATGGAAATGGTACATTGAAAGCTATGACCGCATTCGTGACTCAATTGCCGATGTGTTTGATGAATTTCATGACTTTAATTTACGCGTTTATAAACCCGGCGGTTTCCATTTAGAACATCCAGCTAATCAGCACATCTGGAATACAAAGAGTGGTAAAGCGCAATTTCTGATTACGCCACTTGAAGAAGTCTATGCGGATAAAGAAAATCAGTACGCTGCCGCATATACCGAAAGTAAGGTTTATACCTTAATGACCACCCGATCTCACGACCAATACAACACCACTTTATATGGTCTGGATGACCGTTACCGTGGGGTGTTTGGTCAGCGCCGTGTGTTGTTTATGAACCAAGCCGATATTGATGAAGCAGGCTTTGAAGCAAATCAGTGGGTTGATATTGAAAGTGTTTTCTCGGATGGTGTGAAGCGCATTGTGCACAGCTTCCGTATTGTGCCGTACAACATTCCACGCGGCAGCTTAGCGGCTTACTATCCGGAAACCAATCCTTTGGTGGCCTTAAGTAGTCATGATAAATATGCCAAGATTCCGGCTTCTAAAAGTGTTCCTGTGATTTTACATCCCGGAAATGCACCAGAGCATTTTAACTTGGCAACAGCCGTTGACCCTGAAGATGCCAATAAGAAAGTCAGCAGTCTTTAAGTGAATCTGATTTTTTAAAATGAAATTTAAGCAAAAGGCGCTCTAAACAAGCGCCATTTTGAAGTAAAGGAAATAATTTTGACACCACATGCTTATGGGGTTGAAACATTGCCAGTACAGCGGTTTAACAAAACCGAATCTGAAAATGTCTTAGATCATATTGTGCAAGAGTACCCAATTGCCTTGGTATATAACGGTATTTCGCATGCGGTGATGATGGCGACACCGACCGATGTCGATTTATTTGCTAAAGGTTTTAGTCTCTCGGAAGGAATTTTAACCAGCTTAAAAGAGCTATATACCCTTGATGTGCATCAAAATGAACTAGGCATTACGGTGGAAATGACCATTTCATCGAGAGCATTTGCCGCCCTAAAGGAACATCGCCGTATGATGGTAGGCCGTACAGGCTGCGGTTTATGTGGAATTGAAAGCTTAGAGCAGTTTCAGTTAGACGTGCCAAAAATTACAACGCATGCATCAAAAATATGGCTTGAGCAAATTCCGAGTGCTATTTCCCATTTAAAAACTCAACAAGAAATTACTGCTTTAACGGGTGGGGCGCATGCCGCAGCGTGGGTAGTTGACGGTCAAATCGTGGCTTTATTTGAAGATGTGGGCCGCCATAATGCCTTAGACAAATTGCTCGGTTATTTAGCGCAAGAAAATTACGACACCAGTTTAGGTTTTGTGGTGATGACCAGTCGGGCAAGTTATGAACTGATACGAAAATGTGCTCAGCTCAATATTAGCTTGCTTGCTTCAATTTCAGCGCCTACCAGTATGGCCATTCAGTTAGCCAAGCAATCGGGCCTGACTTTGGCAAGCTTTTGTAGGGGCGATGGATTTGTTTTATATACGGAAATATAAAATATATCTTTTAATGTGAAGGAATTAGGGCTGGGTTCATTCGATATTCCTTTCACTTTTAAGCTAAGGTTAGTTTTTATAGATTATTATAAAATTCTAAAGGTTCAGAGTCTGTCCAAATGTCTTGGGTACAATCAATAAAAGAATGGGCAAAACGTCTAAAAAAACAAATTATTATGCTTTGGTTTGCCTCAAGGCATCCTCAAATGCCGTGGTTACCCAAAATTATTGCTGTGGTAGCGGTGGCTTATGCGTTTAGTCCAATTGACTTAATTCCAGACTTTATTCCTATTTTGGGCTTTATTGATGACGCGGTTATTTTACCCATACTCATTTGGTTAGCAGTTCGTTTTACGCCTCAGCAAGTCATTTTTGATGCTGAACAACAAGCTAAAGAATGGCTAGATGAACATGAAAAGCGGCCAAAAAACTATTTGGTTGCCGTACTTATTATTTTAATTTGGCTCACACTTGCCGTGATGGCTTACTTTTATTTTGGCGGTGGTTTGTAAGTGAACTGAGTCTTGAAACCCTGTACTAATTTAATACCCTTAACATTGTACTTTGCCACAACTCAAAGGATAATAACGTTTTTATAAGCTATGGGTTGCAGACCATGAAAATCGTCGCAGATGAAAATTTGGCGTTTACCGATTACTTTTTTTCAGAGTTTGGCGATATTCAACATAAAGCAGGGCGCACCTTAACGCATACAGACGTACAAGATGCTGAAGCTTTATTGGTCCGTTCAGTCACCGCAGTAAATGAAAGTTTAATTCAAAATACCGCCCTAAAATATGTGGGTAGTGCCACAATCGGGACCGATCATTTAGATATTCAAGCTTTAGAAAAGCATGGCATTACATGGGCCAATGCCGCAGGTTGTAATGCACAGGCGGTTGCTGAATATGTGATTACAGCTTTACTGCATTTAGATGCTAGCCTTTTAGAACAACAAGAAAAATTTACGCTAGGCATTGTGGGGCTTGGCAACGTGGGTAAGCGCTTGGCCTATATGGCTCAGTTGCTTGGTTGGAAAGTGATTGGCTTCGACCCCTATGTACAGTTAGATTCAATTGAAAATGTAAGCTTTCAAGCCTTGTTGCAACAAGCTAATGCAGTTTCAATTCACGTGCCGCTGACCAAAAAAGGCGAACATGCGACATATCATCTGTTTGACGAAAAAGCTTTTGCAGCGCTTCAACCGAACACAATTTTGATTAATAGTGCACGCGGTCCGGTCGTAAAAGAAGCCGCTTTAATCGAAGACATTCAACGTACCCAGCGTAAAGTGGTGCTCGATGTATTTGAGCATGAGCCAGTGATATCTGAAGAGCTTTTAAATATGTTGGCTTTGGCGACACCGCATATTGCAGGTTATAGCTTGGAAGGAAAAGCTCGTGGTACTCAAATGATTTATGAGGCGTTTTGTCAAAAATTTGGCTTTGATATCAATAAGCGTTTCGAAACCCAGTTGCCTGCATGTGAAGACTATTTTTCAGGACATGATTTAAAAGCAGTGTTAAAGCAAAAACTATCTCAAATTTATGATATTGCTCAAGATGATGCCAACATCCGTGCTTGTATTAAAGATGGCAAAGTAGAGCAAAAAGCATTTGATTTATTACGTAAGAATTATCCGCTGCGCCGTGAATGGGCAGCTCACGAGGGACCACAGGCATGAGTTTAAGTTATCAACCTACTTGTTCAATTGATGCTTTAAAGGCTCGTGCTAAGCTTTATACCCAAATTCGTCAGTTCTTTGCAGAACGTGGCGTCATGGAAGTTGAAACACCCGTAGTTTCACAAGCAGGTGTGACTGACGTACATTTAGCCTCGGTTCAGGCTTTGCGTCATATTAACGGCAAATTGCAAACACAATATTTACAGACTTCACCAGAGTTTGCCATGAAGCGTTTATTGGCGAGCGGTAGTGGGCCGATTTATCAAATCTGTAAGGTTTTTCGAGATGATGAACACGGGCGTAAACACAACAGTGAATTTACCATGCTTGAATGGTACCGTCCGGGTCTGGACTTAAAAGCGTTAATGCATGAAACAGCCGATTTATTACAAACCTGTTTGCAGCATCGTTTTGGCGAAGTTCGTCCATTTATTTTAAGTTATAAGCATGCTTTTCAGGACCGTTTAGATATTAACCCGTTGCAAGCGACTTTGAAGCAACTTAAAGACACAGCAAATCGTGTTGGGTTAAATCTCGACTTGGGCGACGACCGTTTGGCTTATATGGATTTGTTGTTTTCTCATTTTGTTGAACCAAGTTTAGGGTTTGATGCACCTGTCTTTTTAACTGACTTTCCTCCAGAAATGGCATCTTTGGCAAAAGTGAAAGTAGATGAAGATGGTGAAGAGGTCGCAGCGCGTTTTGAGGTTTATATCGAAGGCTTAGAGCTTGCCAATGCCTATGATGAATTGCTCGATTCAGACGTGTTGCGTTCTCGCTTTGAAGCAGATAATGCAGAGCGAGCTAAACAAGGACTTCATGTCATGCCATTAGATGAGCACTTGTTGGCTGCGTTACCTCATATGCCTGAATGTTCAGGGATCGCTTTAGGAGTTGATCGATTACTCATGGTTGCAACCAATCAACTTAAAATTGAAAAAGTCATCGCATTTCCAGCCGAAATTGCCTAAAAACAATGAAATAAAAAAGCCACAATAATGTGGCTTTTTTATTTAGAACTTATTTAAGTTAGGCTTGTTGAATACCTGCAACAACCCAATCTTGCTGTGAACCAACAGGTTTTACAAAGTGCCAGATTTCAGTAAATGGCTGTGGCAAGCTGTTTAAATCTTCACTTACTGTACCTGTGAAACGTACGCTCACAATGTATTGACCATTTTCAGTCGCACTGTCTACAACCATTGCATTTAAGTTACTAAACTCAGCAACGTCCTGATCTTGGTTCTCCATGATGTCGTTATACATAGAGTTGTAAAGTTCAGGGGTTAAGTAACGACGAATTTCTTCAATGTTACTTGCACTATTGATTGACTGAATGTGGTTAAAACGCTGACGGGCAACGCGTAAGAAAGAAGCAGGCTCACTACCATCTGGTAATTGGTTACCGCTATTCGTCGTTGCGCTACCAAAAGGAGCTTGTGTTGCTGCACCGCCACCTACAGATTGACCAAAAATATTGGTATTGTCACCTGTATTGGTTGGAGCTGCCGAGCGGCCAAATGGGTTTTGACCGCCATTGTTTGGTGCATAAGGGTTATTAGCTGCTAATTTTTTTTTTGATCCCAATTTACGGAATACAAAGAAAGCTACAGCGGCTGCAAGTAATACCCAAAGCCAGCCAGGAATACCACCTTTTTTCTCTTCTTGGGCTTGAACAGCTTGTTCATTACCCGGTTGAGTTACTTGGTGTTCAGCTGATGTTGATTTGTCATCTGCTAAAGCATTTGCTGCAACAGCACCTACGGCAGCACCAGCCACACCAGCGGCAACCATTGAACCAACACCCGGACCAGATCTCTGAGGTGCTGTAGTAGCAGGTTGTTGAACTGGAGTCACTTGACGAGGTTGTTGATAAGACTGGCTTGAAGTAGTAGAACGTGCCATACCGTGGCTTTTACCACCACCTGCACGTTTAGCTTCAGCAAGCGGAGAAATTGCTAAAGCAGCCATTAAAATACCGGTAATCAAGCCACGCTGGTGTACTTCCATAGGAAATTCCTGTTTAAAGTTAATTTGTAATAGTATTTATGCAGGTATTTACTCTAAATTTCAACCTTAAAAGTATGTTTTTTTATGTCAATTCATCACTAAGTTGCATCGCCTCAGTCAAGGCTTCATGCAGGCGGGCAACTGCAATCACTTGTACGCCCGGAATTGCTTTTTGCGGGGCGTTACCTCTTGGTAAGATGACGTATTTAAAGCCATGTTTTGCTGCTTCTTTTAAACGTTCCTGACCATTAGGTACAGGTCGGATTTCACCTGAAAGACCAACTTCACCAAAAACTGCAAGCTGCTGAGGTAAGGCTTTTGTTCGTAAACTCGAAGCACATGCAAGTAAAACAGCCAAGTCCGAACCTGTTTCGGTAATTTTTAAACCACCTACAATATTGACATACACGTCTTGTCCGGTGGTTTGTACACCACCATGACGATGCATAACAGCAAGCAGCATGTTTAAACGGTTTTGTTCAAGACCAAGTGCAACACGTCTTGGTTGTCCTTGAGCATCATCGACTAAAGCCTGAACTTCAACTAAAAGCGGGCGAGTTCCTTCACGGCTGATCATGACAATTGAACCGGGAATGGCTTCGTCATAACGACTTAAAAATATAGCAGAAGGGTTAGCCACTTCACGTAAGCCTTTATCGGTCATGCCAAATACACCAAGCTCATTGACTGCACCAAAACGGTTTTTCACTGCACGAATCATTCGATAACGTGAGTCTGATTGGCCTTCAAAGTAAAGTACGCAGTCCACCATGTGTTCTAAAACACGAGGACCTGCCAATGCACCTTCTTTGGTCACGTGACCAACAATAAATAGCGCTGTGCCACTATTTTTCGCATAACGGGTTAATAACGCAGCAGATTCACGAATTTGTGAAACCCCACCCGGCGCAGATTGAAGCGTTTCTGTGTAAAGCGTTTGGATAGAGTCCAAAATTGCGACAACAGGACGTTCTTGTTCTAAAACTTCACAAATGCGTTCGACACAAGTTTCAGCCATGACTTTTAACTGGTCTGTTGGTAGGTCAAGGCGTTGGGCACGTAAGGCAACCTGTGACAGCGATTCCTCACCCGTAATATAAAGCGCAGAACTTTTTGCACTTGCCATATGAGTTGCTGTTTGTAAAAGAATGGTCGATTTACCAATACCTGGGTCACCACCAATGAGTACTACAGAACCTGTCACCAAGCCACCACCAAGCACACGGTCAAATTCGCTAATGCCTGTTGGTAAACGGGTTTCATGAGAAACAGAGACTTTATTAAGCGTTGTAATATTGGCGACTTGACCCGCATAACCCCCAACTTTAGGACGTGCACGATGAGCAGTAGTAGGTTCTAGTTTGACTTCATTAAGACAATTCCATTCACCACACTCTGAACATTGACCTGCCCATTTTAGATGATCGGCACCACATTGCTCGCAACGGTAAACGGTTTTGACTTTGCTCATATTCGTCTTCAGTGAGATAACTTCATAATCATTAAAAGCAGAGTATAGCAAAAAGCCCAATAGAGAACTTAATCGATATGGAATACATTTTGCTTAAGCTTCGGTGAGCAAAATTAAAGAGTAAATGTCATGTTTTAAAAATAGAGAGATAACGTAGTAGTCAGTCAAATTTCGAGAAAGTATTAGAAGCTCGAGAGGGAATTGGTAGTTAAAAAGTTGATCAATTGATATGGCTTTTTAATTTAAAAATCAAAGTGGTTCAAGTCTTAATTTTAGACTGAAAAGTGCGTTGTATTGCTAGGTTCTTGTGCGTATTATCGGATTTAATTGTATGTATCTTGAAATTATCAGCAATACAGACAAAAATTGGTTAGCTGAAAAGTTGTCAAAAAATATACATTTAAAAGATACCTGCAAATGGTGCGATATCGTCTTTTTGATTTGATTTTAGCTAACGGACTAAAAAAATTACTGGAGTGTATTCATAAAATGTCGAATCAAAATCTGAGCGACCCTCATGAACAAGGTGAGCTCCATCGTAGTCTCTCTAATCGGCATTTACAGCTGATCGCGATTGGTGGTGCCATCGGTACCGGATTATTTATGGGTTCAGGTAAAACAATTAGTCTTGCCGGACCTTCTATCTTATTTATTTATATGATTATTGGTTTGATGGTGTTTTTTGTCATGCGTGCGCTTGGCGAACTTCTTCTGTCAAATTTAACCTATAAATCATTTATTGATTTTTCTACCGATTTAATTGGCCCATGGGCTGGTTACTTCGTGGGTTGGACCTACTGGTTGTGTTGGATCACGATTGGTATCGCCGATCTGTCTGCAATTATTTATTACTTACAGTTCTTCAATAATGGCTTACCTTTCTCGCCTGTTGAAGGCGCAATGATTAGTGTTGCCGCGATTGTGTTCATTATGGGATTGAACTTATTAACAGTTCGATTGTTTGGTGAATTAGAGTTCTGGTTTGCACTTATTAAAATCCTTGCGATTATTATTTTAATTGCAGTGGGTCTGTGGATGATCTTTACAGGCTTTACGTCTACTACAGGTGAAGTCGCTTCATTTACTCATCTTTGGGCAAATGGCGGTTTCTTCCCAACAGGTGTGCATGGCTTCTTGGCTGGTTTCCAGATTGCAATTTTTGCTTTCGTGGGTGTTGAACTTGTGGGAACAACAGCCGCGGAAACTAAAGACCCTGAGCGTAATTTGCCTAAAGCGATTAACTCAATTCCAATCCGTATCATTATTTTCTATGTATTGGCGCTACTCATTGTAATGTCAGTAACACCATGGAACAGAATTGATCCAGCGATCAGTCCATTTGTAAACCTGTTTAGTCAAGCAGGGGTAGCGGCAGCCGCGATTTTGATGAACTTGGTGGTATTGTCATCAGTCATGTCATCCATGAACAGTGGTGTATTCTCAACAAGTCGTATGTTGTTTGGTTTATCTCGTGAAGATCAGGGGCCAAAAGCTTTTGGTAAGCTTAACAGACGTGCAGTACCGGCAAATGCATTGTATTTCTCTGCTGCGTGTTTATTGTTAGGTGCAGCATTACAGTATTTTGTACCAAATACAGTTGAAGCATTTACGCTTGCAACAACACTTTCAACGATTCTCTTCATCTGCGTATGGTTGCTTATTATCTGGAGTTACATCCGTTATTACACCACGCGTCCTGAACTGCATGCCAAATCAACATTTAAATTGCCAGGTGGCTTATTTACATGTTGGATCACGATTATTTTCTTTATTGGTATGATTTACGTATTGTCTTTAGAGCCAGACACCTTTAAAGCGCTTAAAGTCAGCCCAATTTGGTTTGTTATTTTGATCATTGGTTATTTCTTCTTCTATAAACCACGTCATAAAAAATAATTAAATTTATTTGGTTATGATCAAACGCTGGCTGAAAAGCTGGCGTTTTTTATGCATATTGTTTTTCTATTCAAGTTTACTCTTTAGCCGCTTGCCTGATCACGGTATACTGCATCGAATTGTTTAAATCAGGTGCTCAGATGCGTCGTGTCATTTGCCTCATCAGTTTATTGAGCAGCAGTATTTTGCTTAGCGCTTGCGGTCAGTCAGGAGCATTGCAGCTACCTTCTGATCCAAATTATGACAAACGTGCAAAATACTTGCTCTATCGTAATAAAGAACAGAAACAAGTTGTGCAACAAGATGAACAGGCTGAACAGTCAGTCGAATCATCAGCCGCTCAACCACAAACTACATCACCTTAAGCTTTGAAATAAGGACACCTTCATGAGTTTCACCCGCATTAATGGAGTATTGCATGCAGAGCAATGTTCTCTAGAGCAGCTTGCGCAGCAATTTGGCACACCGTTATATGTTTATTCAAAAGCAGCTTTTGAAAAACATTATTTAGATATGGATCGTGCCTTTGACTTTATTGATCATCAAATCTGTTTTGCGGTGAAGTCGAACTCAAATATAGCTGTTCTTAATGTCTTGGCAAAACTTGGTGCGGGTTTTGACATTGTGTCTGGTGGTGAGCTAGCACGTGTTTTAAAAGCAGGTGGCGATGCTTCTAAAATTGTTTTTTCAGGTTTAGGTAAAACTGAAGCTGATATTGAAACGTCATTAAATGTAGGTATTGCCTGTTTTAATGTCGAGTCTTATGCAGAGTTGGACCGTATTCAAAAAGTAGCAGCTCGCCTAGGCAAAAAAGCGCCTATTTCTTTACGTGTAAATCCTGATGTCGATGCAAAAACGCATCCTTATATTTCAACAGGATTAAAAGAAAATAAATTTGGTATTCCAAGTGATGCAGTTTATGAAACTTATCAATATGCTGCATCTTTACCTAACCTTGAAATCGTAGGTATTGATTGCCACATTGGTTCACAGCTCACTGAAACTAAACCATTTGTTGATGCTTTAGACCGTGTCATTGTGATGATTGATGAGTTGAAAAAACTAGGCATTAATCTGAAACATATCGATATCGGTGGTGGTTTAGGGGTTTGTTATAAAGATGAAACACCACCAAGTGTTGAAGAATATGCAAACTCTATGAAGCCGGCTTTAGAAAAATTAGGCTTGAAAGTTTATATGGAGCCGGGTCGTAGCATCAGTGCAAATGCAGGTGTACTTTTAACCAAAGTTGATTTGCTTAAACCAACGACGCATCGTAACTTCGCGATTATTGATGCAGCAATGAATGATTTAATTCGTCCTGCTTTATATGAAGCTTGGATGGATATTCAACCTGTTGTACCACGTATAGATACCGAAGAAAAAACTTGGGATTTGGTTGGTGCAATTTGTGAGACAGGTGATTTCATTGGTAAAGACCGCTCACTCGCATTACAAGAAAATGACTTGTTGACTGTACTTGGTGCCGGGGCTTATGGTTTTGTCATGAGCTCAAATTACAACACGCGTGGCCGTGCAGCAGAAGTCATGGTATCAGGTGAAAAGAGCTATTTAATTCGTGAACGTGAAACGGTTGAGTCGCTTTGGGAAAAAGAACGTTTATTGCCTGAGGAGTAAATGAGATGTTATTAGAATTTACCAAAATGCATGGTTTAGGCAATGATTTCATGGTGGTTGATCTAATTAGCCAAAGAGCTTATTTAGATACTGCAACAATTCAACGTTTGGCAGACCGACACTTTGGTGTGGGGTTTGATCAGCTTTTAATTGTTGAACCACCAGACGTACCTGAAGCTGATTTTAAATACCGTATTTTCAATGCAGATGGTTCTGAGGTTGAGCAATGTGGTAATGGTGTGCGTTGTTTTGCCCGTTTTGTCCACGAACGTCATTTAACCAATAAAACCAACATTACCGTACAAACCAAAGCGGGTATTGTAAAGCCAGAGCTTGGGCAAAATGGTTGGGTGCGCGTAAATATGGGCTACCCAAAGTTTCTACCAAATGAAATTCCATTTGTGGCGGATGAACCTGAAGCTTTATATACCCTTGAGTTGGCAAATGACCAAAACATTAGTATTGATGTGGTCAACATGGGTAACCCACATGCGGTCACTATAGTTCCAGATGTACTAACCGCAGATGTAGCTGGTATTGGCCCGCAAGTTGAATCACATAAACGTTTCCCTGAGCGAGTTAATGCTGGTTTCATGCAAGTGATTGATGACAAACATGTTCGCTTACGTGTATTTGAACGTGGTGTGGGTGAAACACTTGCGTGTGGTACAGGAGCATGTGCTGCTGCGGTAAGTGGCATGCGCCGTGGTCTACTTGCGAACTCTGTAGAAGTTGAACTTGCTGGCGGTAAGCTACAAATTGAATGGCAAGAAGGCGATGTGGTCTGGATGACTGGTCCAACAACTCATGTATATGATGGACGTTTGGATTTACGTTATTTCCAAGGTTAATCGCATGGCCTAAATAGAAGCCTCTTTTCATCAGTTAAAGTGATAAAAGAGGCTTTCTTTTATATGTACAATATTTTTGATTTTATTACCTTTTACTCAACGCCAATTTCAAAGCAAATAGAACAAAAATACTGCCCGTAATTCGGTCCATATATTTTACAAACTTGGGTTGCTTTAGATAACGTGAAAGTGGCTGCATAGCCAGAATTAATAGACTTGACCATAACACGCCAATCACCACATGAATCATTACAAGCCCCATCACCCAAGTAACAGCCGATGCTTGCGCTGGAATGAACTGGGGAAGAAATGAAATATAAAAAATACCAACTTTTGGATTGAGTAAGTTGCCAAAGAAACCTTTAATAAACCAATTCTCCGAAGTAGAGCGATTTGAATGATTGTCTTGTATATCTGCGAGCTGACTACGAGGTTTTAAAATCATATTTAAACCCAGCCATGCTAAATAAGCGGCGCCCATCCATTTCAATATATTGAATGCTAAGTCGGATGCCATCAGTAGGGCACCTAAACCGCATGCCACGACAATTCCCCAAGCAATACAGCCAAGACTAATTCCTAGAGCTGCTTGAAACGCTTTAGATTTTCCTTCAAGTGTTGCAGTACGAATAATTAAAGTTGTATCTAAACCAGGGGTAAGGGTAAGTAAAGTAATGGCAATTAAATAAGGAATGAGTATGGCGGTCATGGTGTAAGGTCCAACGGATACTTGGTATAAATTGTAATATATAAGTTAGATTTATTATGCTGTGCGATATCAAATTTTCCTGATTAAATAGTTTTTGGTACACTCAAAAAAATGGGCAAATAAATGGAGAGCAATTTGGATTTTGCATTACAACTGCTCTCAATGTGGTTAAAAGAAAGAAAAATTCAAAACCAGTCTGAGCATACAATTACCGCTTATGAGCGAGATGTTAAAAGCTTCCTTGAATTTTGTGAGCTTAAAAAAGTTGATTTAAGAAATGTTGAAGCTTCAGATTTGCGTGAATATTTGGCTCAACGTGTTGAGCAAGATCAGTTAAGTTCAAGTAGCATGCAACGTCATCTTACTTCTATTCGTCAGTTTATGAAGTGGGCTGAACAGGGCAAATACCTAGAAATTAATCCTACTGACGATTTTAAATTGAAACGTCAGCCTAGACCTTTACCGGGCATGATTGACATAGAAACGGTTAATCAAATTTTAGATCAACCCATGCCTGAAAAACCAATTGATCAGCAGCTTTGGTTAAGAGATAAAGCCATGTTGGAACTACTGTACTCAAGTGGTTTACGGCTCGCTGAACTGCAAGGCTTAACGATTAAAGATATTGATTTTAATCGTCAACTCGTTCGTATTACAGGTAAAGGAAATAAAACCCGTATTGTACCGTTTGGGAAAAAGGCAAAAGAAAGCTTATTGAATTGGCTAAAAATTTATAATATCTGGAAAGGCCATTTTGACCAAAATGCTTCCGTTTTCATTTCACAGCGAGGCAGTGCATTAACTCCTAGGCAAATTGAAAAGCGTGTAAAACTTCAGGCACAAAGAGCGGGTGTAAATGTCGACTTACACCCACATTTACTTCGACATTGTTTTGCTAGCCATATGTTATCAAGTAGTGGTGATTTACGCTCAGTTCAAGAAATGTTAGGTCATAGCAATTTATCGACTACTCAAATTTATACACATATTGATTTTGATCATTTGGCCCAAGTGTACGATCAGGCCCATCCACGAGCCACCAAGCATTAAGCCGCTTTAGCTGGGTTAAAAAAGCAGAATGTAGAGATCATTTGTATTTTTTTACAAATTTGTTTAAAGGAAATCGATGAAATTACCCAATTGACCATTTTGATCTTTGCCTATTTTGTCGGCATATATAGTCTAAAAACTATAAATTTTGACTCATTTTTGAGAGTCTTATCCTTCTGACTAATAAGGTAAATAAGATAAAAAGATAATAAAAATCAATGTATAAAATAGACTTTAAAAAGAGTAAAATAGGAGTTAGATATGTATAAAAATTTTTTTATGAACTGATGATTTCATTTTTTTTGCCCCGTTCCAGAAAATTGTGACTTGACCGAAATGCCAAACACATTGCAAGATAGGGTACCTAAAAAATTTTAATCGAAGAGTTAATATACTTTTCTCAACATTTACTTTTGCTAGAACAGCCGAGGATTACATGAAGGCTCTTGTTGCTGTAAAACGTGTGGTTGATGCCAACGTTAAAGTTCGTGTTAAGCCGGACAATAGTGGGGTTGACCTTACCAACGTTAAAATGTCAATTAACCCATTTTGTGAAATCGCAGTGGAAGAAGCGGTTCGCTTAAAAGAAAAAGGAACAGTATCAGAAATCGTTGTTGTTTCTATTGGTCCTAAAGAAGCTCAAGAACAAATCCGTTCTGCAATGGCTTTGGGTGCAGACCGCGGTATTTTAGTTGAAACTACTGACGAAATTGGCGCTCTAGAAGTTGCTAAAATCTTAAAAGGTGTTGTTGACGCTGAAAAACCAGAACTTATCCTTCTTGGCAAACAAGCAATTGATGATGACTCTAACCAAGTAGGTCAAATGCTTGGTGCATTATTAGGCGCTGGTCAAGGTACGTTTGCTTCTGAAGTGAAAGTGGATGGCGGTAAAGTACAAGTGACTCGTGAAATCGACGGTGGTTTACAAACTGTTGAACTTGCACTTCCTGCAATCATTACAACTGACTTGCGTTTAAACGAGCCACGTTATGCTGCATTGCCTAACATCATGAAAGCTCGTAAAAAACCGCTTGATACTAAATCTCCTGCTGATTACGGTGTTACAGCTGGTACTAAGCTTAAAACGATTAAAGTTGAAGCGCCTGCAGAACGTAAAGCTGGTGTACAAGTGAAATCTGTAGATGAGCTTGTTGAAAAATTGAAAAATGAAGCGAAAGTGATCTAATACGGAAGGATAAAATCATGAGTATTTTAGTTATCGCTGATCACAACAACCAGACACTTAACGGTGCTACTTTAAACGTTGTTGCTGCAGCTCAAAAAATCGGTGGTGATATTACTGTATTAGTTGCTGGTTCAGGCGCTCAAGCAGTTGCTGACGCTGCTGCTAAAGTTGCTGGTGTGAGCAAAGTATTACTTGCTGACAACGCTGCTTATGCAAACCAATTAGCTGAAAACGTCGCTGGCTTAGTTGCTGACTTGGCTAAAGGTTACAAATACGTTTTAGCTGCTTCTACTACAACTGGTAAGAACATTCTTCCACGTGTTGCTGCGCTTCTTGATGTAAGCATGATTACAGACATTATTTCTGTTGAATCGGCTAACACATTCAAGCGTCCAATTTACGCTGGTAACGCAATTGCAACTGTTCAATCTGACGAAGCAATCATTGTTGGTACTGTTCGTGGTACAGCATTTGATCCAGTTGCTGCGGAAGGTGGTTCAGCTGCTGTTGAAACAGTTGGCGAAGTAAAAGATGCTGGTGTTTCTAAGTTTGTATCTGAAGAAATCGTTAAACTTGATCGTCCAGAATTAACTGCGGCTCGTATTGTAGTTTCTGGTGGTCGTGGTGTAGGTTCTGGTGAGAACTACCACAAAGTACTTGACCCATTAGCTGACAAGCTTGGTGCAGCACAAGGTGCTTCACGTGCAGCAGTTGATGCAGGCTTTGTACCTAACGACTTCCAAGTTGGTCAAACTGGTAAAATCGTTGCACCTGAGCTTTACATTGCTGTAGGTATTTCTGGTGCGATCCAGCACTTGGCTGGTATGAAAGATTCTAAAGTTATTGTTGCTATCAACAAAGACGAAGAAGCGCCAATCAACAGCGTTGCTGACTACTGGTTAGTTGGTGATTTGAACGCTGTAGTACCAGAGTTGGTATCTAAGCTTTAATCTTTATTGATTAAAGTTAAAAACCCCTAGTTTTGAACTAGGGGTTTTTTGTTTTACAGTCTGAAGTTAGAAGTAAAAATTAGAAAATTTATGCTTTGGATGTTTGATTTTTATAAAATAAAATTCACATAGTTTTGATTAGGCATGAAGATAATGATTGCAGCTAAAAGAGTAGAATAATATGCAATTAAATTATACAAATATCACCAGATTGGCAGTGTAGATTCCGCACATTACAAAGCGCTTTTATGCTATAGTATACAGCTATATTTTTTTCGATTTTAGTTCACTTTCCGGAACTAAATTTTTTGCAAGATCAAGACATATAAACGGATAGAAATATCTATCTGTAAGAAGGAGTATGCATGAGCGTATCGGAAATCCGACCGATTGCCATTGAGGACGAACTCAAGCATTCATATTTAGATTACGCGATGAGTGTAATTGTATCTCGTGCATTGCCGGATGTGAGAGACGGTCTTAAACCTGTTCACCGTCGTGTGCTTTATGCCATGCACGAATTGGGCAATGACTATAACAAAGCCTACAAGAAATCTGCTCGTGTCGTTGGGGACGTAATCGGTAAATATCACCCGCATGGTGACTCAGCTGTTTATGAAACCATTGTTCGTATGGCTCAAGACTTTAGCTTACGTTATTTATTGGTTGATGGTCAGGGTAACTTCGGTTCGATCGATGGTGATAGCGCTGCGGCAATGCGTTATACCGAAGTCCGTATGACTAAGCTGGCACATGAGCTTCTTGCAGATTTAGAAAAAGACACAGTTGACTGGGAAGATAACTACGACGGTTCGGAACGTATCCCTGAAGTACTTCCGACACGTGTTCCAAACTTGTTAATTAACGGTGCTGCTGGTATTGCTGTAGGTATGGCAACTAACATGGCACCACACAACATGACAGAAGTTGTGAATGCATGTTTGGCTTATGCTGACAATCCGAATATCTCGATTGAAGGATTGATGGAATACATTACTGGTCCTGACTTCCCTACAGGCGGTATTATTTACGGTAAATCAGGTATTGTTGATGCCTACCGTACCGGTAAAGGTCGTTTACACATTCGTGGTAAATACCATTTCGAAGAAGATGAAAAGACAGGTCGTACAACCATCGTCTTTACTGAAATTCCATATCAAGTAAACAAAGCAAGAGTTATTGAACGTATTGCCGAGTTAGTAAAAGAGAAAAAGCTTGAAGGTATTTCAGAACTTCGTGATGAGTCTGATAAAGAAGGTATGCGTATTGCAATTGACTTGAAACGCGGTGAAAACGCAGAAGTCGTTGTAAATAACTTATTCTTAAATACCCAGCTTGAAAACTCATTCAGCATCAACATGGTTTGTCTAGACAATGGACAACCAAAATTGATGAATCTAAAAGATATTATTGCGGCATTTATTCGTCACCGCCAAGAAGTTGTGACACGCCGTACCATGTTCGAATTACGTAAAGCACGTGAACGTGGTCATATCTTGGAAGGCTTGACAGTTGCCTTAGCCAATATTGATGAAATTATTGAAACCATCAAAACTTCTGCAAACCCTGCTGAAGCGCGTGAGCGTTTACTTGCGGGTGAGTGGGCAGGTGGTGGCGTTGTTGCACTACTTGAAAAAGCTGGTGCAATTTCTGTTCGCCCAGATGAAATTGAAGGTGAAGATCCAAATCGTCCATTTGGTTTAAGTGATTCAATTTACCGTCTGTCACCAACACAAGTAGGCGCAATTTTAGAATTACGTTTACACCGTTTAACAGGTCTAGAACAAGACAAGTTACACGCAGAATATACTGAAATTTTAGGTCAAATTGCTGAACTGACGGCAATTCTAAACGACTTCAACTTGTTGATGGGTGTTATTCGTGAAGAGTTAGCACAAGTATTACAACAATATGGCGATGCACGTCGTACTGAAATTGTTGAATCTCGTGTTGATTTCTGCCGTGAAGATTTAATTCCAGAAGAACAAGTGGTATTAACTGTTTCGCAAACGGGTTATGCAAAAACTCAACCACTTTCAGACTATCAGGCACAGCGCCGTGGTGGACGTGGTAAGTCTGCAACCTCTATGAAAGATGATGACTTTATTCAACATCTGATTGTGGCATCGAACCACGCGACCGTACTTTGCTTTACCAACGTGGGTAAAGTGTACCGTCTGAAAGTATTTGAGGTTCCTCAAGCATCACGTGGGGCAAAAGGCCGTCCAATTGTGAACTTGTTACCTTTAGATGCAACAGAAACAGTTACTGCTATCTTGCCTTTAACAGAGTTCCCAGAAAACCACTATGTGTTTATGGCGACAGCTTCTGGTACGGTTAAGCGTGTTGAGTTAGAACAGTTTGCAAACATTCGTTCAAATGGTCTACGTGCTATTGAACTGAATGAAGAAGATACCTTAATTGGTGTTGCGATTACTGATGGTAATCAGCAAATCATGTTGTTCTCTAACGAAGGTAAAGCAATTCGTTTTGCTGAAACTGACGTACGTGCAATGGGTCGTACAGCGAAAGGTGTACGTGGTATGCGCGTGAGCTTCGCAAGCAGTACCTTAAGTGAAGAAGATGCAGATGTTGAAAACGATGAATCAGATGATAATGATGATTCAGCAGATTCAAGTCTAGTAAGCCGCATCGTATCGCTTGTCGTTGTACCTGAGACTGGTGAAGTATTGTGTGCGAGTGCCAACGGTTACGGTAAACGTACTCCTGTAAATGATTTCCCGACCAAGAAACGTGGTGGTAAGGGCGTTATTGCGATTAAAACAAGTGAACGTAACGGTGAGCTAGTTGGTGCAGTTTCTATTGATGAAACTAAAGAGTTATTGTTGATTTCTGATGGTGGTACGCTTGTTCGTACGCGTGCAGCAGAAGTTGCAATGACAGGTCGTAATGCTCAAGGTGTTCGTCTCATCCGTTTAAGCGAAGAAGAAACTCTTGTTGGCGTAGTTTCAATTGAAGCTGTAGAAGACGAAGAAGAATTTCTTGAAGGCGAAGTAGATACGACTGAAACCGATAGTGAAGAAGTTGTATCTAATAATGAAGATACTTCTGAAGAGTAAAACGTTTTAAAATAAAAAAGGAAGCTCAGGCTTCCTTTTTTATTTCTGATTTATTTATTTTGCTGAATGGAAAATAAACACATCATAGTTTCTGTAATGCAAAGTTTTTACTGACGGGTCTTTAGTTGCAAAATTATTAGGTTGGCTTACCACGATCAAATCTTGCTTTTGAGATAAAGCATCTTTGAGCTGTTGTTCGCTCCACAAATACTTTTTAAGTTGTGGTTCAAATAACAAGCCATCTTTAATTTCTAAAGAAGCGCTATCAGAGTGAACACTATCCCATTCATTTACAATATAAACAGGCTGTTTAAGCTGTAAAAGGAAAGGCACATCATAAAAATAGTAATTGTAGAAAACTATTTTTGTAGATGGGGTGATGTACTCAGCAAAATCTGTTTGGCCCACATTGTTTTTGGTATCTAAAATACGAACAGCAAAAGGAACCGAACTACATAGAACAATTAAACTCATAAAAATATAGTTTAAATAGCTCACTTTCTGCTTTTTATATAACCATACTAAAACCAGTGGAAGCACAATTAACAGTGTACCAATGGTGTAAATGAATATGGCTTGATGTTGAAAAAATGGTTGATTCGCACGGAGAAAATGTGGGGTGGCCACAATACCAATCCCAAGAATCATAATAAATACAGGAGTACCCCATACCTGTAATTTGGTTTTATAACTGCTTTCAAGAACTTTATTAATCACAAGCGCCAAGAAAATAGTAAGGGGTGGTACAGCAGGTAAAATATAGCCTGCTAGTTTAGAAGGCGGAATAGAGAAGAAAAACGTAACAGAAATAAACCACCATACAAGCAGTGCAAATACACCTGATTGCTTATAATCTTTAAAGACGGACTTAATAGACTCAAATCTACTCGCAAAAAACCAAGGTAAAGAACCGATAAACAAAATAAGCAGATAGAAGCACCAAGGTTGCTTATTATTAAATTCTTTTGAACTAAATCGACTAAATTGTTGGTCAATAAAGAAATAATGTAAAAATTGAGGATATTTGCTTTGTACTGCGTACAACCATGGACTAACAATAAGTAAGAATAGCAAGATAGCCAATGGGTTAAGCAGAGAAGGTATTTTTTTCCATTGTTTTGTGTAGAGTAACCACGGCAACAGGATCATACCTGGAATGAGCACACCAATAAGTCCTTTACTTAGAAAGGCGGCTGCACCAGCTACATAACCTAAAAATAAAATAGGTTTTCGCGCAGAAATGGTGAAATCAGCAAAGCATAAAACGCTTAATGTAATTCCCGATGCTACTAATAAGTCATGGTTAATATATTGACTACTACCAAAAAAAAGTAGGTTAGTCGCTAAAATAATAACCGTGAGTTGCGCTACACGCTCTGAAATATGCTTTTTTACAAATAAGAATAGACCCACTAACATGAGGGTACCCGCTAAAACAGGTACTAACCGTAACACCCATACATGTACACCAAAAAGCTCCATAAACATAGAACTTAACCAGTGTAGTAGTGGAGGTTTATGCATGAATGGCAAACCATCGATTCGTGGAGTTAACCAATCTCCAGATTCGACCATAGCTCGGCTAATATCTCCATAGCGGCCTTCGTCAGGTACCGATAGAGGTCTTATCCAGGAAAGAAGAAGTAACCAACACGGTAAAAAAAATAATAAAAATTTGGAATTACGAAGCCATTGCTGCATACACAATCCTTAATGTTGAAATGCAAAAAAACGGTTAAGCAAAAAAGTCACGACAGAGGTCAGAACAATTGCAATACACACTAAGGTTGAAACAGGAACGTTAAAATAGAGGTTTGAGAGTAAAAGAAAACTTTCATTAAATAAAAAACCTAAGCCAGCAACCAACGTGAATTTTGGGAGAGTCTGCCGATGCGTAAGATGTTGCGCTTTAAACGTAAAAACGCGGTGCCCAAAATAGCTCACCCAATAGGCGAGAAGAAAAGCGAATAAATTGGCATATTGCAGTGCAACATGTTTCTTAAATAAAAGCATGGCTACACTATAATGAGTAAGTGCTGCTGCGGTTCCGGTAGTAGTAAACCGCGCAAGCTGAAGAATATGAGCAAACATTAGAAACTAGAGAACGTATTTTCTTGGTGGGCGATTGAATGTTCCTGCTTAGTACGAGAATGTTCGGTAGAAATAATATATTTTGGGCGGTTTTTAACTTCAGCATAAATGCGGCCAATGTATTCACCTAAAATTCCAATGAATAACAATTGAATGCCACCTAATAGTGTCATACCTGCCGCAAGTGTTGCCCAGCCCGGAATGGAAATTCCCTCAATCAAAGTTTTAATGATAATCCACACTCCGTAGCTCATCGCACCTAAGGCCAGAATTGCACCTAAGTAAATACATACGCGTAAAGGTAAATCAGAAAAACCCGTTAAACCTGACATGGCCAAGTTAAAAAGAGATTTTAAGTTGAAGCTAGAACGGCCATGTTGACGTTCTTGCTCAGAAAAATTAATGCCTATACTTTTAAAGCCAACCCAAGCATATAGACCTTTCATATAACGATTTTTTTCTGGTAATTGTTTGATAGCTTCAACAACTTTTGCATCAAGAAGTCGGAAATCTCCAGCACTTTCTGGAATATCAATAGGTGAACTTAAGTTTAAAATACGGTAATAAGCTTGGGTTAGAACACGTTTAAGCCATGATTCGGTTGTACGATTACGAATACCATAGACCATGTCATAACCATTTTTCCAAAGATTAATCATGGTTGGAATTGCTTCAAATGGATGTTGAAAATCAGCATCAATCAGTAGAGCAACTTCACCAGTCACATGGTCTAAACCGGCACTTAAAGCTGCTTCTTTGCCAAAGTTCCGTGAAAGCTCCAGCACAACTAAAGGATAATCTTCAATCATTGTTTGTAAAATTGGGATGGTATCGTCTTTACTTCCATCATCTACCACAATAATTTCATAGCTAAGATTTTGCTGTTTTAGACTATTTGCCAAAGCAGGAATAAAGGTTTTTAAATTCTCTGCTTCGTTGTAGGCTGGAACAACGCAGGATAAAAAGGGTTTTATATTCATTGCATTGCCCCTAGTCTGGTGAGCTGGATACCGTATTGTTGACAATCAAGTTGGAACTGAGCCGAACTGAGGTATTGATATTCTTGAATTCGGGCGTGTTGAATTGGATCTTGATCATTTGATTGTGCAAGTGCTGGATGGCACATAATCAGTAAATGGTCTTTTGCATTCGCAAGCCAATATTGATTGAGTTGGCCATAATTGGTCAGTTTGAAATCATAGATGCCAGCAAATTGGCCATTTTGATTAAAGTGATATGTCTGGCAAGCTTTTGCCAAAGAGTTAGAACCTAATGCTGAGAGCATACGAGTTTTAAAACGGTAATGAGGGGGATTGATCGGTTGTTGTAAATTTCGAATCCAACCCGTAAATTTTTTCTCTTTTAATAATTGCAGCAAAATATCACGTATAAATGGAAATTGATGAATATGTTGATGACCATCTATAAAGTCAGGTTGTTTTCCTAATACTGAAACAAATAAGTCCCATTGCTCCTCAATACATTGAGTGATTAATTCGCGATTAAGACTTGCAAACCATGCTCGGACTATAAGCATAGGTAAGGGAAAAACCAGATTACCCGAAGCGAAAGCATAAGTAAGATTTAAATGTAAACCGATATCAACTCGATCACTAAACGGTTTTAATTTGGCAGCAGCAGTTTCCCATAAATCAGATTGGGTCATACATGAGGTGGCTTGAAGCGCACCTTGTTCAATAAGTTGAATAATTGCGTCAGATATCTCTGCATTCATTGCAAAGTCATCTGCGCAATAGCACACCTTTGCCATATCTAAATTCCACTATAGGGCAGGGTTACAGAATTATTCTGCTTAGCTGCTGAAAAACTATACGTTTTTAATATGGAGAAATTTCCTTAATTCCAACTTAAAGTTTTCTTAAGGTTTTATGACAATTGATGTAAATTAATTTATTGAATTTATTTGATTTTTTATAAAATTTAAGTCAATTTTTTTAAGAAATAAGCTTTAACTATAAGATTTTATATAAATAAAAATATAATCTGTACACTTTAATTAGCCTATAAATAAGTTTATTTAGATACTTTTAAACGTGAATAGGCAGTAATTAAAAATATAACCCCAATAGTCGCAAGAAAAATTAATTTCGGGACCACGACATTTAAAGGAACGCCCATTTGATTAAGTTGTACAAACATCTGTACGCCGTATGTAGAGGGTAAACACCAAGCAAACCATTGCAACCATTCAGGCATGGCTTGATGAGGCCAGGCGGCGCCAGTTAATAAGAAAAGAGGAACTGAGCTAAATACAATAATATGTCCGGCACGTTCCGGTATATCTAAAAGTGAGCCAATCAGCATACCTAATCCAATTACACAGCTAATGAAAATAGGAACAGCGACTAGCAAACCGACAAAGTTTCCACCGTGTGGATAGCCATTGAACCACAAGGTAAAACCAAAAAGATAAAAACTTCCTAAACAACCAATTGTAAAGATACTGGCAAAAATTCCTGCAAAACGAATAGGGGTAATTTTTTCATGTTGTTCGCGGTAACTTGCAACCAGCATGGCCAAACCTAACACAATTGTTTGGTGAATAATAAGTGATGCAACTGCAGGAAAAATATAACTACCGTAGCCTGAAAGCGTATTAAATAAAGGCATTTGATGAATAGAAAGAGTAGGCTGGAAGTGTGTACGTTGTCCAAACCTTTCAATATATTCCTTTAAAGTTGCTTCAATAGAGGTGGCAAGACCTAACCCAATTTCTTTAGTTTTTAAAAAGTTGGTTGTGCTTAAGTATAAACCGATTCCGCCAGTTTCTCCGCGGCGTAAGCTCTGCGTTAAATTGCTTGGTAAAAGTAAAATACCATCGGCTTTTTGTTCGCGAACCATTTGTTCAGCTTCAAGAAAATTAGCAGTGACATCAACAATTTTAACGTGAGGGCTATTGGCTGTTTGGCCAATGACTTGAGAAGTTAAAAGACTTTGTTCCTCATCAACAATGACAATTGGAATTGATTCTGCGCGCTCAGCTTTATAGGCTGTCGGATAAAAAAAGCTATAAAGAATGACGGATAAAATAAGTGTTGTGAAAACTGAACTGTTACTAACAATATCTTTAAATGTTTGAACGTAAGCCTTTAAAAATTCCTTCATGGTGTTGCTCCTTGAACCAGTTTTTTAAGCAGCAAACAACTTAAAAAGAAATAAATAAGGCAGTAGCCAATAAGTATTAAGAAGGGAGACATCGAAATGAAAAGTGGACTTCCAATCACCCATTGTTCGGTCTGGAGCTTTGCATAAGGGGTGTACGGAATAATCAATGACCAAAATTTAGTGAAAATCGGTGCATTATTTAAAGGTAGAGTAACGCCTGCAAAACTTAAAGAAGATCCGCCATATACTGCAATAAAACCAAAAGTTTTACTTAAATTTTTGGTCGCGAGAATGACGGTACTACTAATTAAAGCATAAGAAAAATAAAGTAAGAACTGAGCAGCTAATAAGAAACTTAGTGAACCTGCTACAAACCAGCCTCGAATTTCAACCAGCCAAAACATCCATAACCAAGTCCAGAAACAGAAAATAAAGCTATACAGCAAATTTTTAGCCAATAAGCCTTGAATAAAACTTTCTCGGTTCACCCACTGTGTTAGTGTGCCGCGTTTAATTTCTTGTCCAATGGCAAATGCCACACAGCAACATAGTAATAAATGTAATACGGCTGGAACCATGAAGGGTTCTAAATAGAACTCATAGCTCATGCTCGGGTTATAAAGCGTTGAAATTTTGACGTGTGCTGTAGGGACATCTAAATAGGGAATATTATTTGCAAGATAATTCTGGCCAGCATAGTCTGCTAAAGCATTGAGAGTGCTGACTAACATCGCCGAGGAAATCGTGTTCCCGACACTAAAAAAAGATTGGTTAAAAGCAATACTGATTTGTGCATCTTGAGCTTTCACAAAACGTTTTTCGGCACCATCCGGAATAAAAACATAACCCCATATTTTGGTTTCATTGAGTAATCTCTCGGCTTCACTTGAGCTTGTAGTAATTGTTTTTACATCGACTGTATGATTTAGTGAAAGATACTTTCCAATATTACGGCTCAGTTCACTCTGGTCTTGATCAATAATGGCAATGGGTAAATGTTCAGCTTTACCTGCATAAAACATGCTGCTAAACAAAAAAATGATAAAAGCAGGGATGAGTGTCACCATACACAAATCCCATTTATTGCTTTTTAAATAGTTTAGTTCACGTAATATGCTGGCAAACATGTTTTATTTTTCTTCTTTAATTTTAAATAGAACACTCATGCCAACTTTTAAGTCTTTGACAGGACGTTCAGGCACCAAATGTAATTTAAAACTACGAATGTCATAACCACCAGTCTGACGTGTGGTTTTAATGGTGGCAAATTCACCTTCGGCATCAATATTTTTCACTTTAAACATCACACTTTGATTCAGCGCAGGAATGAAACCTTCCAGCGTTTTGTTTTTATAAACAGAAGCGTATTGGTTTTCACCGACATTTAAACTAACCCACAAATCATCATCTTCTAAAATGCTGACAACAGGTACACCCATAGCAACGAGTTCAGAAGGTTTGCCATAAGTTTTTGAAACTGTACCTGAAATAGGAGCGAGTAAACGAGTTTCTGCCTCAAGTGCTTGAGCTTCACTTACCGCGGCTTTTGCAATCTCAACTTGTGCATCCGCTGTAGATTTCTGCTGACTGGTACTTCCGCGCTTTGCTCGAGCATATTGTTGATAAGCTGCTTCACTTAACTCTTGAGCAGAAGTTTGTGCGGCTAACATCTCATCTCGTCTTTGACGAGAAATAACACCTTGTCTATATAAATTTTCTCCACGTTGATAAGTGGTTTTAGCAAGGTTTGCCTGTGCTTTCATACTCTGCCAATTGGCATAAAGAGTATCAATATTTTCCTGTTGAGAGCCTCGGTCTACCGTAGATTGAAATGCCAAAGCTGATTGTAGGGTGGCTAAAGCTTGTTGTTTTTTAGCTTCTATTTCAGGGCTGACTAAACGAACAAGGGGCTGACCTTTGGAAATTTTCTGGCCCTCTTGCACATAAATTTCTTCAATACGGCTCGGAACCTTAGTACTGACATGAACTGTTTCAGCCTCAACTCGGCCTTGTAATTCAATAGGCTTAGGTTGATAGCTTTTCCACAAACCGAAAATGATTAAACCTAATAGAGCAATAACCACGACCGCAATAATTAGTTTAATTTTCGAATTTTTAGGAGGTTGAGAATCACTTTTACTCGTTTTTACTTCTTGAGTATTGTCGGTTTGAGTATTTTGCTGATTTTGGTTAGTTTCTGCCGTATCCGCAACTGGAGAATTTTGTTCTGAATGAGCTGAGTCTTGATTCATGTTATGTCCCCATTAGCGGATATAGTCAGTGTGTGGTTGAGTCACATAAGCTTTAAACTGGTCCATAGAACCATGGCTTTGTAATAGCGTTGCGAGCGACATGACATATTTATAAGCATTTAAAGCCATTTCTGTTTTTAAAGCACTTAATGCATTTTGTGCATCAATCACTTGAGTCGCTGTACCCATGCCTTCTCTGAAAGAAAGTTCCTGAATACGTAAGTTTTCTTGAGCTGCGCTGATATTCCTTTGTAATAGCGTATGACTTTGCTGTGCTGAATTGAGCTCGTTATAAGACTTATTCAATAATGCTTCAATCTCTTGTTTAGTTCGTTCAGTCATGAGTTCTGAAGCATAACGTTTTAACTCGGCAGCATGAATATTCTTATTTTTATCTACGCCAGAAAACAGATTGTATTTTGCCATAACACCTACAATCCAGTTTTCATTTTCATCGAGTGAATACTCACCAAAAGCGAAAAGACTCGGTTTTTTTGCTGCTTGTTGAGCCTGAATATTTGCATTTGCCAATTGAGTGTCTAACTGCATTTTTTGCACAAGGCTAGATTTTTGAGAGTAACTGCTTAAAAGAGATTCTAACGATTGGCTACGAACAGTATTTACAAAAAGAGGAGTACTTAAATCAGCATTATTTTGCTGGTGCAAAAGATTGTTTAAATTAAATTGGCTAGCATTCAGATTTGCCTGCGCATTTTGTAGAGTTCGTTCGGCATTGTTACGAGCAACTTCAAACTGCATACGTTGCCCTTTACTAATAAAACCTTGCTGTTCGAGCTTTAACGCATTGCTGTAATGTTTTTGCATCGCATTAAAGTTAAATAGACTACTTGCGACCAGTTGTTGTTGTAATTGCACATTAAAATAACTTTGTACGACTTCGAAGCGCTGGATATCTTGTTGTTGTTGGCTTGAAAGCTCGGAGCGTTGAGCCTGAATGTTGGCTATTTTTTTTGCACTAGTCGTTAAGCCCCCTGTGTAGAGCGGCATCACCACTGAAATAGATGGTCGGACTACTTGGTCTTCTACAGTCAAATTAGCGTAGTCAGGAAAACGATTTATACCGTCATGTATGATTTGGTTTGAGCCTTCCTGAACTTGACCTAAAACATCTGATGGAATGACATTGTTCCACTGGGATAATTTATCATTGAGTCCTTGGCTTAAATCATTTTCAAGTTTTTGTTTAAAAGAGCCTAAGGGTACATCTGTTTCACTATGAAAAGCATATGCCCTCACATTTAAATCAACTCTGGGGAGTCCTAAACCTTTTACCGCTTCGGCTTCTAACTGAGAGGCTTGTTGTAATGCTTGGTTGGCTTGAGTGCTGTATGAGCTTTTTAAAGCCTGTTGTTCTGCTTCAGCATAACTTAAACTTTGCGCATAAATAGGCGTTGCAATTAATACTCCCAATACCAACGCAAGGTAATTGGGTTTAAACAAAAAAGGACGTTTAGACTGTCGATATTGATGTGTTGGCATTTTATATAACAATTTTTGATCATCCCTTATAGTTTAAATTTCTTGTTATTAAATTCAATTATCATATTGTTTATTATACAATTGTATAAAAGCACAAAATGATTTTGAGTTTATTTTTGCTTGATGGAAAATCATACAGCAAGTTTTTATATGTTCATCACAGTATGGGAAACTATATTCACAAGTCAAGTTGAACTTTATTTAATAAAACTTATAAAAAAATAAGTGAAAGCAATGAAATAAATAAAATAGTTATTGAAAAAATAGGCCTAAATACGCCCTAGCATTGAAATATTTACTAGAGAAGCTGCTGCAACCTTAAGCAATCTGTGGTTAAATGCCTTTTTTTATTGTGTTTCACTTTTACAAGGGAAAAATCATGCGCGCGTACAATTTCTGTGCTGGTCCTGCTGCATTACCTACTGCCGTTTTAGAAAAAGCTCAACAAGAATTGTTGGATTGGCAAGGTAAGGGTCTATCCATCATGGAAATGAGTCACCGTAGTGCTGACTATGTTGCTGTTGCGGAAAAAGCTGAAGCAGATTTGCGTAAGCTCATGAATATTCCTGAAAACTATAAAGTGCTATTTTTACAAGGTGGCGCGTCATTACAATTTTCAGCAATTCCTTTAAATCTGCTTGGAAAAAATAACAAAGCAGATTATATCCATACTGGAATTTGGTCTGAAAAAGCTTTAAAAGAAGCAAAACGTTATGGCGATATTAATGTTGTAGAAGCTGGTATTAAAGTAGACGGTAAGTTCGCAATTTCTGAGCAAAGCGAATGGAACTTGTCTGACGATGCAGCTTATGTCCATTATGCTGATAACGAAACAATTGGCGGTTTACAGTTTGCTGGCGTTCCTGATGTTAAAGCACCACTGGTATGTGACTTCTCATCAAGCATTTTATCTGCTCCACTTGATGTTTCGAAATTTGGTCTCATCTATGCAGGTGCGCAAAAAAATATTGGTCCTGCTGGTTTAACAATTGTTATTATCCGTGATGACTTACTGGATCAAGCTAAAGCAGAAATTCCAAGCATTTTAAAATATGCTGATCAAGCCAAGAATGGCTCTATGGTAAATACACCATCGACTTATGCTTGGTACTTGTCTGGTTTAGTATTTGAGTGGTTACTAGAGCAGGGTGGGGTAGATGCTATCCACAAAGTTAACCTTGAAAAAGCTCAGTTACTCTATGGCTATATCGATTCAAGCGACTTTTATAATAACCCGATTGCCATTCCAAATCGTTCAATTATGAATGTACCATTTACTTTGGCAGATGAAGCTTTAGAAAAGCAATTCTTGAAAGAAGCTGAAGCAAATCACTTATTGAACTTGGCAGGTCACCGCTCAGTAGGTGGTATGCGTGCAAGTATTTATAACGCTGTACCATTAGAAGGCGTTCAGGCGCTTATCCGCTTTATGGATGATTTTGCTAAACGTAATGGTTAAGTTATAAAATGAATAAAGCCCTCAAAAAGAGGGCTTTATTTTTATATAAATGATCAATTAAAAAGGCATAAAACCAAATTGATGTATCATCATTGCGGCTATGAACATACCCAAAACGAAAAAGCAAAACGCACCAGTATCGACCCTTATACGTGGGTTACTAGTTTGAATGAGGCTGGTGGTTTGTTCAGGTATAATCTTCATTCAATAGCCTAATTTTTAAAATATTAGTGAAATTCAATTAGTTTCACTATTTTTAGCATAAATATTCGCCTGAATCCAGATATTGCCACGAATATATTCGCCAATATTAAAGTTTTTGTACAAATCATTTTTTGTAGCAATGCGCACTAATATGGCAGGAAGGTTGTCTTCTAAAACTAAAGTGACATCATAAAGGGTATATTCTGCACCCATAAATGACATTGAAGTTTTACCGACAATATTACCTTGGAACCAAGCTTCATCTTCTTGACCAAGATTTTCTCCATATAAATATGCAACCATTTTAGAAAAATCAACCGTTACAGGTTCTTGATCTTCTTTAGTTTTTGGTTGCCATTCATTAATCAGTTCTTGTAGGTTTTCGGGTGCAATTCCATTATGTTCAGTTAAAATCGCATTTAATGCACGGTGATGTTTAATTGACGCTGGATCATCTACGACAATTGTTTCTCCCGCAGGCACTGATTCTAATTCATAGGCCCATGCATTAAATTGGACTTGATAAGTTTGGGTTTTGTCATATTGGCAACGATTAACGCTAAATAAATTATCAAATGCATAAATCGTTGTACTTTTATTTAGTTTTAAACTTAATACTGCTTGAGTAGCAGAGTCACAAGTAATGATGCGCTCAATTTGGGCATTATATTGATAGGGACTATCAAAACTAGGGAAGGCAGTTTTTAAAGCACGAGGTTTTTGATTTTCAACTGCAATAATTTGATTAATGGTGACCTTCTGACCTTGTGGACCTTGAATGAGCCAAAAAGATTGATCCATTTCGTCTTCATTTTGGCATAAACCCATTGGCATTACAGGAGCATCAAGCGCTAGTCCAAGCCATTTTGGTACATCTGTCTCTGGATGGGAAGTCAGTAGATTCCAATGCTCTCCATGACTACCAAAATTTTGGTCGTTTACCGTAATAACTTCTGGACTGTTTTGATTTTTCATAGGTACGATTGATGTTGGGTTTATCTCACTTGATATATTAAATCGAGGGTAATTGCTATTTTTCAAGTCAACATATGTAAATTCTCTTGTAAAAGCACGTATTTAGTTATTAAAAAGTTCTCCACCTAGCAAAACATGTGCTGTTAAGAGTACATATAAATAATCATTAACGTATTGTTCAAATTAAATTTAAAAAACAAGTTTTATATTTAGCGCTATTCTCTAATAAAATGCATCTGTTAGACTTATATTTTTAGTGGAAATAGAGAATAACGTGCTGCCATTCAAGTTGTGGGTAGACGCAGATGCATTACCTAAAATTTTGCGTGAAGTCATTTTAAGAGCTTCGGATCGTTATCGATTAGAAGTGATTTTTGTAGCCAATCAAAATGTCGGTATTACCCCTTCAGTGCGTATTAAATCTCTGCAAGTTTTAAGTGGAGCCGATCAAGCCGATCAGGAAATTGTGAATCGTATGTCTGAAAATGACATTGTCATTACGCAAGATATTCCACTCGCAGCTCAAGTTATTGAGAAAGGTGGTATTGCGATTCACCCACGTGGTGAGGTGTATACCACAGCGAACGTAAAAGCACGTTTGCACTTACGTGATTTTATGGATACGTTGCGCGGCGCTGGTGTACAGACGGGTGGTCCACCACCTATTTCAGAACGTGATAAGCGCGAATTTTCTAGTGCACTCGACCAAACAATTTTAAAGCAAAAACGTAAAACTGCTTAGTGAGCCTCTTATGCCATCCCAAACCAACTTGGCTTCAACTTATGTCTTGCTTGTATTTATCTGGGCAACGACACCTTTAGCCATTGTATGGAGCGTATCTGACTTACATGTCATGTGGGCTTTACTGTTACGGTTTTATATAGCTTTGCCTCTGTCGGTTATTGTTTTACTTGTTCTAAAAACTTCTTTTCCAACTCATAAGCAAGCTTTACATAGTTATTTTGCAGGGTCTTTTAGTTTAATCGGCTCGCAAATTTTTACCTATGCTGCGACCCAATATTTAAGTTCTGGCATGATTGCCTTGATGTTTGGTCTAGCGCCCATTATGGCTGGGTTGATTGGTCGTTTTGCTTTTGGTCAGCATCTTTTTAAATTGCAGTGGCTAGGTATGGCTGTTGCTGTTTGTGGACTAGCGATCATTTGTTTAAATGGTTCAAATCAACATGTGCATCCATTTGGCATTGTCTTAATGTTGGTCAGTGTTTTTGTTTATTCATTTTCTATATTTTGGGTAAAGAAAGTGAATGCCAAAATTCAGCCAATGGCTCAAGCGACCGGTTCGATCTTGGTTTCTTCAATTTTGGCAAGCTGCCTTATTCCATTTATTTGGCAATATGCACCGACTCATTTACCACAAGCTAAATCTTTATTTGCATTAATTTATACAGTTCTGATGGCTTCACTTGTGGCTATGTTCTGTTATTTCAAACTTGTTCAGAATATAAAACCGACCACTTTATCGTTAACGACAGTCATTACACCAATGCTAGCAATGATCATTGGAGCTGTTTTAAACCATGAACAATTGTCGATTATGGTTTTTGTGGGAGCTTTCATTATCTTATTTGGTCTATTTCTATATTTTTATAAAGACATTCAAGCAAATCGTAATTTTGCTCAACATATTAAGTCTAAGTAGGAGAAGATGAGGGTAATTTGTTGAGCTTATTCATTAAATTGTTCTAATTCGTAGCTAAATGCATGATCAAATTGATCTCATATCTTAAGTAGTAGAAAATAGCGCAGCAATATAATATTAGGATTGTTAAGGATAGATCAGAACTTACTGATTTTTAAGCCTTAATACAGCATCTAACGATATGGCTAAATAAGAAGTGTGAATGAACACTTCTCTTTTTCCATCAATGACCTTGGATTTAGAAGGTATGTTTAAACCAATCTCACTGTATATAGGGTTGAGATATACTCGCGCTCGACGCAGTAATCATTTTATTTCTTTTATTGCATTGGTTTCGATGGTCGGTTTGACACTTGGTGTCGCTGTACTAATTACGGTACTTTCTGTAATGAACGGTTTCGACCGCGAATTAAAAAATCGTGTTTTGGGAATGGTACCGCAAGCGACAGTTTCATCGACGCAAATCCTTACGGATTGGCCTGAACTGGTTAAACGAGTTGAAAATCATCCCCACGTGACAGGAGTTGCACCTTTTACCCAATTGCAAGGTATGTTAACTGCTCAAGGGCAAGTGGCAGGTATTATGGTGACGGGTATTGACCCTAAATATGAAAAGAATGTCTCTATCATTCAAAACCATATTGTTGCCGGTAGCCTCGACTCACTTAAAAAAGGTGAATTCGGTATCGTACTTGGTAAAGACATGGCCGATTCGCTTGGCTTACGTCTAAACGATAGCGTGACATTGGTTTTACCTGAAGCGACTCCATCTCCAGCTGGTGTTGTACCTCGTTTTAAACGCTTTAAAGTGGTGGGTATTTTCAGTGTAGGTGCTGAAGTTGACTCGATGGTTGGATACATTGCTTTATATGATGCTTCAACTTTATTGCGTTTACCTGATGGCGCTCAAGGCGTTCGTCTAAAATTAGATGACATTTTTGCCGCTCCTCAAGTTGCCGATGACATTGTGAAAAATTTGCCAAGCAATTTCTACGCAACCAACTGGACTTATACACATGGCAACTTATTTAATGCCATCCAAATGGAAAAAACATTAGTTGGTTTATTGCTTGTACTAATTATTGTAGTTGCTGCATTTAACATTGTTTCGTCTTTGGTTATGGTCGTGACTGACAAAAAATCAGACATTGCAATTTTACGTACTTTAGGTGCATCGCCATCTATGATTACTAAAATCTTTATGGTGCAAGGTACGGTTATTGGTGTGATTGGTACGGTTGCGGGTACGGTTTTAGGGGTAATTCTGGCACTTACGATCAGCGATATTATTTCTTGGTTTAATAATGTTCTCGGACTTAATCTGTTCGATGCCTATTTTGTACATTACTTACCTTCTTACTTAAGATGGCAAGACGTGACAATTATTGTGATTGTTTCTTTACTCTTAAGTTTCTTGGCAACTATTTATCCGGCGCTTCGTGCAGCCAAAGTTCAACCTGCCGAGGCATTGCGTTATGAGTAAAGTCGTTTTAGAAGCAAAAGATATTTATAAACATTTTGATGACGGTAAATCTAAGGTTGAAGTCATTAAAGGTCTCTCTTTACAAGTGGAAGCAGGGCAGTTTGTATCTATTGTCGGAGCAAGTGGTTCAGGTAAAAGTACTTTGTTGCATGTACTTGGTGGCTTAGATCAGCCGACTAAAGGACAGGTATTTTTGAATGGTCAGCGCTTTGATAATTTAGGTGAAGCGGAACGTGGCTTTCAACGTAACCAATACTTAGGTTTTGTTTACCAGTTCCACCATTTATTACCTGAATTTACTGCTCTTGAAAATGTAGCGATGCCTTTAATGCTTCGAGCAGACAGTCAATATAAGTCGGTAAAGGCACAGGCTGAATATTTGCTAGATCGAGTGGGGCTATCTCATCGTATGGACCATAAACCAGGTGAACTTTCAGGTGGTGAGCGTCAGCGTGTTGCGCTTGCTCGTGCATTAGTGACTAAGCCTGCGGTAGTACTAGCTGATGAGCCTACGGGTAACCTAGATCGTAAAACAGCAGTAGGTATTTTCGAGTTGCTCACCGATCTTAAGAAAGAACTCAACATGGCAATGTTAATTGTGACCCATGATGAGCAATTAGCTCAGGCAGCAGATTCAATCTTGCATATGGAAGATGGGCTGTGGGTAAACGGTTCTTAAAAAAATTGTCATTAAATCACATTGTTAAAGCCCACTGAGTTGGGCTTTAATTTTGCCCCTAAAATGATAATGACTAGATTTTTAAATGTTTAAGATTATTCTATTGGGGTGGATTGGCGGTATTGCATTGATGGGAATAGATTTCCCTTTAATCATGCAATATGAAAAAGTGGGCGAGGCTCTACTGTTACTTGCCATTATTTTTTATCTTTATAAACGACCAATGTTCGTTGATCGACCATTTTTAAAGGCAGTGTTTTGCTTATTATGTACAACAAGTCTTTTTATGGTTGGTTACCACTATGCTGAAAAAGCACTGATTGAACGATTAGAACAAAGAGAAACGGATACCCGAAATCTCGACATTATTGTCTATATAAACCGTTTAAGTGAAGAAAAAGATAATAAGGTTCAACAAACTGCACAAGTTCTAAATCTTTCTAAAGAACCGGTGAATTGGTTGCTATATTTAAAAAGTAATAATCAAAATTTATTAAAGAATAATCAGAATCTTGAATTAGGTCACTATTATCGAATATCTGGAAAAACAAGACCTGCGCATAGTTATGCCAACCCAGGAGCTTTTGATCAGGAAAAGTGGTTTATTCAGCGAAATATTATGTCTGGTTTTAACGTGAGATATATTGAGCCTTTAAGCCTTGATGAAATCTATCGATTGGGCTATCAGCAACATTTAAAAGAACAACAGTCTTTTTCCAATAGTTTTCGTTTAAATATAGAAAAACTTCGCTTAACTTTTAGGCAAATATTAAACAGCTCATCTATACAGCAAAAGGGTTTAATTTTAGCTTTGCTGACAGGTGATGAAAGCCTTTTATCAGATGAAACTCAACTACAGTTCAAACAATTAGGAATTAGTCATTTATTGGCGATCTCAGGCCCACATGTGCTCATTTTTGCCATTATGTTATCTTGGGCATGTCATCAATTTATCAGTCGTTATTATCCTCAAATTTACTTATGGAAACCGAAACAGGTTTTGATGACTGTACCATGCTGCCTTGGTGTTTTAATTTATACTGCATTTGTAGGTTTCGAAATTCCTGCACTACGAACATTATTATCAGTATTTATATTTATTGGATTTCTATTATTAAAACAACCTATTAAACCTTTTACATTACTCGTATATAGCGCAAGTCTACTGTTGCTAATTGACCCGTTTAGTGTGCTTTCTGCAGGTTTTTGGCTGTCTTATGGGGCATGTTTTATTTTATTAAGAATTTACCAAACTATAGCGCAGCTACCTCAGCAACATTTTTTAAGTCTGAGCTCAAAAATGATTTTTATGAGTAAGGTGTTAATTGAATCTCAAGGCAAAATATTTATTGCATTGAGTCCCTTAACCTTACTTTTCTTTCAACAAATTTCTTGGGTTGCTCCATTAACCAATATTATTGCTGTACCTATTGTTGGTGGTGTTATTGTCCCTTTAAACATCATAGCTGCTTGCGCATGGTTTGTAGTAAAACCATTTGGAAATATGCTTTTTCATTTCAACGATATGTTGCTCAGCATATTGCTGAGTTGTTTGGGCTTATTAGAAAAACTCTCTTTACCATTACAAGGTATAAGCTTGACGCCACTGTCTTTATTAGCGATTAGTTTTGCCATAATTATTTTATTTTTACCTAAAGGAATTCTGCCCAAAACTTGGGGGATATTATGTTGTTTACCCTTAGTTATTATGAACAAAACGAGTCAGCAAATTCAGCTTAATATTTTAGATGTTGGACAGGGGCAAGCCATTTTTTTACAACATTCAGAACAAAACTGGTTAATTGATACAGGCGGTTCTTACGATGAAAAAATATTTAGTATTGGACAAAATGTTGTAGTGCCTTTTCTACGTCAGCAAGGCGTAAGACAATTAGATCATGTTGTGCTATCCCATCTTGATCAAGACCATAGTGGCGCGTTTCCTCTTATTCAACAAGAGATTCCTGTAAAGCAGCTTATTTCGAATGAACAATTACCAAATGATTTAAAGCAACCATTCCAATATTGCCATCAAGGGCAACAATGGCATTATCCTGAGTTAGATATTCAAATTTTATGGCCTAAAGAAAAAGATCTGGCTTTTGTTACTTCTAACCAGAATCAATATTCTTGTGTTGTATATCTTCAATTTAAAAAAGTTGGTGGTTACCAAAATTTTCTTATTATGGGCGATGCAGGATGGGAAGCTGAATACGAGTTATTAAAAGATTATCCTAAATTGAAGATAGATGTGTTAGTGCTAGGGCATCATGGAAGTAAGCACAGTTCGGCTTATGATTTCTTAGCGACCTTAAAACCTAAACTGGCCATTGCATCGGCAGGGTTTGATAACCGTTATGGCCATCCTAGCCAACAAGTTATAGCACGTTTAAAAGCTCTACATATTCCGCTAAAAAGTACTGTGGAACAAGGGACCTTAAGTTTTGTGTTGGAAAATCACAAAATAGTTTTACATGACCGACGTTTGGATAGGCTCTGGTTGAGTAGAGGTTTTTAAAGCTTCTGCTTTGAGCCTATCTACAATTTTAAGTGCTTCTGTCGGATCGATATTATAGATATTGTCTAAAGCAGGGTTCGCTTTAAAACGTTTATAGCTCCAGTGATAGTGTTCTGGATATTGATAAATGAGTTGCTCAATCGCTTGATGGATGACATACGTTCCATCGTCCGCAGTACCCTCATAAATTTTCTCATCCATTGGCTCGATATGCATAGTAAACCCATCGTTTTCATTACGGATCGCATAAAGAAACAGAGCTTTTGCTTTAGTTTTCTGGATGAGTTTTGCGCTTAAATTACTTGAGGCAAGTGGAACACCAAAATAGTTCACCATATCTCCACCCACATTAGGGGTATGATCCGGCAAAATTACTGTCGTTTCACCTTGCTTTAATGCTTTAAAAATTTGTCTTACACCGCTTTCATCGGTAGGGACGAGATTCGCTTGTTCACGGCTACGGGCTTCTCGCACAAAACGGTCTGCATCAGCATTTTTAACGGGTTTATATAAAATGGTCATTGATGTGAATTGAGCACACCATGCATTCATGACTTCCCACGTACCAAAATGTGGAACAATAAGAACTACACCTTTTTTTGCAGCCAATGCTTCATGAAAAAAATGTTCACCTTCAATACGGTGAATGCGTGAGATATTTTTACTATTTGATGAGCCCCAAATACTTAAAAACTCAAAATATGAAGTTAATTCGTTTCTTACAGCTTTTTCTGTAATCGCTATACGCTGCTGAGGTGTTAAATACGGAAGCGCAATTCTTAAGTTAAGCTCAATACTTTTTGATGTTCTAGTAATTTTTAGAGTATTTACAAGTCCTGCTAACAGACGAGCAAGAAAACGCCCAAATTGAATGGGTTGGCGGCTAAATGTTTTGAGTAATTGATAGTTCATGCTTTTTGAATCTGGTCTAGTCATCTATAGCAGTAAGTAAGGAAGAAACAACAAGTAAAAAAAGACAAAAATATTATAAATGAAATCATATTATTTAGACAGTTTTTATCAAATCAACGTATATAATGACATCATTTCGATTGATTTGGATTGGAATTTTATGTCCGATTGGCCACCAAAACCACAAAATGAACCTATAACCCCTAAACAGAACGGACCGGAATGGCAAATCCTTGAGAAAGCTGTACTGGCTTCTGTAGAAGAACAACGCCGTAGTCGTCGCTGGGGTATATTCTTTAAAACACTTACTTTTATTTATCTATTGTTCATTATCATCTTAATGGGCAAAGGCTGTTCGACCACTAAAGATGGCTCTACAGCAAGTAGTAGCAGTGCTCACCTTGCAGTAGTTGATATTATTGGAACTATTGATGCTTCAAGCAATCAGGCTGTGAATAGTGAAGATACAAACAAAGCGCTTAAACGTGCTTTTGAGGCATCGAATAGTAAAGCAATTGCCCTTAATATTAATTCTCCTGGTGGTTCACCTGTTCAGTCAGATGAAATCTGGCAGGAAATTCGCTATTTGAAAAAAGAGCATCCTGACAAGAAAGTCTATGCGGTAATTGGCGATATGGGTGCTTCGGGTGCTTATTATATTGCTTCTGCTGCCGATGAAATTATTGTGAATCCATCAAGTTTGGTAGGTTCAATTGGTGTCATTATGCCAAACTATGGCATTACTGGTTTAGCTCAAAAACTAGGAATTGAAGACCGAACTCTTACAGCGGGGACGAATAAAGACATTTTAAGTATGACAAAACCGATTAATCCTGTACAAAGACAACATATCCAATCTGTACTCGATAATGTTCATACTCACTTTATTAACGCAGTTAAAGAAGGACGTGGGAAACGCTTAAAAACTAATGATCCTGCTATTTTCTCTGGTCTTTTCTGGACTGGCGAGCAAGCAATTCAGTTAGGCGTAGCTGACCGTTCAGGTAACATTACAAGCTTGATGCGTGAACTGAAGCTTGATAATAAAGTTGACTACACGATTGAACGTAATCCATTACAATCCATTCTAGGGCGAATGGGATCAGAAATGGGGAAAGGTTTAAGTGAGTCGGTTGCTGAACGCTTACAAACAAGTCAGGACGCAAAACTACAATAATTTAAGCAGGATAACGGTATGTCAGTAAAACCGGTTATACACTTTGCGCATGCCAACGGCGTGCCATCTATGGTGTATCAAAAATTGTTTGATCAATTAAAAGATGAGTATGACGTAATTTATGTTCCACTCATTGGACCTGACAAACGTTATCCGATTACCAATCATTGGCCTTTTTTGGTTGATCAGGTAATTGATAGTATTGTACGTCAAGCGAAGGGGCGAAAAGTGATTGGACTGGGCCATTCACTCGGTTCAGTTTTAACTTTAATGGCTTCTTTTAGACGGCCTGAGCTGTTCTCACAAGTGATCATGTTAGATCCGCCTCTTATTTTGGGTAGATATTCTTTTGCTTTTCATATGGCAAAATTATTTAAACCCAAAATAGTTGATGATATGACACCAGCGGGTTTATCTGCACGTCGTCGCGAGCATTGGGAATCACGTGAGCAAGCAGCTGCATTGTTACGTCCAAAAGGTTTTTATAAAGACTTTGATGAAGATTGCTTTCAAGCCTACATTGACTATGCTTTGAAAGAAGACTCGGTACGTGGTGGTGTAACGTTAACTATTTCCCGTGAAGATGAAGTTGCGATTTTCCGTAAAAACCCTTCTTGGTGGTGGTTACCCATGCCAAAACCGAAAATGCCAGTACATTTAGTTGTAGGAAAAGAGAGTGCCTTCTTAAAAAGAGGTTTTCCTCAAATGGCAAAACGTAAAATGGGGATTCCATTTAGTGTAGTTGAAGGAGGGCATATGTTCCCTCTAGAGCATCCGATTGATACAGTGAATTATATTAAGGAACTTATTCACCGTAATTCACGCTAATAAAGCTTTCGCAAAAAAAAGGACATGCATGCATGTCCTTTTTTAATTGACGTTAAGCAAACTTTTACCAAGATGCAAAACGGATAGGGTGTTCAAGAATTTGATTGCGGAAATAGGCTTGTCCATTTTTCCATGTGAGCTGGCCATTACATAACCACTCTGCAACTTGAGGATAAATAAAATGCTCAAGTTTATGTACACGTTCGGCCAAGGATGCAACATTGTCATGTTCTTTTACTTCAATGGCAGATTGAGCAATTGCTTGACCAGCATCAAGTTCAGAAGTCACAAAGTGAACGGTACAGCCATGTAATCGATCCCCCGTATTTAATACACGTTGATGTGTATTAACGCCTTTATAGGCAGGTAATAATGAAGGATGGATATTAAGCATTTTACCTTGCCATTTATCGACAAAGTCAGCAGTTAAAATACGCATAAAGCCAGCTAAAATAACTACGTCAGCTTGCCATGCGATAAGTTGCTGATGCATAGCTTCATCAAAATCTTCACGACTAGGAAAGTCTTTGTGAGAGATTACGGCTGTCGCGATATTGGCATTTTGAGCACGCTCTAGGGCATAAGCATCGGCTTTATTAGACAGTACACCTACAATTTGCCCTGATAGATTTGCATCTATCAAGGCTTGTAAGTTGCTGCCGTTCCCAGAGACTAGAACAGCAATTTTCATCATTCAAAGATCACACGAATTTTTTCGTCTGCACCTTCCACTGATTCAGCATTTTCTTGGATATGTCCGATTTTCCAAGCTTTTTCACCTTGAGCATTAAGCACTTCAATTGCTTTTTCTGCATCATTTGCATCAACAGCAATGACCATACCTACACCACAGTTAAAGGTACGATACATTTCAAAACGTTCTACATTGCCTTCGCGTTGTAAAAGTTTGAATAATTCTGGCCATTCCCAAGAAGCTTCATTAATTACAGCTTGAGCACCATTTGGTAATACACGTGGTAAGTTACCTGGTAAGCCGCCACCAGTGATGTGTGCCATCGCGTGTACATCAACTTGTTTGCAAAGCTCTAGAACTGGTTTTACATAAATACGTGTTGGCTCCATTGCTACATCTGCAAGAGGGCGACCATCAATTACTTGAGTTAAGTCTACATTCTTAACATCTAAGATTTTACGTAGTAATGAATAACCATTTGAGTGAGCACCGCTTGATGCAACACCAATAAGTACATCACCAGATTTTACTTTAGAGCCATCAATAATTTTGCTTTGCTCAACTACACCTACGGCAAAACCAGCAAGATCGTAATCTTCGCCTTCATACATGCCAGGCATTTCAGCTGTTTCACCACCTACAAGTGCGCAACCTGCAAGTTCACAACCTTTACCGATACCAGTAACTACGTTTGCAGCTACATCGACATTTAAGTGACCAGTCGCATAATAGTCGAGGAAGAATAGTGGTTCTGCACCACAAACCAAAAGATCGTTTACACACATAGCGACAAGATCTTGGCCGATTGTGTCATGACGATTAAGGTTAAGTGCTAAACGTAATTTAGTACCTACACCGTCAGTTCCAGAAACCAAAACAGGTTCTTCGTAACCTTTAGGAATTTTGCATAGTGCACCAAAGCCACCAAGTCCGCCCATTACTTCTGGACGAGTTGTACGTTTAGCGACTGACTTGATACGATCGACCAGTGCGTCGCCCGCTTCAATGTCAACACCCGCATCTTTGTAGCTTAAACCGGTATTTGGGGTAGAAGTTGAGTTGCTCATAAATGAAGTCTCCGCATTGGCGGCAGATTATAACCTGAATATACGAAACTCTTATGTTATTTATGCTCGAAAATGCTATCTTTAATAAAAATATTTTTCCATTTATAACGATTAAATCAAAAAAGGCTAGATTTTATGCAAGATCGTATACTGCGCCGTATTTTCTTACTCGCAGGTATTGTATTGCTGGTATGGGTATTATACTTGCTCAAGCCTGTGGTCATCCCATTTATTGGTGCTTTTTTCCTGGCTTATTTATTTAGTCCACTAGTCGAAGTTCTAGTAAAAATTAAGATACCTCGCTGGTTGGCAATTAGTATTGTTTTTATTGGTATAGGTGTAACTTTAACCGTTGCATTATGGTATCTGGTTCCACTGATCTGGAAACAACTTGTTTACGCTCGAGACAGTATTCCAGCGGGGATCCACTGGATTAATGCAGAGCTATTACCGTGGATTTCTTCGACATTCCATGTCCAGCAAATGGAAATTGATACCGATCAAATGTCCAAAGCTGTGATGGATTATGTTCAGACCAATTACAGTGCTGATAGTATTCAAGCAGTTTTATTAAAGCTTGCACAATCAGGACTTAATTTTATTCAAATTGGTGGAACAGTTGTTTTAATCCCAATTATTGCTTTTTACTTCTTATTAGACTGGGACCGTATGTTACAAAACTTACGTCGTCTCATTCCACGGCCATATGAGGCTACGACCTTACAAATCGTCCGTGAATGCCATAGCGTTTTAGGAGCTTTTGTTAAAGGTCAGTTCCTTGTTATGCTTTTGCTCGGTGTAGTTTATGCAGTAGGCTTACAATTAATTGGACTAGAGGTCGGCCTAATTATTGGTATGGTGGCAGGTCTTGCCAGTATTATTCCTTATTTAGGATTTGCAGTCGGGATTATTGCAGCGGTTATTGCAAGTTTGTTCCAATTTGGAATGGACTGGACACACTTATTACTTGTTGGCGTAGTCTTTATGATTGGGCAGGCAGTAGAGGGCTATATTCTGCAGCCATTCCTACTCGGTGATAAAATTGGTCTTTCACCTGTTGCAGTTGTATTTGCTGTTTTAGCTGGTGCTCAATTGGCCGGCTTTTTAGGAATGTTAATTGCATTACCTGTAGCGGCTGTCATTGTGGTGCTCTTAAAACACCTCAGAGAAAATTACGAACGGAGTTCATTCTATGCTCCATCTTCTACATTATTAATCCAAGAGGGTAATATTGAGCAACTTCATGTAGAAACTGAAAATACTAAACTTGATCTTGAAGTTAAAAAACAGCAAGATACAGATATCCCGAATCTTTCAGATCAGAAATAATTTCAAGGCCAATTCATTATATGCGTCAACTCCAACTGGATATAGAACCTCAACTTGATGCCCGAATCAGTGATTTTTCGGGACCAGGTTGGGGGCATGTAGTGGATGCAGTGCGACAACTACATGCGGGTCTAGTAAATAGATTTTATATCTATGGTGGCGCTGGAACAGGCAAGAGTCATTTGCTTTCAGCGATTTGTGATTCTTATTTAGAGGTCGGTAAATCTGCAATTAAAGTTTCTTTGCTTGAACTTCTCGATGCTCCAATTGAGGCAATTACTTGTTTAGAGCACTATGATCTGGTGGCTTTAGATGATATTGAGTCGATTAGTGGGGTGCCTCACTGGCAAAAAGCTGTTTTTCATTTGATGAATAACCATGAAGGACAACTTGTTTTCTCTTCACGTGTTGCACCGATTGAATTAAAACTAGAGTTACCAGATTTACAATCGCGACTTACACAAGCAGTGAGTGTAAAAGTGCCGAGCGGAAGTTTATATGCTGACCGCTATGCTTTAGTCACTTCTGTAATGGCTAGACGTGGGATCCATTTTGATCAGCAGATTGTAGACTATTTACTTTTACATGGGCCTCATCAAGCTTCTGTTCTATTGCAAACCGTAGCACAATTAGAAAAACTCCTTAAAGGTGAGAAGACTAAACTTTCAAATGCAACGTTAAGACAAATCTATGCTTTAATTGATGAATATCAACAATAATAATTTTTTAGCTTCTGGACTTTTAATTTATTAGCCTAAGTAGACTTTCCTTACTATAAAAATCATGAGCTACTTATTCTTTTAACCTTGAAAAATACTTTTAAATTTTTATAAGTAAAATTTTCATATATCAATAGATCTTTAATTGTACAAATATTTAGAAAGTTCCCTATCGAAAATGACGCTATAGACCGATCAAAACATCTTGAGAAATTCTGATTCCTGTGACAAAGTACGCACAAAGGATGCGTTTGCAAAAGTGGAAACTTTGCAATATTGACAAAGAAAAATGAAAAAAATAGGTAAGGAGAAGGGTATGCTCAAACGGAGCATTGCTTTTGCATTATTGGCTGCTGCTGGGCACGCTTATTCTGCTGATATTGAAGTCACAACTACAATTGATGAAGATGTCGATAATACAGTATGCTCATTACGTGAGGCTGTAGAACTAATAAATAAGCGTAATTCAAGTGATTCTACCGTGGTTGCCTCAGTAAAAGATGGGTATCATGGCTGTGGAAATAAAGATAGTTCATCAAATATTATTTTACAGCGGGATAAAGAATATACGTTAAATAGCAGAATAACGATTACAGCACCCCTTACAATTAGTACAGCAAAAAACGATTCTACATTAGTTGATACTGATCAGCCCGGTTCTCATAATGCAACCATTAAAATGGCAGGTACAGATCAGCTATTTAAAATTGATGATGGTAGCGTTGAGAAAGCATCTTTTGCTGTGACCTTAAGTGATATTAACTTACAAGGTGCAGGCGCAAGCTCTAATGTATTAACAGGCGGTTTAATTTTAAACCATGAAAAACTGACTATTCAGAACTCTCGACTGATTGGTGGATATGCGAATCAGGGTGGGGCGATTTACAACCAAGGACTATTATCTAAAATAGGTCAAACAGCCGGCTTTGTAAGTATTATAAATAGTTTGATTCAAAATAATAAAGCAACCCAAGGTGGTGTCATTTATAGTGAGCAGCCTTTATATTTGGTGACCCAATCTGTAGTACGTGATAATGAAGTCTCTTCTGCAGATGGTGCCTTGTTTTATGGTGCAACAAAGTTTGATGATGAAAGTACTGGTGGATACTTAAATGTACGTGCCATCGGCTTTAGTAATAGTACCTTTTTCCATAATAAAGTTGGTTTTATTGCAAACATTAAAGATGGGATGTTTGTTAATAATATTACAATGATTAAAAATGCGGCAGGTTTATTTCTTGATGCTCCACAAGGTAATGCTTCAGTTTCAAATAGTATATTAGTAGGAAATACTATTAATTGTCAGGCTAGTTCAACGGATAAAGCAATTATTCAAAGTAATCTGGTTATATCTGACTGTAATCGTAATGCTACATCAAAGCTTCCTAATATAATCTTTCCTGCAGATGAAAAATTAATTGCTGGCGATAGTGATGAAGGTATATGTGATGTAACTGCAAAAAATGGCTTGTTATGCCCATTTAATATACCAAAAGATAGTTTTCTTGGTTTCTTTAAGCCAAGGTTACTTGAGAGCTATAATACTTTAGCCGACTCTTTAATTATTAATAAAGGGCGTTTATATAGTGATGGTTCATCAGTTGGTTTAGCAAGTTGTGAGAGACTTGACCAACGTGGAAAAAATCGCAGTGGTTACGATGAATTATGTGATCTAGGGGCGATTGAATATATTTTAAATAATGAAATTGGTACAGTGGGGCAGGATATTAAATATGGACAAGTCGCAAGATTTAATATTTTAAATTCTTTAAGTGAAGCAGACTTGGTTACACCTGCCACGTGTAAGCGTTTATTCGGTGAACGTCCTGATGGTAAAGAATGGCAACCCGGCTGTTTGAAAATAAAACAAAGTACGGATACACCATTTTCTAAAGGCAGTGTAACTATAGATCAAAATGGAAATGTAATTTATACACCAAATGGTAATTGGCATGGTGCAGATATTTTCAGTATTCAAGTCGTTACAAGTGTATCGAGATTTAACGATGGTTCAGATTTCCAATATATCTCGATTCCAGCAACTGTAGTCCAGGAACCTGTATCTGGTATTGAAGATAAATCTGTGAGTACGGGTGGTGGGGGAAGTGTCGGTGGTGGATTAATTTTAGGGTTATTTGGATTAATTGCATTACGCCGTTTCAAGTCATAATCAGGGATGTGGACTATGAAAAATTATAAAAAAGCAGTATTAGCATTAGCTGTACTAGCGGCTATGCCTCTTTTTGCCGATACAGCAAATCAAAGAATCGAAGTAACAACTTTTGCAGATGAAGATGGTGAAAACCCTAATGCTTGTTCGTTAAGGGAGGCGATAAAAGTTGCTGAAACACGAAGATCTGATTACGGATGTACAGTTTATAACACTTCTAAAAGTCAGGTCATCCAGCTAAAAGCAGGAACTTATAACTTAAATAAAGAACTAGCTCCAAATGCAGATATAGCGATTTATGGATTTGGTGAAAAAGATCAAGATAAAAATTGGTCAGAGAAGAGTGTTTTAACCAATGATTATCCAGCATTACAACCGTTACAGACGAGAATTAATGCTGCTGGTAAATCACGTATCTTTAATACGGCAGTAAATAAACAACCCTTATTCCTTCAAAACATTATTTTGGAAAATGGTTCAGCTCCAGATTTTGGTGGCGCTATTTATGCAGGTGGTAATGTTACCTTATTAAATAGCCAAATTTTGAATTCACAAGCATCTAAAGGCGGTGCCATTTTCCTCGGTGGCGATAATGTTAATTTATCTGCAACTCACTCTTTGATTCAAGGTAATACTGCAACAGCAGGAAGTGTACTTTCAATGAGTTGTTGGAATGGTACAGCCTATGCAAAACGGGAAGTAACATTTACCTCTTCTAGTATTATGAATAATGGTTCAAATAGTTCCAATAATACTTTTGAGTTCTGTGGAGAGCCGAAAGCAACCTTTACAATTAATACAATTGCTCGAAATATTGCAAATACAGTCAATGGTAGCATTTTGAAATTTACTGGTGATGCTACTCCTAACGGGACACCTAATCCTTCGACCATACTTAGTTCTAACAGTAGTTTAACCTTAAAGAATAATACTATTGTTGAAAATAATGCTTATACCACGTTTTTATATGACACATTAGGAAGTAAAGAATTAAGATTTAACTTAATTGGTTATAATTCTGGAATTTATGCGTGTCATTATTTTATAGGACCGGCCACTGATTTAAAAAATGCTGGTTTCATACTATCCTTTAATGCATTAAATTTAACGAATGATGCTGGAAAATGTGATTTGCCGGCGGAAGCTCTTACATCTACGCATCGAACGGTTGATATAGCGGGACAGGCTTTTAATTTATTGCTTGAACCTTTACATTCATCTGCCCCAGAAACTGGCTTTTTACCAATTTACTATCCAAAGAATAATATTGGTGGTAAGAATTTAGTAGATGTAGACCCAGAAGGTAGAGATACATGTACTTCTATAGATCAACGAGGCCTATCACGACTTGCTGATAGTAAGCTCTACTATCAACCAAATAACCGTAATAGTTGTGATATTGGTTCAATTGAACTAATGAAACTGACTGCTGGTGATATAAAAGGTTTAGGGAATACTTCCCTTACAGATCTACTTGCAAAATATCAATCCCAATATGATACGGTTCAGAAAAATATATTAAATCCAGATTATGCATATTTATTAAATGTATTAAAAATCGATTCTGCAAATTATAAAAATCTTTTTGATCAAACCAAAGCAAATGCAAAATACAGAGCTATCTATATAGATTTGAAAGCTAATGGCTTACCTTTGCCGAATGAAGATAGTAACCATTTATTAAAGTTCTTTAATGCTACTGATTATAATATTAACCTTGAAGTTGTTGGCACAGGATTGATTGATGATAAAACTACAAGCATTAAAAAAGACGATGGATTGTTTTGTGAATGGAATCCTGCTCTCCAACAAATAATCTTCTATCGTTCAGATGATATTATTACCCAAGCTGGTGATTACAACTATTGTAAATATACAATTAGTAGTAAGGATGGAATTACGCAAACATCTGGTTTATTAGAAGCTCGATTTGATAATATTCCACCAGTAGCTGGTGAGGGTACTGTAACTTTTAAATATTTAGCAAATGAGATCATTCCTTTAAATCTATTACAATTTGCGAATGATGAAGGGGATGGACCTACTAATACTCTTAAGACAAAATCCAATAAATCTCAATTTTGGATAAATAATCAAGGTGTGGAGTTACCAATTTATATACCAAATAAAACTTCAACGGATGGTATTTTTAAGGTAGTTAAAGCAGATCGTGAAGGCCCATGTCCTAAAGAAGATAGTGGTAATATCTGTTATGGTGGTAATATTTATATTCAAGCTAGTAATGTATTTAATACCTTCAACGATACCTTAACTTATTATGTATATGATGCTGATGGTAAAATCTCAAATGAGGGTACTATTAAGTTGGTAAGTACAGCAACCACAACTGATGATTCACGTGGCGGTGGAGGTGGCGGAAGTATTGGAATTCTTTCTATCGTATCGCTACTAAGTTTAATTGCTTATAGACGTTATCGTAAGTGATGAGAAAAATAAAAAAGCCTCCACTAGGAGGCTTTTTTATTTGTTAGTAACTTTTTATTTTCAAAAAAAGATAAATATTAAATACGGTTTTTAGTGCTCTAAATATTTATTTATATATTCTTCGCGTATAGCAGTTCTTTCATCAGCACTTGCTTTGAGCATCCGTTGACGTAAATCATTACGCTCTTGTGTACTCATTTTTTGCCAGGCTTCACGCATTTTTTGCTTTTCTGCATCTGGAAGCTGGTTAAACCAATCCATACGTTGTTGCAAGTTAGCACTTTGGTTGGATGGTAATTCCTTTAAGCTTTGATAACGTTTAATTACAGCTCGTTGCTCTTCTTCAGATAGAGCATTCCAAGTATCATCTACTTGCGTATTGGCATCTTTCGAAAAAATCCAGAAACGTTCGAAACCTGCAAAACTTGTTTGCAAGAAACTTAATGAACAAAGGATAAGTGCTAACTTTTTAGCTACCATGTTGAACTTTATCCTCACCCAACACCATGAGCATTTCTAAATCTTCTACCATTTGTGGCGATAATTTAGGATTTACAACGACTTGATTTTGTGGCTTATCAAGCATATCTACTGAATTTGGTAAAATAACAAAACCAGTAATCGCTGCTGCAAGTGCAAAACCAGTCATTTTCCAGACACTATAATAAGAGGCTGGTTTTTGTTGGATATGGTCAAGCACATGATTCATCACCACTGTTTTATTTTTATGGTGATGGGCCAAACTATCGAGTTTGGATGTCACCTTTTTAGTGAAATCATCATGATTCATTGGAACCTCCCATGGGATTTAAATGCGCTAAATACTCTCTAAGTCCCTGAATTGCTCGATGATAATGGGTTTTTACACTACCTTCGGTACAGTTCATAATTTGCGCTGTAGTATGGGTATCAAAACCTTCCCACGCACGTAACATAAAAGCTTGTTGTTGACGAACAGGTAGTTTTGCAATCGCTTCCTGGATCTCTTCTATGGTCACTGCTTGATCTAGAAAATCTGCTGGATTGATTGCTTTTTCATCGACAATATCAATGATTTCTTCATCATCATTGTCTAGACTAACTTTTTTGAAGAATGAAAATGGGTTTGCCCGACGTGCTTCTTTGCGGCGCCAATCCTGAAGTTTATTATTTAGAATAGTATAAAATAGGGGATACCATTCTTCAGTACTTCGATCGGCGTAAGACTTGTGTAAAGCAATAAATGCTTCTTGAACCAAGTCCATAGCAATGCCTTGTTGACCTTGGGTAGCACTTTCCATCATCACTAAAGCACGACCAGTAACATCTTGCATGAAAACCTTTAGGCGTTGCTCAGCCGTGCTGGCATGAGCACTAGATGCTTCCGATCGAGACTTTTTCGGTGCTAAATCCATGGAGATGGAAAATCCTGTCATTGGACGTACCCACCTTATCTTCAATATATCTCTTATATAACGTTGAAAAGAGGTGGGAGGTTGACAACAATCGGCTATTTTTTAGTAGTGTAAATGATTTTTTTCACAAATATGAGCGATGTAAAATAAATTAACGTTTTATTGGCGTTGGCGAACCATTTCAAAAAAACAAATTGATCCTGCAATTGCTACATTTAATGACTCTTGACCACCTGGCTGCGGTATAGTCACTGATTGTGCATGTTCTAAAGCATAATCACTTGCACCTTGTCCTTCATTGCCTAAAATCCAAACACATGGTTTTGAAAGGTCTTTTGAATAAAGACTAGTCGAACGATGAGAGCTCGTAACGAAAACAGGAATATCGAATTTAGGAAGAATATCGGTCAATTGAAAGTTTTCAAAACAAGACAGGCTAAAATGTGCCCCCATACCTGCTCTTAAAACTCGTGGAGACCAAAGTGAGGCAGAACCTTGTGTGCAAATAATCTGTTTTATATTTGCTGCTGCCGCTGAACGTAACAATGTACCTACGTTACCTGGATCTTGTACATTTTCTAGAATTAACGTATCTACGCTATAGTCAATGGTTGATGCGGTTTTCGGTAAATCGATAATAGCCAAGCAAGGAAGAGTATTACCTAAAGTACTTAAGTCTTTATATAAAACTTCGCTAATAATAAAGACATGACCTTGGTGAAGTTCAATGATTTTCTTTAAATCGGGATGTTCTAAGGCTTGTTCAGTCGTAAACAATGAAAAGAGTTTTTTCTGTTGTTGTAACCAAGCTAGACAAAGGTGGGTACCTTCAAGAACTGTTTGTTGATGCTTTTTTCGGGCGCTATTGAGTTCAATTAAACCACGCAAATGCTTAATTTTTGCATTGTCTTTTGATTCTAAAAAAATAACCGCCATAAGGAAATATCCAAAAGGGCGTCATCATACTATGACGCCCTGTGTAATTTAAATTATTAATGATAGCTTGTTACGCGTTCAACTTCATTCTTAGAACCGATAATTACAGGAACACGTTGATGAAGTTCTGTAGGTTCAATCTCTAGAATGCGTACACGGCCAGTAGTTGATGCGCCGCCTGCTTGTTCAATGAGCATACTCATTGGGTTAGCTTCATACATTAAACGTAAACGACCAGCTTTTTTCGGGTCTTTCAAGTCATATGGATAAAGGAAAATACCGCCACGGCATAAAATACGGTGAACATCACCCACCATACATGCGACCCAACGCATATTGAAGTCTTTTTCACGTACAGATGTTTTACCTGCAAGTAACTCTTCAATATATTGTTTTACTGGTTGTTCCCAATGGCGTTGGTTAGATGCATTAATAGCAAATTCTTGAGTATCTGCTGATACTTGAACATTCTCTGTAGTAAGTAAGAATGTTTGAGTTTCTGGATCTAACGTAAAGAAAGCTACACCGTTTCCAACTGTTAAAGCCATCATAGTTGATGGGCCATATAACACATAGCCAGCAGCAACTTGTTGAGTGCCTGCCTGCATGAAATCTTGTGCTTGTGTAACCGCATTTTTGGCAGGAAGAATCGAGAAGATTGTTCCGACACACATGTTGATATCAATGTTGCTTGAACCATCTAATGGATCAAATAGAACCAAGTATTCGCCGTTTTCTTGTGCTGGTGTAAAATCATCAAGTTCTTCAGATGCAAGACCACCGACGTGAGGATGGACTTTTAAAGCATCGATTAAATAGTCATTAGAAATCACATCAAGTTTTTTCTGTGTTTCACCTTGAACATTTTCGTTACCTGCGCTACCCAAAATTCCAGCCAAGGCACCTTTTTGTAAGGCTTGATCAATGGTTTTACAAGTCGCAGCAATTGTGTCGATGACTTGAGCCAACTCAGGTGTAAGATTCCCTTTTTCTTGTTGTAAAAATTGGGACAATGTGAGGTTGGACATAAAAAAACGCTCCTGTGCGCAAGCATCAAAATGAGTCAGATAAATACGTGGCATATTCTAGATGAGAATGCCGGAAAATAAAAATTATCTTACTTTATTTGTGTTGCATTTATGCTTACAAGCCCCATTTTACGTGGTATGTTGTTTGCATAACAAAGGAATGTAGATTTAGGAGAATCGAAATGACAACTAAGAAGTTTGATGCGACCCCAACAGCAGGTGAACCAATCAATTTAGAAGAAATTTCGAAAGAAAGTGTTCAGGAAGCTTGGAAAGATTATGAGGCAAAACCTGAATATAAAGCTTTTAATAAGCATGATTTGATTGAGTCAATGCAACATTCAGAAGAAGAGCAAAACAAATCCTCTTAAAGTAAGAATGTAAAAATAAACGCCCATATGTGGGCGTTTATTTTTTTGGAAGTTTTATTTTAATAGAGGAGGAACCGCTTCATAGTTAATTTCAACACGGCGGTTTTCTTTCCATGCTGATTCATCATGGCCAGGATTAACAGGCGCTTCTTTACCATAACTTACAGCTTCAAGTTGCTGAGGATTTACACCACTGGTAATAAGATAATTCTGAACTGCTTTTGCACGACGCTCACCCAAGGCCATGTTGTATTCGCGTGTACCGCGCTCATCTGTATGACCAGTTAATGCAACTTTTGAGTTTGCATTTGCCATGAGGAACTGAGCATGAGCCTGAAGTGTTTGGTAATCTTCAGTAGATAAATCACTACTGTCATAATCGAAGTGAACGACGCGTTTCGCTAGGGCAGCCTTGTTTGCCTCAGTTACACCTTTTGAAGAAGCACCTGCTAGATTTTGAGCATTTAATGCAGCATCTTCACTTAAGCCTGTCGTATTTACTGTGCTTGGGTTAGTTGTACCTGTAGTTGCCGTTGTTGCTGGCTTACGACTTGCACAACCTGTCATGACAAGTGCTGCACTAAGTAGAGGAAAGGCCAAATATTTAATTGATTTCATCATCATCTCCATCAATGGAATAAAAAGTTATTTAGGTGCCCAGGCTGGTTCACGTACTTCACCTTGCTCACTCGGTAAATTCATACGGAAACGACCATCAGTGGACATGATAGACAGTAAACCACGGTTCCCTTCACGAGTTGCATAAACCACCATTTGCCCATTTGGTGAGAAACTTGGTGATTCATCTAAACTGGTTGGGGTAAGAATATTGACAATGCCTGTATTAATATCTTGGATCGCAACTTTATAGTTACTACCACTTGGTCGATGCACGAGTGCAATTTTTTTACCATCTGCACTTAAAGTGCCACGAGCATTAAATGACCCTTTAAATGTTAAGCGTTTTACTGAGCCATTCCCAAAATCATAGCGATAAATTTGAGGCGAGCCTCCACGGTCAGATGTAAAAATAAAAGCTTTTCCATCTGGTGTGTAACGCGCTTCAGTATCAATTCCCGAGTCATTTGTCATGCGTTTGACTTGGCGAGTTGATAAATCCATTTGATAAATTTCAGGGTTACCATTCATCGATGCTGTAAATAGCATTGATTTGCCATCTGGTGAAAAGCTTGGTGCACCATTTAAGCCTTTAAAACTCGTAAGTACTTCACGTGTTCCAGTAGAGAGATCTTGTAAATAAATGGCTGGACGTTTAGTTTCAAAAGAAACATAAGCAATTTTTTTAGCGTCAGGAGTCCATGCCGGAGACAAAATCGGGTCACGTGAAGAGAGAACAGTTTTTGGTTGTTCACCATCTGTATCAGCGATTTGTAAGGTGTAACGTTCAGCAGGAGTGGCAGGATTACGTAATACATAAGCGATACGGCCACTAAAATCACCTGGAATTCCGGTTAAGGCCTGATAAATAGCGTCACTTACCATATGTCCTGCTTGACGTATGCGTGAAGCAGGAACATTTAACAATTCATTCAGAAGATATTGCTGTTTTTGTACATCATAAAGTTGGTAATGGACTTCAAACCCGTCAGCTGTTTGCTTAATTTGTCCAGTAACAACATAAGGAATACCCGCAGCTTGCCAATCAGATGCTTGAATCTGGTTAATAGCGGCATTCGCAGGTAAATTTTTTGATGAACTTGTGAAACGTCCTGAGCGGTTCAAGTCAGTTTCAACAATAGGATAAAGTCCATTGTCGTTATTAAAAGGCACAATAGCGATTTTAGGCGCCTGATCAGGTGCTTTTGCAATCTCTAAATGTAATTGAGCAAAGGCAGCTGTTGGTGCAAGAGGACTTAATGCTGTAAGTAGCGTTAAGGCTAGAAGGTGTTTGCGGCTCGTTTTCATAGGTTTAAAGTCATTGAAGGTATTTTTGTGACTGGTGATTTTGTAGCATAGTTACATGCTTCAAACTATTTAAAGCATGTAACTCTTACAAAATTATTGTGCTCTGAAAGTAGAGGTAACGCTTCGCGCTTCTCGTCTTGCATCAGGATCCGATGGCATTGGGTAGGGAGCAGATGCCTGAATTGCAGCTTTGATACTTGCATCCAATGCATCATCTCCACTTGACCGTGTAATAACAATCGAGCTAACACTACCTGAGTCAGACAGGGTAAATCTAACGCTAACAGTTTTACCACTGCTTCCTGTAGGAACATCCCAAGCACGACGAATTTTCTGCTCAAAATCACGTTTAGCCGAAGATGCAATTTTTTTAGCTTCACCTTTTTTCTGGGCAGCTTCTTCTTGAGCTTTTTTAGCAGATGCAGCTTTTTCTTCGGCCTCAATTTCGGCTTTACGTCTAGCATCTTCTGCTGCTTTTTGTTGTTTGGCTTTTGCATCAGCCTCAGCTTTGCGTTTAGCGTCTTCTGCTGCTTTTTGCTGTTTAGCTTTCGCATCGGCCTCGGCTTTGCGTTTAGCATCTTCAGCTGCTTTTTGCTGTTTAGCTTTCGCATCGGCCTCAGCTTTGCGCTTAGCATCTTCAGCTGCTTTTTGCTGCTTGGCTTTTGCATCAGCCTCAGCTTTACGTTTAGCATCTTCAGCTGCTTTTTGCTGTTTAGCTTTCGCATCGGCCTCGGCTTTACGTTTCGCGTTATCAGCTGCTTGTTGCTTAGCCTTAGCATCTGCTTCAGCTTTGCGTTTGGCATCTTCAGCTGCTTTTTGTTGTTTGGCTTTAGCATCTGCTTCGGCTTTTCGTTTAGCTTCTTGTTGTGCTTGAAGTTTAGCGTTTTCAGCTTTTTGAGCTTCACGTTTTAGTCTTGCTTCAGTCTCAGCTTTACGTTTAGCTTCCTCAGTTGCTTTTTGTCTAGCTTTCGCATCGGCCTCAGCTTTTGCATTTTGTTCGGCTTTTCGTTTTTGTTCAGCTTCAGCTCTCGCTTTAGCCTCCGCTTGACGCTTAGCTTCGGCCTGTTGCTTTTGTGCTTCCTCTAAACGTTGTTGCTCTGCAGCTTGCTTTGTTTTAGCAGCTTCTTCAGCTTTACGCTTTTCCTCAGCTAATTTTGCTTGTTGTGCCTGCTCAGCTTTTTGCTTTTGAGCAGCAAGTTGTTGTGCTGTTGGAGGAGGAGGGGTAGCTGGAAGATTTTGAGGAAGAGTTTCATCCACAATCGGGCTTAGAACTTCTTCAGCCTGATTTTCTGCTACGGTTGGTTGCTCAACTTCTTTTGCCAAAGGTGGTGGTAAATCTTCTGGTTTAACTAAAACAGTGGTCAGCTTTTTGGGTTGTTCAGGTGGTTTACTCAAGCCTAAAAAAAGCAAGCCAACAATGGCAATTGCATGAACTCCAAGGGTGAAGCTCAATGCTATTGCATTTTGTTTAAAAGGAGGCTTTTGATTTTTATTCATAGCTTATTTTAAAGGCTCTGTCAGAAGGCCAACTTGAGTTAAACCTGCTTCTTGTAAACTTGCCATCAATGATACGACTTCTCCATAAGGGCGAGTCTTATCACCATTCACTAAAACTGTAAGTTGTTTATTTTCCTGCTCAGCTTGTTTTTGTGCTTCACTTAAAACAGACTCAAGTTTTTCAAGAGAAAGTGGCTCATTATCTTTGTAATCTTCATATTGAAGGTAAATATTGCCATCTTTACCAATCGTGACCATGGCTGGCATATCTTTTGATTCAATTGGATGATTATTTGCCTGAGGTAAATCGACTTTAATACCACTGGTAATCATGGGAGCAGTCACCATGAAAATCACTAAAAGTACCAGCATCACATCGATATAAGGCACGACGTTCATGTCACTTTTTAATGGTTTTTTTATGCGCTCAAAGCGCCCTGAACGTTGAATGGCCATTATACATCTTCCTGTGACGAACCCACAGATTGACGTTGCAATAAAGCAATCATCTCTTCGGCAAATAATGCACGATCAGAGTAGACACTTTCGCTTTTAGCCGTAAAGTGGTTAAAAGCCAATACCGCAGGAATTGCAGCAAATAGACCAATTGCAGTTGCAATAAGGGCCTCGGCAATACCTGGCGCAACTGTCGCTAACGTCACTTGGTCAACAGCAGCCAAACCAATAAAAGCATTCATGATTCCCCAAACAGTACCGAATAAACCGATATATGGGGCAACCGAACCGATACTTGCTAAAGTACCTAAACCATATTCAAGACTACCCTGATCACGACTTAAACCGACACGTAAAATACGTTCTGTTCCTTCGATCATTTGTGAGGTAGGAGCTTGGCGTTTTTTGAGTTTAAAAAACTCACTCAATCCTTGATAAAAGATATCTTCAAGGCCTGAGCGTTTTGAATTGAGTTGTGCGTTGTTGTAAAGCGTATTGAGTTCAGCACCAGACCAGAACATTTTTTGGAAATGTTCATCATCTTGGCGTGCTTTTTTATAACTCATATGTAACTTGGCAATCAGGTACCAACTAAAAATTGATGCTAATAATAAAATCAGCATGACCAACTGGACGACTGGACTTGCTTGTAAAATAAGGTCAGAAATATGCAGGGTTGATTCAATGTTTGTTGCCATAGTTACATATGCCGGTTGTTTTTTTAGTCTTGTTCCAATTCTTTACGAATAAGATCACGTATTTCTTCTGGAAGACGACGTGGCATTAGATCTTTACTTAAACATGCCAACTCAACCTCACCAGAAGCAAGCAAGATTTCACCACGATAAATATTTTGTTGCAACACAAATGACGCAGCTTTACATGAAACTACACGCGCTGTAACAGTAATTAAGTCATCCATTAAAATAGGACGCATATATTTTACGTCAATTTTATATACCACAAAGTTGTAGTCTTTTTGATGCCAGTAATGGTCAACGCCAGCAGCGCGGAGCCATTCTGTACGGGTACGTTCCATATAGCGAATGTGGTTGGCATGGTAAACAATACCACCTGCGTCCGTATCTTCAATATAAACACGAATGTTGAATTCAAAATGATTCGCCATGAGAGTATTCCGTTTTAGTTCACTATAGAGCTTTATATTTAAAATATGACTGTTGAATAAAATATCAGTTCTATCCAAAGTCATACATCTGCTTTTAAATACGGGGCAGTTTAGCAGATTGCATACTAAGTCCTATGGCACAACCTTTCAATCGCGACTGCTGTCTTACTTCTTTAAAACGGAACACTCTATGGTGAACATATTGTTAAGTTACGACTGTTTCCATGCTGCCTGAACTTGTTTAGCGATATTCGGATAATCTAAAACGAATCTTATATGTAGCTCGGTTCCTGTCTTTAAGGCCTTATCATCTACTATAAAAGAAGGGTTGTGATTTGGTGCAGCTTGGCTTAAGTCCTGATTTTCAGGTGTTGCTCCTAAGAAAACGAAGAAAGAGGGCATTAATTTCCCATAATAGGCAAAATCTTCACTTGCACTTGCATTATGGTCCAAAACATGAAGATTCGAATCTCCAACAGTTTTGGCTAATGTTGGCTGGATAAGTTGAGTAAGAGCTTTATTATTCATGGTTACTGGAGCATAAGGCGCAATTTCAACTTTTGCTGTTACATCATTAGCTTGAGCGTTATGTTCCACCAGAGTTGGTAAGCTCTTTAGGATATTTTCTCGGATCTGTTCGTTATTGGATCGAATAGTACCGATCATATTGACCTGTTCAGGAATCACATTTCCAGCTGTACCGCCTTGAATATTGCCAATACTAATAACGCCCATACCTTGGGTTAGGTCGGTTCTTCGACTAATAAGGCTTTGTAAATTATTAATCATTTGAGCTGATGCATAAATTGGATCTCTGCCTAACCAAGGGGTAGAGCCATGAACCTGTTTGCCGTTAACTTGAATACGTAAGTGATCGGCACTGTTTAAAATAGCACCATCTTTATAATATAGATGTCCGCTTTTCATGCCGGACATGACATGCATGCCAAAAATAGCTTCTGGTTTGTAGTCTTTAAATGCACCATCCGCAATCATTTTTCTTGAGCCGATTTGATCACCATGCGTGAAGTTATCTATATCTGCTCCACCTTCTTCAGCTGGCTGAAATACAAAAACTACAGTGCCTGATATTTTATCTTTATTAGCCGCCAATATCTTTGCTGCACCTAATAACATTGCAGTGTGCGCATCGTGTCCACAAGCATGCATCACATAAGTTTCTTTACCTTGATAAATTGCCTTTTGTTTACTGGCAAATGGCACACCACTTTTTTCTTCCATAGGTAGCGCATCCATATCTGCTCTAAGCGCAATAATAGGGCCAGGGTTACTCCCTTTTAAAATGCCGATTATCCCTGTTTTTGCATAACCTGTTTTGACTTGAATGCCATAAGACTTTAATTCTTTTTGAACCAATGCAGATGTTTTAAATTCCATATTGCCTAGTTCAGGGTACTCATGGATGTGTTGTCTTAATTGAATGGCCTGATTTTCATTTTGTTGTGTAGCATCTTTTACCCAATCCGCTAGGCTCAATTGACTTATTAGGGTAAGTGGAAAAATTAAAGCAGCTTTTTTGTACATATCCTTATCCTAAAAATATTATTGTTCAGAAGATTTAATATCTAGATTTCTTATAATTCAGTTTTTAAAAATATTAAAAAATCAATAAGGTATAAAGAAAGACTTAAAAGGTATAGAGTGGCTAATTTATTGATAAGACAATTTTTATTTGAGTTAAAAAGAATAGTTAAATAAAAAAAGGAAGAGAAAATTCTCTTCCTTTGGTTAGTTTTTAGGCTCAGGTGGCGTCATGCCAAACTGCAAATAAGATTGGTTGGTTGCAATGCGACCTCGTGCAGTACGCATAACATAACCTTGCTGAATTAAATAAGGTTCAATAACATCTTCAAGTGTTCCGCTATCTTCAGCCATAGCAGCTGCAAGGGCTTCAACACCAGCAGGTCCACCATCAAAACGTTCTAACAGCATACTTAAATAACGTCGGTCTAAGGTGTCTAAACCAGCTTTATCGACATTAAGCATATCAAGCGCACGTTGTGCCATTTCATGGTTAACTTCGCCTGTACCTTTTACTTGTGCATAGTCACGTACACGGCGTAATAAACGATTGGCAATACGCGGTGTTCCGCGTGAACGGCGTGCAACTTCTTCTGCACCCTCAACTGTAATGGGTACATCCATGAGGTTTGCAGATCGTGACACGATGTGAGTTAGGTCTTCTACAGAATAGAATTCAAGACGTTGCACAATACCGAAACGGTCACGTAGGGGCGAGGTGAGTAAGCCGGCACGTGTGGTCGCAGCAACGAGCGTAAAAGGTGGTAAATCGAGTTTAATTGAACGAGCAGCAGGGCCTTCACCAATCATGATATCGAGTTGGTAATCTTCCATTGCCGGATACAGAATTTCTTCAATTACTGGTGAAAGACGGTGAATTTCATCAATAAATAAAACATCGCCTTCTTCAAGGTTAGTTAGCATTGCAGCCAAATCACCCGCACGCTCTAAAACAGGCCCTGAAGTGGATTTGAGATTGCCACCCATTTCACGCGCAATAATATTGGCAAGCGTGGTTTTTCCTAAGCCCGGTGGACCGAAAATCAGTGTGTGATCGAGTGCTTCACCACGACCACGAGCCGCACCGATGAAAATTTCCATTTGCTCGCGTACGACTGGTTGCCCGATATAATCGGCAAGTGAAGTCGGTCGAATAGCCCGATCAAAATGATCTTCAGGTTTTTCTGTTCCACTGATTAGACGGTCTTGCATAGGTGTGTTTACTTCATCATTGATTTAAGTGCAGCACGAATAATATCGGCTGATTCAGTGTAATCGGCTTTAACCGCCGCAACAGCTTTTTGTGCCTCAAGAGGTTTATAACCTAGTGACTGTAAGGCTGCTTCTGCTTCTGCAACAGGTGAGTTCGAAACAAATTGAATCTGAGGCAGGGCCGCAGCGCTAGAAGTTCCTTGTGCCAAAGTTTTAAAACGGTCACGAAGTTCAATCATTAAACGTTCAGCTGTTTTTTTGCCTACCCCCGGAACTTTAACCAAAGTATTCACATCGTCATGTTCAATTGTGTGTACCAGCAATTCAACACTTAACGTAGAAAGAATACCTAATGCCATTTTCGGGCCCACACCATTTACTTTTAGTAAGGTGCGGAAAATAGTTTTCTCTTGAGCATCACTAAAACCATAAAGCTGCTGAGCATCTTCACGGACGACCAAATGCGTCCATAGCGTAACTTTCTGGCCTTTTTGTAATTGGCAAAATGTTGAAAGTGGTGTATCAATTTCATAGCCCACACCATTTACATTCAGTAAGACAGTTGGGGCTTCTAGGGCAAACACTTCGCCAATTAAACATCCGATCATAGCGTAATTTCACTTATTCATAACTGTAAATCTGGTCGTTCTAAATGTATTAAAACGACACTAGCTGTATTTCTTTCTATATTAAGGCAGCTTAAAACAAGCCGATTTTATTACCTTGTAGCTCTTGAGCCAAGCTATAAGCCTGATGATCTGAAAACTTACTGATAATATCGAGTACCTGCATGATATTGCTGTAGTGGTTATTACTAAAGCGAGCACCGTACAAATTAAGAATAGACATCAAGCGTTGTTCTTTAAAGCTTAAAGATTTATGCGGCATCGTTAAGGGAACAAATGCATCAAGAATAGTTTGCAAACTTTGGTGAGCAATAATTTCTAAACCAGACTTTTGTGGGTGTTCAAAGATTTTTTCACGCGCCAGATTTTTGGCTGTTTCAATACCTGCCGCAATATCAGGCGAACAGTACTGTAAAAGACTACCTTTGAGCTGACCAGTAATAATTTCATAATGATGTTTGGCAAAAGCTGTAGTGACTTCATCAACCAGACGCTTCATAACACGACCACGCAATGCCGAAATTTTTTGTTGCCATGTACTGCTTGGAAGTGATAGCTCTTCAGGTTGACCATAATCTGCAATCAAGTTGAGAAAAATCGGTTCAACCTCTTGGTAATTCAGCATATTTAGAATAATGCCATCTTCTAAATCGATGAGGGCATAGCAAATATCATCAGCAGCTTCTAACAAATAGGTAAGTGGATGACGGCAGTAGTGATATTCACCTAATTGAATAAGTCCGAGCTGCTCAGCAATTTGTTTTAAAATTTCTTTTTCAGATTGATAACAACCAAATTTCGCTCGTTGGTGGGATGGACGATCACCTTGAGACACGATTGTTTTTGAAAGCCAAGGATATTTTAAATAAGCGCCTAAGGTTGCATAAGTTAAACGCATGCCTCCATCATCTGGATGATAGTCAATACGGGTTAATAGGCGTAATCCTTGGGCGTTGCCTTCAAACTGACGGACATCGGCTTCTTCTTCGGGAGTTAATTTTTTTAAAAAATCATTATGTGAGGCATCGTCAAACCATTCACGAATTGCATATTCACCTGCATGACCGAAGGGTGGGTTACCAATGTCATGAGCAAGGCAGGCCGCTTGAATAATTGCACCGACATCGGCAGGAGAAATCCAGACAGGCAATTCATCTTTAATTTTTTCGGCTGCCAGCATGCCCATGGAACGGCCAATACAGGAAACTTCAAGCGAGTGAGTTAAACGGGTATGAATGCCATCATGCTGTGCTAAAGGATGAACTTGGGTCTTACGGTTTAACTGACGAAAACTTTGTGAAAATATAATGCGGTCATAATCTTTATGAAATGGGCTTCGAGCCAGCTCTGTACTGCTTTTTTTACTACCTAAACGAACTGCAGACAGCAGTTCTAACCAACGCATTTGTTCCATTTATCATTATTCAAAACTATAAAGCCTGATCATGCCAAAAAAATGCTAAAAGCACTAGCTTGGTGCGACATAGTTTGTCTTAGTTCAGGTTTTATTATGTTATTGAATAAACATGAAACAATTTATTTTGAGCGAGAATGATTAAAAAAATGATTTTGAACAAAAAACACATCACTTCTTGCAGAATTAGGTTACAGAATACTGATTCTACATCTAGCTGATTTTAGCAAGACACAGTAGAATATGCGCTCTCTCTAAAGTCACATTGCGGTAAGGTTCACAAGACCTGCCCGTGGAGCCAAAATCAACATGTTTATCGTGGCCGGTGCAGCAGCACATTCTTCTTTTAAGAAAGCTCAACTATTAACACGTTTATCGTCAATTAGTTCTGTTCAATCTTTTGACAGCCAATGGGTCTATTTGTTTGATCAAGCGCTCAACGAGCAGCAACATCAATCTGCTTTGCAATTATTAAATGACGGTGAGTCTTTTGAACTTCGTCAACCTGCAAGTGATGAGATTCAGATTTTAGTAACACCACGTGTGGGTACGATTTCACCTTGGTCATCTAAAGCGACTGACATTTTCAAAAACTGTAATACTCCAGTTCACCGTTTAGAACGTGGTCTTTTATTTACCTTAAAAGGTGTTTCTGAAATTTCTAATGAAGTAAAACAAGTACTTCATGACCGTATGACTGAAACTGTTTTTGCACAAATTGAAGATGCAAAAGCACTATTTTCAGAAACAGCACCAAAACCTTTAAATTCAATTGATATTTTAGGTCAAGGTAAAGAAGCATTAGTAAAAGCCAACAACGAATTTGGTTTTGCGTTATCTGAACAAGAAATTGATTATTTAACTGAAGCATTTACTCGACTTGGTCGTAACCCAAATGACATCGAGTTGATGATGTTTGCACAAGCAAACTCTGAACACTGTCGTCATAAAATCTTCGGTTCTGAATGGACAATTGATGGTGAAAAACAACCATTATCATTGTTCCAAATGATTAAAAACACTTATAAAGAGTCTCCAACTGACGTGTTATCGGCATATAAAGATAACGCATCTGTAATTGTTGGTTATGACACGATGCGTTTTTATCCGAAAGCAGATGAAAACGGTCATTTTATTTACAAATATAAGAGCCAAGCTGCTCACATTTTAATGAAGGTTGAAACTCACAACCATCCAACAGCAATTTCTCCATTTGCTGGTGCAGCAACAGGTTCAGGCGGTGAAATCCGTGATGAAGGTGCAACTGGTCGTGGTGGTAAACCGAAAGCAGGTTTAACAGGCTTTACAGTTTCTAACTTAAATATTCCTGGTTTTGAACAACCTTGGGAAGAAAACTACGGTAAACCTTCACGTATGGCATCGCCATTACAAATTATGATTGAAGGTCCATTAGGTGGCGCGGCATTTAACAATGAATTTGGCCGTCCTGCATTAAATGGCTATTTCCGTACTTTCGAACAAAACGTAAATGGTGAAGTGAAAGGCTTCCATAAGCCAATCATGATCGCGGGTGGTTACGGTAACATTCGTCCTGACCATGTAGAAAAAGATGCGATTCAACCAGGTGACTTGCTCATTGTATTGGGTGGCCCTGCAATGTTAATCGGTCTTGGTGGTGGTGCTGCTTCTTCTGTAGACAGCGGCACAATGGGTGAAAGCCTTGATTTCGCATCTGTACAACGTGAAAACCCAGAAATGGAACGCCGTTGTCAAGAAGTGATTGATACTTGCTGGCGTTTAGAAGACTTCAACCCAATCGTGTCTATTCATGACGTAGGAGCTGGTGGTTTATCAAATGCAATGCCTGAGCTTGTAAACGATCATGAGTTAGGTGCAGTTCTTAACCTTCGTAAGATTCCTTCATTAGAGCCGGGCATGAGCCCAATGGAAATCTGGTCAAATGAAGCACAAGAGCGTTATGTTCTTGCAATTCGTCCAGAGTCTTTAGAACAGTTCGAATCAATCTGTGCTCGTGAACGTTGTCCATTTGCCGTGTTAGGTGAAGCAACTGAAGCTCGTCACTTAACTGTTGAAGATCCATTGTTCCAAAACAACGCAGTTGATATCCCAATGCAAGTGATGCTTGGTGGTACACCGCGTATGCAACGTTCTTATGAAACAATTGAACGTAAAGGCAACGAATTTGACGCTTCAAAAGTTGATTTGAAAGATGCGATTTTCCGTGTATTGAAAAATCCTACAGTTGCGTCTAAATCATTCTTGATCACCATTGGTGACCGTTCAATTACAGGTATGGTTGCACGTGACCAAATGGTTGGTCGTTGGCAGATTCCTGTTGCAGATGCAGCAGTAACGACTACCAGCTTACAAGGCTTCACTGGTGAAGCAATGGCAATGGGTGAACGTCCACCAGTTGCATTGTTAAATCCAGCAGCGTCTGCTCGCTTGGCAGTTGCTGAAGCAATTACCAATATTGCATGTGCAAACATTGAACAAATTAGCGATATCAAACTTTCTGCAAACTGGATGGCTGCTGCTGGTCAAAAAGGTGAAGACCAAGCATTGTTTGAAGGTGTGAAAGCAATTGGTATGGAAATGTGTCCTGCTTTGGGAATTGCGATTCCTGTAGGTAAAGACTCACTTTCAATGCGTACCACTTGGAACGACAACGGTGAAGATAAAGCCGTAACATCTCCAATGACTGGTGTAATTACTGCATTTGCTCCAGTAGCTGATGTTCGTAAGACTTTAACACCTGAACTTAAGAATTTAGAAGACTCAGTACTTGTCCGTATTGATTTATCTAAAGGACAATTCCGTTTAGGTGGTTCGATTCTTGCGCAAGTATATAAAGCAATTGGTTCAGTCACTCCAGATGTTGATAGTTTTGATGATTTCAAAGCGTTCTTTGCTTTAATTCAAGACTGGAATAACCGTGGCTTGATTCAGGCTTACCATGACATCGGTGATGGTGGTTTACTCGCAACTGTAGCTGAAATGATGTTCGCTTCGCGTTTAGGTGTAGCATTAGAAGATCAGACTACTGCTGGTTTATTTGCAGAAGAAATTGGTGCAGTAGTTCAAATCAAAGCAGCTGATTGGGAAGCTTTACAAGCAGAAGTAGCTGCTTCTAGCTTAAAAGATGCAATTGCTGTAGTTGGTCGCGTAAATAATACTGATCAATTATCTGTAAATGGCTTAACTTTAGAGCGTGCAGAGTTACAACAAGCTTGGTCTGAAGTATCTCATCAGATCCAACGTTTACGTGATAACGTTGAAACTGCTGACCAAGAATTTGCTTTAATTACTGATAAATCACATCAAGGTTTGATTGCTAAACCTACATTTGATTTAAATGAACCTATCGAAGCACCGTTTATTAATAGCCGTCGTCCGAATATGGCAATCTTGCGTGAGCAGGGTGTAAATGGTCATATTGAAATGGCTGCAGCTTTTGACAAAGTTGGCTTTAACACAATTGACGTACACATGAGCGACTTACTTGCTGGTCGTGTGAGCCTAAGTGATTTCGAAGGTTTAGTGACTTGTGGTGGTTTCTCTTACGGTGACGTAATGGGTGCAGGCGGCGGCTGGGCAAAATCAGTTCTGTTCAATGCGAAGTTACGTGATCAGTTTGAACAATTCTTCCATCGTGAAGGTACGTTTAGCTTAGGTATCTGTAATGGTTGCCAAATGTTGTCACAATTAGCACCGCTTATTCCGGGTGCTGAACACTGGCCACGTTTCCACCGCAATATGTCAGAAGTTTTTGAAGCACGTAGCGTAAACGTTCGTGTTGAAAAAACAGTTTCTGTATTACTTGATGGTATGGAAGGTTCAATTTTACCGATTGCTGTAGCACATGGTGAAGGCCGTGCGGTTGCTAGCGAAGCTGATATTGCAAGCTTAAATGCAGCGAATCAAGTTGCATTGCGCTATGTTGATAGCCACGGTAACCCGACTCAACATTATCCATTGAACCCAAATGGTTCACCGGAAGCGATTACGGGCGTAACGTCTAAAGATGGTCGTGCAACGATCATGATGCCGCACCCTGAGCGTACTTTCCGTGCAATTCAACACTCTTGGAGTCCAGAAGAGTGGACTGAAGACGGTGCTTGGTTACGTATGTTCCGTAACGCACGTAAGTTTATTGGTTAATATAAAAATTGAAATAAGCCACCGTAAGGTGGCTTATTTGTATGTAGTACAATGTAAGTAGAATAAATAGTAGAGAAGAAAAATGAAGTCAAAAATCCATTTCCGTGAGTTTGCACTGTTGATGGCATTACTCATGTCTATCGTGTCTTTTTCGATAGATGCAGTGTTGCCTGCTTTAGGTGAGGTTGGACGAGTTTTTGAATTAAAGAATAATAATCAGACCCAGTGGGTCATTATTGGTATTTTCTCCGGCATGACAATAGGGCAGTTGATTGCAGGTCCACTTTCCGATGCGATTGGACGAAAACGTATTTTATTTACCGGTATTATCATCTACTTTTTGGGAAGTTTATTGTGCTTTACCACACAAAGTTTTGAATGGTTTTTAGTAGGTCGCTTTATTCAAGGTATTGGGGTTTCAGGTCCTTATGTCGCCTCAATTTCCATTGTGCGAGATAAATACAGCGGCGCTCAGATGGCCCGTATTATGTCCTTAATCATGATGGTATTTATGGTCGCTCCCGCGATTGCACCAAGTCTGGGACAACTCATTATTCACTTCTTTGGTTGGCGTGATATTTTTGTCTTATACATGATCTATGCCACAGTCGTTGGAGCGTGGGTCGCTTTACGTTTAGAAGAAACGTTACTTCCTGAAAATCGTTTACCTATGCGTTTACAAGCATTTCAAGAGGGTTTCAAAGAAGTTGTAAGTAATAAAACCACCATGAGCTATTTGTTATGTGCAGGCTTTTGCTTTGGGGGATTTATTGGTTACTTAGGTACTTCTCAGCAAATTTTTATGCAGCAGTTTGGTAAAACTGGGCAAGAGTTTAGTGCTTATTTTGCTGTGCTTGCTGGTGTAATGGGCATTGCTTCATTTACCAATTCTAAAATTGTCATGAAGTTTGGTATGCGTCCAATCTGTATTTATGGCTTTCTCAGTCTGTGCTTAATTTCATTAATTTTCTTAGGGATTCAACTTATAGGTGTGACTGTAGCATTTTGGATGTTTATGCTTTATGCCTGTATTTTATTTTTATTATTTGGAACTTTATTTGGTAATTTAAACGCGATTGCAATGGAACCTATGGGACATGTAGCTGGTATGGCATCAGCTATTATTGGTGCAGCTTCGTCCGTATTGTCACTTATTCTTGCCTCTATTATTGGGCAATTATATAACGGCACACTAATTCCAATGACTTGCGGTTTTGTTATTTTATGTGGTTTAGCATTTATGATGACAGTATATGAGAACAGATATTTAAAGAAATCGAATGTTTAAAATGATCCAGAATAATGATAGCTCACTGAATTAGAAAAATTTTCTTTAAACTTAAAGTAAAGGTAAGAAAATACGTTTTTTAAGGACTTTAAGAAAATTTATAAGAGTATAGACATAAGTATATTTAACCCCTTATGCTTGGATTGCTGTTGGTTCAATTTTTGCTTTCTCTGTAACAACGATAAAAATCGGAGATCAAAATGATGAAAAACAAAAATCACATAAGAACGATGTACACAAGAGATAAAGGTTGGCGCTTATTTGGCTTGGCACTTGCCATACAAATACTTTTTATTGGAGCAAATTATTTAGCAATGATGAGCTGACTTTGATTCGGAGTCTTCTTAAAGGGTATGATTTAAAGCAAATTACTAGTTTTGAGTCATTCTATTCATGTTAAAGCTGATTTATTACGTACCAGAGTCACATCTTGAGTCGACTAAACAGTCTATATTTGCGGCCGGAGCAGGTGGGATAGGGAACTATGAACAATGTGCTTGGCAAGTTAAAGGAATAGGGCAATTCAAGCCAGTTAAAGGAGCTGACCCTTATATAGGAGAGCTAGGTGAACTTGAGCAAGTTGACGAATGGCGTGTTGAAACGATTGTGCTTGAAGAAAAGGCAAGTGCAGTGGCAAAAGCATTAAAGGCAAGCCATCCTTACGAAGAGCCTGCCTTTGAGTTTATTCAAATCATAGAAGTTGATTTTTAATTAAACTGTGAAAAGTCCGGTTTACGTTTTTGCATAAATGCCTGCACAGCTTCTAGCATTTCTGGTGATTGAACGCGTTGCATAAAGATTTCTGCTTCATGGTCAATACATTCAATAATCTGATCTAAATCATGTTTCATTAATGCTTTGGTTTGTTTTAATGAAGCAAGCGGTAAAGCTGTTAAGTGTTGGGCAGTTGCCTGAGCAGTGGCATAAGCATCTTCAACGATTTCATTAACTAAACCAGCTTGTACAGCAGTTTCTGCATTGTACTTTTTGGCAGTAAACAGAAGTTCAGCTGCTTTGTGATAACCAGCTTGTTTAACCAATAATTGACTTGCACCACCTTCAGGAGAAAGCCCAAGGCTAACAAAAGGAATTTGAAAGAGGGCCGTATTGTCGGCAAAAACGAGGTCTGCCTGTAATAAAATCGTAACACCAATACCAATTGCCACGCCTTTTACTGCAATAATAAGCGGCTTCGATAATCTGGCAGCAGATTTAAGGAGTACAAATGGAGGAACTTGACCTGCTGGACCAGCATTCGGATTTTGTACAAAACCCATAAAATCTTTCATGTCATTACCAGCGGTAAAGTCATGTTCGGCACCACGTAGAACGACTGCTCGTACATCTTTATTTTGGTCGGCTTCATCAAGTGCTTTGGCAATCCATAAGTAAAGTTCGCCATATAATGCATTTTTTGCTTCTGGGCGATTTATGGCTAAGGTGAGTACGCCACCTTCTAAATTTGCTTGTAAATGTTGATGAGGTTGTTGAATACAGCTAAGTGTCATCGTACTATCCTTGCTTTAAACCACGTTGTTGATTTTTAGGTTCTCATTATGGCGCATATTTTTTGTAATGAGCGTAACTGGTGAGTTCATAAAAAGTGAAAAACTAATTATGTATACATTTGACTATCTCGTTTTTATAGGTCGTTTTCAGCCATTTCATTTGGCACATATGCAAACGATTGAAATTGCACTGCAACAAAGTCGCTATGTGATTTTGGCTTTAGGTTCTGCCCAAATGGAACGTAATATAAAAAATCCGTTTCTTGCAATTGAACGAGAACAAATGATTTTATCTAATTTTTCATTAGATGAGCAAAAGCGCATTCGTTTTGTACATGTGATTGATGTTTATAATGATGAGAAGTGGGTAAAACAGGTTAAATCATTAGTAAATGGTGTAATAGAACCGAACTCAAAAGTTGGTTTGATTGGCCACTTCAAAGATGAGTCATCTTATTATTTACGACTATTTCCAGAATGGGTGATGGTCGAACTTGATAGCTTGAAAGATTCGATTTCTGCCACTCCAATGCGTGAAGCCTACTATCAGGGCAAAATTAAAACGGATGCATTTCCCAAAGGCACCATTCAATTTTTGGAAGAATTCCAAAATACACCGTTATATTTACAGCTACAGCAAAAGTTTTTACAGGCAGACCATTCAAATATTGAGGAAACCGTGTCGTCTCATAAAGAATGAGTCGATCTAACTAAAGAATCTCTGGTTTTTAAAAGTAGATTGAATTTTTTGATGCTTTTTTGAGTCTACTTTAAAAACCTGCAAATTGTTGTGTCCAATAGCTTCTTTGTTTAGCAGACTGGTCAGAAGCACATGCAATGGCATATTCGGTATATCTAGGGTTCATGATATTACTGCAATGCAGAGGACTGGTGATCCATTTAGCCATGACCTCATTTAAAGTTTTTTGTCCACTCGCGACATTCTCACCATTGGCTTTACTCAGCATATGATATTTTTTTAATCTCGCTCTTAAATCTAAACCTGTTGAGCCAACATGCCCAAGAAAGTTGTTATTTGCCATATCTTTAGAGTGAGCATTTGCACCTTGATATAAATTATTATTCCAGCTTAAAGGTTTAGCTGCAGAAAAATACTGCTGACCACATTGACGAGGATGTTGTCGAATTTGATTAATTGCATTAAGCACAGCTTGTCGGTAAGCAGGATTTTGTAAATCTTGGCAGCTTATTTCTATCGATGATTTTTGAACTTGTGGTGTAGAAGAGCTCAGTGTAGGAGGAGTGCTTGATGAATTAACGGAGCAGGCAGCAATAACAAGGCTACAAGGCAATAAAGTACAAACTTTTAGTAGATTCATAGCAATGCCTGAGTTCGAGTTATTTTAATATTTTTATCATACGCCAAATTAAAATGGCTGAGCAATTTATGTGCGTGTAAAAAAGCGAGTATTCAACTCGCTTTTTTGTTACTCAAGCTTATTAAGCTGTTTGTAATGCTTTTAAATCTTCTAAAACCTGTTCAGCATGGCCGGCTGCTTTCACCTTACGGTAACTTTTAACTAAGGTTTTATTATGGAAAATAAAAGTAGAGCGTTCGATCCCCATTACTTTTTTCCCATACATATTCTTTTCTTTAATCACATCAAAGTGTTTGCAAAGTACTTCTTCTTTGTCACTAATTAAATCGATTGTTAGTGCCTGTTTTTCTGTAAAGTTTTGATGGGCTTTTACCGAGTCGCGTGATACTCCAAAAATGCGAGCACCTAAAGCATCAAATTGATCTTTTAAACAAGAAAAGCCGACAGCTTGTGTTGTACAGCCTGGCGTTGAGTCTTTAGGGTAGAAGTAAATAATCAGCCATTCATTATCGACTTCAGCCAAATTAACTTCGCCGTGTGTGGTTGGGAAAACCTGATTTGGCAGTTGAATATTCTCAGACATTTCTTATCCTTTAAAAGTTAAATTTGATCTAATTCAAGTGGTAAAAAAGCATATTCTTCATGATAAACAATATCGAGCTTTCTTACAGGAATAGCTTTGTTAAAAATTGGACCATCAATCACAGTGGTATGAAATTCACCACCTTCTCCACATGGATCAATTCCACGGTTTTCAAGTTCCTGTATATATTCTAACGATAACACTTGACCTAAATCTTCCACCTTCATTCCGAGTTTAAGGTTTACAGTCACAACTACACTCTGAAATCCAAGTTGAATAAATTCTTCAACAACTTCACGATGGGGCCTTAGCCAGAGCGGCATTCCTAATTTAAGGCCCACTGTTTGAGTAACACGATCATGCCAACAACCATGTTCCGGCATATCTAAATCACCTGTAACCAGTACCTCAGCACCTTTTTGTTTGGCTTCATTTAATAAGTTGATGAATTTATTTTCATAGTCATTCCAGCTAGATGAGGCCATAAATACAGGTAAGCCAATTGCTTGTGCTTGCGCCCGAATAATATCAAGTGGCATTGCATGTGAACGGGAGCGTTGTCCTTGCTCTTCTAGCATAACGATTAAACCCATTACGTTACCAGTTTGCATGGCATGATAAAGTGCAAGAGAGCTATCTTTACCTCCACTAAAGGAAACAATTGACGGTCTGTTATGTGCGTTAGTTTTCCATTGGTCTTGCATGGCTTATTTCAAATGGCGAGATCGGTGTCATTTTAACAGAGCTATAAAAAAGCCTGCATAAATGCAGGCTTAATTTGGAGCAACAAAAGCTTATTTTTTAGGAGCTTGTTGTTGAGCTGCTTTCATTGCTTCTTCAGTTAATTTCTCAAGCTTAGTTGTTAACTGAGGACCGAAACATGCTTTAAGGTCACGGTTTTGCTGTTGTACAAAAGCTAAAGAGCTTGGGCTTTTCTTCGCATTGATTGCGCTTTGAATTTCCCATTTTTGTGCTTCAGTCACTTTACCTTGCGCTTCAACTTGGCAGCTACAGAATTTACTTACTTCAGCTGAACTTAATTTACCGCCTTTTGCAGTTTGGTCTTTACAAACGTTGATTAATGCACCTTTAACGTTAGTGCTTTTATATGCTGCTTGAACTGGGTTTTCAGCTGCTTGAGCTGAACCAGCCATAAGTGCAGCTGCTGAGAATAAAGATGAAAGAATAAGATTTGATTTTAACAACTTCATAAATTTTACCTACTTATTGCGGTATATAGCGTGTTGGATCGGTAACACCAGCATCGATAAAGCCTTCTTTACGCAAACGGCAACTGTCACATTTACCACACGCACGTCCTTGAGCATCTGCTTGGTAGCAAGATACCGTTTGACTATAGTCTACGCCATGTTCAATCCCTAAACGTATAATATTCGCTTTGGATAAATGTAACAGGGGTGTTTCAAATTTAAGAGGTTTTCCTTCTACGCCAGCTTTAGTTGCTAAACGAGCCATATTGGCAAAAGCATCAATAAATTCTGGGCGACAGTCAGGATATCCTGAATAATCAACGGCATTGATGCCAATAACAATCGCTTCAGCATTGAAAACTTCTGCTGCTGCTAAGGCATAAGAGAGGAAAATTGTGTTACGTGCTGGTACATAAGTTACAGGAATACCTTCTTGTAATTGTTCTGGTACAGCAATGTTATGATCTGTAAGTGCAGACCCGCCTAAATTGGCTAAATCGATATTAATTACACGGTGTTCGACACCTGCACGCTGAGCTAATGCTTTTGCGGCATCAAGTTCAGTGGTTGAGCGTTGACCATACATAAAACTAATAGCAATACATTCATAGCGCGCTTGTGCCCAAGCTAGGCAAGTGGTTGAGTCTAAGCCGCCTGAAAGTAAAACAATGGCACGAGGGCGCATATTTTTCTCCATATTCGGAATGATTTATTTTATTGAACGATTAGCGACCTGATTCATCGTTCCAGAGCAGTTTATGTAACTGTAGCTGGAAACGTACAGGCAGTTTGTCGTCCAGTATCCACTGTGCCAGATCACGTGCTAAACGTGGCAGGCCAACAGCACCTTTTTCAACTGCAAAAGCAGGGGAGAACCAGACAGTACTGACTTTGGTTTGCAGTTGATATTGTTCAACTTGTTGTTTTGACCATTCATAGTCTTCACGATTACAAATCACAAATTTGATTTGGTCACGCGGTGTTAAATGGTCAAGATTACTGATGAGATTACGGTGTTCTTCACCAGAAGTTGGAGTCTTTAAGTCGAGGACTTTTGAAACACGCGGATCCACTCTTGATACATCAAGAACGCCACTGGTTTCTAGGGAAACGTCAAAACCGGCGTCACATAAACGTTGTAATAAAATTAAGCAATTGGGTTGTGCTAGGGGTTCACCGCCTGTTACACAAATATAAGGCGTTTGATATTTTTCAGCCGTTTCAATAATGTGCTCAAGTGATAAGCGTTCGCCACCTTCAAAAGAATAGGTGGTGTCGCAATAACTACAACGTAAAGGGCAACCTGTGAGACGAATAAATACAGTCGGTAGGCCAGAGGCATTTGCTTCACCCTGCAAGGAGTAAAAAATCTCGGTAATGCGTAGACCGGACGCAGGGTCAGAGACAGGAATTGCAGAGGAACGTAAGGAAGCCATTCTAGAAATACCACACTATATAAAAAATAAAATCTCTACGATCAGTGTTGATCGTAGAGATGTTTGATCAAACTGAAATTAGTCAGCGCGTAACAAATCGTTCAAACTTGTTTTTGCACGTGTTTGTGCATCAACTTTTTTCACGATAATTGCAGCGTATAAGCTGTATTTACCATCAGCTGACGGTAAGTTACCTGGTACAACAACTGAGCCAGCAGGAACACGGCCGTAATGGATTTCACCAGTCTCACGATCATAAATACGTGTAGATTGACCGATATAAACACCCATAGAAATAACAGAGCCTTCTTCGACAATAACACCTTCAACGATTTCAGAACGTGCGCCGATAAAACAGTTGTCTTCAATAATGGTTGGGTTAGCTTGTAATGGTTCTAAAACACCACCGATACCAACACCACCTGATAAGTGAACGTTTTTACCGATTTGAGCACATGAACCTACAGTTGCCCATGTATCAACCATTGTGCCTTCATCTACGTAAGCACCAATGTTGACATAAGATGGCATTAACACCACATTTTTAGCTTGGAAACTACCACGACGAGCAACAGCAGGAGGAACAACACGAACACCCGCAGCTTTAAATTGCTCTTCAGTCCAACCAGAGAATTTAGTTTCAACTTTGTCGTAGAAACGAAGATCACATGACTCGATTGGTTTATTGTCATTAAGTTTAAATGATAATAAAACAGCTTTTTTTAACCATTGATGAACAACCCATTCACCATTGATTTTTTCTGCAACTCGAAGTGTACCGTTATCTAAACCAGCAATTGCTTCTTCAACAGCTTGGCGAATTTCGCTTGGGCAATCTGTTGCAGTGAAATTTGCGCGGTCTTCAAATGCTTGCTCAATGATCGTAGAAAGCTGAGACATGATCTTCCTTCCATAAAAAATTTTAAAGATTTTACACTAATTTGTGACAAGAATCTTTCAAAAAACGTGTTACGTTTAATTGATGATATAAATGAGGTAAATCGAAATAAGCTTATTAGATAATCAAGTGTTTTTTACACAAAAATGATTTGAAAATAAAAATTTAACTCAATTTGTATCAAAAAATAACAGAAATCTAGCATTTTTTGTATAAAAAAGAATCTAAGCTGTCATTATTATGATTTCAGTCACAAGATGAATAAATTAAAAACAAAGCCTTTTTGAGGAGAAAACTATGAAAGCATTACGTGTGTTAGTCACAACAACAGCTTTATTCGCTGCTGGTGCCGCAATGGCAGATGAAGCTGTTGTTCATGACAGCTATGCATTTGACCAAAAACAATTACTTCCTGTAGGGGTGCGTGCTGAGGTAGGTACAACTGGTTACGGTGGTGCTTTATTATGGCAAGCCAACCCATATGTAGGTTTGGCTCTGGGTTATAACGGCGGTGACATTTCGTGGACAGATGACGTCTCTGTAAATGGTACTAAATATGACCTAGATATGGATAACAATAATATTTATCTAAATGCTGAAATACGTCCTTGGGGCGCTAGTTCTAATCCATGGGCTCAAGGCTTATATGTAGCTGCGGGTGCTGCTTATTTAGATAATGATTATGACTTAGCTAAACGTATTGGTAATGGCGAAACATTATCAATTGATGGTAAAAACTATCAACAAGCAGTTGCTGGCCAAGAAGGTGGTGTAAGAGGTAAGATGAATTATGAAAATAATATCGCCCCTTATGTAGGTTTTGGTTTTGCACCGAAATTTAATAAAAATTGGGGTGTATTTGGTGAAGTAGGTGCTTACTATACAGGTAATCCAAAAGTTCAGTTAACTCAATATAATCTTGCTCCTGTGAATGGTAACCCAACGTCTGCTCAAGATGCAGTAGATAAGGAAGAAAATGAAATTCGTAATGACGATAAATACAAATGGTTACCAGTTGGTAAGGTTGGTGTGAACTTCTACTGGTAAGATCACAAAAGAAAAACGAGCTACGGCTCGTTTTTTTGTACTTAATAAAAAAATAAAAGAGCTAAAAAGCTCTTTTATTTTTTTAATTTTTACTCATCTGGATAGGCAATTTTTTTCAATGCTTTAATGTCAGCATCAGGTGAGCATAAAGAAATAAACTCATAACCATAACCACGTAATAAATGGCCTTTGCGAACAGCAATCCATGTGGTGTTGACACCAAAGATATCAGTTTTAATTTGTTTTAAACGATAATCACGTTCTGCATCGTAAGCGACATCATTGACAATTCCGACGCCCATGCCGAGTTCAACGTAAGTTTTGATAACATCGGCATCAAGCGCAGACATTACAATATCGGCATCAATTTGTGCATCTTCAAATGCTTTATCGATCTTTGAACGACCTGTAAAACCGCCGTGATAAGTAATTAGTGGGTATTCAGATAAAGCATCAAGATCAATTTTATCGAGCTGTGTAAGTGGGTGATCTTGAGGAGTGATAATGCTGTGCTGCCATTGATAGTATGGAATACTTGCTAAATTTTCTTCAGTTGTTAAAGACTCTGTCGCGATACCAATATCAGCTTCACCTTGTAAAAGCATTTCTGCAATTTCGACAGGACTTGCTTGTTGCAAAATCAAATGAACTTTTGGAAATAGTTTCTTAAATTGATTGACGATTGGTGGTAATACATAACGTGCTTGAGTATGAGTTGTTGCAATCGTTAAAGTACCTTCGTCCACTTTATTAAAGTCATCGGCAAGACGTTTAATATTTTCAGCATCTACAAGCATGCGTTCTACAATGCTAAGGAGTGATTGGCCGGGTTCAGTTAAACCAAGCAGACGTTTACCTTTACGGACGAAAAGTTGTACGCCTAATTCATCTTCTAAATCTTTAATATGCTTACTTACACCTGATTGAGAGGTGTATAACGCGGCAGATGCTTCCGTTAAATTAAAGTTTTGGCGTACTGTTTCTCGGATAATTCTTAATTGTTGAAAGTTCATTTACACTTTTCCTCAAAAGAGGTGAGGAACGGCTTTAAATACCACGAGATGGCTCCTCACCAAATAATTCCTTAAGCAACTTGATCTGCAAATAGGTGAAGTTGAGATGCACTTACCCAAACAGTTTGATTTGGTTTAAATGCATGTTGTTTTGCAGCTTCACTGCTCAGAGCAATCTCAATTAAACGTCCATTACGATCTTGTAATTCCGCCACTACTTTTCCAGCAATCCAGACTTCACGTACAAAAGTTGCTTCAATTGTATTTGCCTGTGGTTGCGCATGAATATGTAACTCATCCGGACGGGCAAAAGCAATTACTTTTCCTTGCGGTGCCTGAACTGTGGTCGGTAATTCGATACGATCATTGCCAATACGGATAATACCGCTTGCATGTTCACCTTCAAAACGATTTGCTTGACCCAAGAAATCAAATACAAATGGTGTTGCAGGTTTTTCGTAAACTTCACGTGGAGAACCGATTTGTTCGACGTTACCTTTATTCATCACAATAATTTGGTCTGCTACTTCAAGTGCTTCTTCTTGGTCATGGGTTACGAAAATTGAAGTGATATGCAGCTCATCATGCAAGTTACGTAACCAGCGGCGTAATTCTTTACGAACCTTAGCATCTAGTGCACCAAATGGTTCATCAAGCAATAACACACGAGGTTCTACGGCAAGTGCACGAGCTAAGGCAATACGTTGGCGTTGACCACCAGAAAGCTGGGCTGGGTAACGGTCTGCTAAAAAGCCCAATTGAACCAAATCGAGTAGACGAGTCACACGTTTTTTAATTTCGGCTTCCGATGGGCGTGTGGCACGAGGACGGACACGTAAACCAAAGGCAATATTGTCAAATACGGTCATGTGACGGAATAAAGCATAGTGCTGAAAAACAAAACCGACCTGACGCTCACGGACATGTACATTGGTTGCATCTTCGCCTTCTAGTAAGACTTGACCACCATCTGCTGACTCTAAACCCGCAATAATACGAAGTAGCGTCGTTTTACCGCAGCCAGATGGGCCGAGTAAGGCAACCAGTTCACCCTCTGGGAAATCGAGTGAAATATTTTTAAGCGCATGGAATGCACCAAAGTGTTTTTCAATATTTTTAACTTGAATACTCATGATTTCATTCCTTACGAATCAGTTGAATGCGGTTCTGGTTTGTCTTGATGTAGTTCTAACCAGGTTTTTAAAATCAGTGTTAATAGTGCCAAGAAAGCAAGTAGTGAGGACACCGCAAAAGCTGCACTAAAGGTGTACTCGTTATATAAAATTTCGACATGAAGAGGTAGGGTATTGGTCTCACCACGGATGTGGCCAGAAACTACTGATACTGCCCCAAACTCACCCATTGCACGGGCATTACACAAAATCACGCCGTAAATCAGACCCCATTTAATGTTAGGGAGTGTGACTTTCCAAAAGGTTTGCCAACCTGATGCACCGAGTACAATCGCTGCTTCCTCTTCTTCAGTTCCTTGCGCTTCCATAAGTGGAATTAACTCACGCGCCACAAATGGAACTGTAATAAAGATGGTCGCTAAAACAATGGCAGGTACGGCATATAGAATCTTGATGTCATGTTCCATGAGCCAACCGCCTAACCAGCCTTGAGCACCGAAAATCAGTACAATCATTAAACCTGCAATAACAGGTGAAACCGAAAAAGGCATATCAATAATGGTGGTTAAAATTGCTTTACCTTTAAACTGAAATTTGGAAACAGCCCATGCAGCGGCAACACCAAATATCACATTAATCGGAACGGCAATTGCTGCGGTCAATAGTGTTAATTTCACTGCTGATAACGTATCTGGATCAATTAAAGCTTGAACATAGACTTCAAGGCCTTGTTTAAATGCTTCAACAAAAACCAGAATAAGTGGCAGCATGAGGCAGCTAAGGAAAAAAATCAGTGCAATTGTAATGAGCGTATAACGTACCCAAGTTGGTTCACGTGTCGCGTCACGAGATTGCAATTTCAAGGCAAGTGCATTGCTGTCGGTATGTAGGTTCATGTGACATTTCTCCCTGTACGACGGTTTGCCCATGCTTGAAGTAAGTTAATGACAAATAAAATAATGAAAGAGAGAACCAACATCACTGCTGCAATAGTCGTTGCACCTGCATAGTCATATTCTTCGAGGCGAGAAATGATCATAAGCGGAGCAATTTCAGTTTTAAACGGCTGGTTACCTGCAATGAAAATTACAGAACCATATTCACCTACACCGCGAGCAAATGCTAAAGCAAAGCCTGTAAATAGGGCAGGGAGTAATATTGGTAAAATAATTTTGGTAATGGTCTGCCAACGATTTGCACCGAGTGCGGAAGCTGCCTCTTCAAGTTCAGTTTCAATATCGCTTAATACCGGTTGAACGGTTCGAACAATAAAAGGAATGCCGATAAACACTAAAGCTAGCGTAATCCCGATGGGGGTATATGCAACCTGAATACCAAGTGGTTCTAAATATTGACCGATCCAGCCTGTAGGCGCATAGAGTGAGGTCAACGCAATGCCTGCAACCGCTGTTGGAAGTGCAAAAGGTAAGTCCACTAAGGCATCAACCAGACGCTTTCCGGGAAAGTTATAACGGACAAGGCACCAAGCTAAAAGTAGCCCGAAAACAACATTAATAAATGCCGCTATTAAGGCTGAACTAAAGCTGAGTTGAAGCGATTTTAAAATACGCTCAGAGGTTAAAATTTCCCATAGTCCGTCCCATCCGATTCCAAATGATTTTATAAAGACTGCGGCTAATGGAATAAGCACAATAAAAGAAACGTAAGCGAGGGTGAAGCCCAATGATAGACCAAACCCAGGCAGCACTCGGGATCGCTGCGACATGATATTTCCTCAAAGAGAAAAGCCTGCTGAAACCAGTAAGCGAATAAATAAAGATAAACGGCGCGGTATAAAGCTAGGTATTAAGCAAATTTCAAAGAGAAATGTGTCTTTACCGGATCAATAGATGAGTGGCTACACATCGAGTCTTCAGGAAGTAGATGATTCAGTAAGTCAGGAAACGGACCGAAACCTGAAGCAACATTAATATGACCAACTTGTCCAAGGTTAATCGGGGTTAATTGCCAAGATTTCGCAAGCTGTAAAGCATCAAAAAAGTCTAACCATGGATCATTTTCACTAATGAGTAGCATTGCAGGCACATTAATTTTTAGCTGATGAAAATAATCTTTGTAGTCAGTCAAACTATGACGGGCAAATCCCGCTTCACCAAAACGTGCCGGATTTGCAGGAGCAACCAAAATCAGTTTTTTAACTTGAAGTTGTAACTCTGGATGCTCTGCTAAGGCAGCAACACTAGTTAGGCAGCCGAAACTATGCGCAACAATTTGGACTGGTGTTTGTACTGCTTGAACTGTGTTAACGAATTGCTCAATCCATTCGCTTAATACGGGTCTATCCCAGTTTTTTTGCTCAACGCGAGAACTAGACACGAGTTGACGCTGCAACCAAGATTGCCAATGTTGATGTTCACTTCCACCTACACCCGGAACAATTACAGTGTGTGTCATGTCTGTTCTCCTTATCGTTAGAACAAAGAATTACTTCTCTGCACTATTGATTTTCACGATTTGATCGAAAACACCACCATTATCAAAGTGTTGCTTTTGTACTTTTGTCCAACCGCCAAACTCTTTATCAATGGTGACAAGTTTCAATGGCTTAAATACATTGCTATATTTTTTGAGTACAGCTGCATTGCGAGGACGGTAGAAATTACGTGCTGCAATTTCTTGACCAGCAGGTGAGTACAAATAGTTGAGGTAACCTTTTGCAATAGTTAAGTTGCCTTTTTTCGCTGCATTTTTTTCAACAATTGCAACTGGCGGCTCAGCCAAAATAGATAAAGATGGCGTCACAATCTCAAACTTGCCAGGTTGTTCACGGATAGCTAAATGTGCCTCATTTTCCCAAGCCAGTAATACGTCACCAATTCCGCGTTCAGCAAATGTAGTGGTTGCACCACGGGCACCTGAATCTAAAACTTTGGTGTGTTTATAAATTTGGCGAACAAACTCTTGTGCTTTTGCATCGTTACCACCTGCTTGATGTTTTGCCCAAGCCCAAGCGGCAAGATAGTTCCAACGTGCACCACCAGAAGTTTTTGGGTTTGGCGTAATAATTTCCACGCCTGGCTTGATTAAGTCACCCCAATCTTTAATTTGTTTAGGGTTACCCTTACGAACTAAAAACACGATAGTTGATGTGTACGGAGTAGAGTTTTGCGGTAACTTTTTCTGCCAGTCTGTTGGAAGCAATTTTGCTTTTTCAGCAATTTCATCAATATCAGCAGCTAGTGCTAATGTCACAACGTCAGCATTTAAGCCATCAATCACTGCACGAGCCTGTTTACCAGAACCACCGTGTGACTGTTTAAACTCAATATCTTGACCGGTACGCTGTTTCCAGTAAGTACCGAACTGTTTGTTGAAATCTGTATATAACTCGCGAGTTGGATCGTAAGAAACGTTTAAGAATTCTTGAGCTGCAAACGATGAAACAGAAAGTAATGCAGCAATAACCCCGACTTTTAACTGAGAAAAACGCATGAGATAACCCCTCAAAAAATACGAAATGTTCAAAACATGAACGCAGAATAGCGCTAGTCTTTATTCTAAAAAAATAATAAAAAACGAATTTAATATGAAAAATATAGAAATAATAAAAATGGATAAGTTATTCTTAAATCTTGATATATAACAAGTTTCAAAAGTTTCTCTTAAATCGGTATAATTTTTTAAAATCAGTCATTTATTAATTAAATGAAAGGTGTTGTATTGTTGGGTGGTTTTAAATAAAGGACGGATTAAACATGTGGTGTTTTAAAAATGGACAACCTGTAGAGACCATTCCTTTATTGGACCGGGCATTTCATTATGGGGATGGCTGCTTTACCACAATTCGTGTTTTTCAAAATAAGATTGAGCTTAAAGCACGGCACTGGGAACGTCTAAAACTTGCTTGCCAAAAATTATCTTTGGTTGCAGATTTTGAGTTAATCGAACAAAGTTTGCAGCATCTACAAAATCAGAATCTCGTGCTCAACGGGACTTTAAAAATTGTGATTAGCCGTGGTGAAGGTGATCGTGGCTATAGTTTGCCAAAGCATGCGGCAGATATTTATATCTGGTTTTATCCAAAAGCATTGGAGCAGTTCCAGCCAGATTTTATACAGTGTGGTGTTTTAAATCAGGCTTTAGGTTTAACCATGCCGAGTTTAGTTGGGCTTAAATCCTTAAACCGTCTTGAGCAGGTATTGCTAAAAAAAGAAGCAGATCAACAAGGCTGGGTTGAAGCTTTAGTAACTGATGTACAAGGTTATATTGTTGAAGGGGTAAGCAGTAATTGTTTTATTCGTTTAAATGATAGATGGATTACTCCGGAACTTCGCTATAATGGCGTCCACGGTGTGATGCGTGCAGAAATTTTGGCGCGTATGCAGCACTACGGAATTGCCTGTGAAGTCAGAATAATTGAGCTAGATGAAGTACCACAAATACAGAGTCTATTCTTTTGTAATGCTTTACATCCAATGCGAGTAGTTACTCAAATCAGTGAACAAATTCTAGAGTCACAGGCGTGCCTAAATTTATTTCATACTCTTAACTTGAATCAGATTCATTAATATGCCGAAGCCACCTGTGAATGCGAAAGCAAAAAATGCTAAAAAAAAGGGCAAGAAAACAGCATCTAATTTTCTAAAAAAGTTAGTGCTGATTGGCTGTTTTATCGTTTTAATTTCTATTTTTGCTATTTTATGGTCAAGTTTATTTAAAGCTTATCCTATTGAAGGGAAAAAGCAGATGCTATCGATCACATCAGGTGAGACCTATTCTGGTTTTATTGATCGCTTAGCCAAAGAAAATAAAATCCATTTCCCAATTGTACTTAAGCTTTATCAAAAGTTTATGATTCATGACAGTATGAAAGCTGGTGTATATGAGATAGAGCAGGGAATGAGCGTAAGACAAGTATTAGAAATGTTATCTGATGCTGATAATGCCCAGATGAACCGTGTTCTAGTGATTGAAGGAACAACTTTTAAGCAGCTGATTACAGCACTAAAAAACGATAAAAATGTAAAAAATACGATATTGGATTTATCAGATGACCAGCTTATGAAGGCTTTAGGTATCCCTTATCATCATCCTGAAGGTCTGTTTGCACCCAACACTTATTTCTTTGCTAAAGGTGAGACCGATAAGAAAATCCTGACTGATTTATACCATCGTCAAATGAAAGCCTTAGATGCGGCTTGGGCAAAGCGAGCACCGAATTTACCTTATAAAGATAAGTATGAAGCTTTAATCATGGCTTCTATTGTTGAAAAAGAAACGAGCCTCGATAGCGAACTTACACAAGTTTCAGGGGTTTTCGTGCGCCGTTTAAAACTCGGTATGCGTTTACAGACTGATCCAACCGTAATTTATGGTATGGGTGCAAACTATAAAGGTAACATTACTCGCGAAGACTTACGTACACCAACACCATATAATACCTATACAATTAATGGGTTACCGCCAACTCCAATTGCGCTGCCAAGCCAAAAAGCCATTGAGGCTGCGTTACATCCAGATGATTCAAATAACATCTATTTTGTAGCGACTGGTAATGGTGGACATAAATTTACGGCAGACTTGCAAGCACATAACCAAGCAGTGCAAGAGTATTTATCCGTGTTGAGATCGAAGAAATAAGGAAAAGAGATGTTTATTAGCTTTGAAGGCACGGAAGGGGTAGGAAAAACTACACTCATTCGAAAAATTCATCAGCATTTTGAAGAACAAGGTAAACAAGTTGTTTTAACTCGAGAGCCGGGTGGAACACCGCTCGCAGAACAAATCCGTTCGATGCTTTTGGCAGTGAATCATGATGAAAATATGAGTCATGATACTGAGTTGCTCTTAATTTATGCGGCACGAGCTCAACACTTACAACAAGTTATTTTGCCAGCATTAGAGTCTAATAAAATTGTATTAAGTGATCGTTTTACCGATGCGAGTTTTGCTTATCAATGTTCCGGTCGTGGTTTAAGCCAAGACAAATTACAGCTTTTAAACCAGAACTTCGTTTCACGCATGCCAGAAGTGACTTTCTGGTTAGATGCACCAATTGAACTTGGTATGAACCGTGCACGTGAACGCGGAGCTTTAGACCGTTTTGAACAGGAAAAGTTAAGCTTCTTTACTAAGGTTCGTGAAGGATATGAAACCTTATGGAAAGCTGAGCCTGAGCGTATTAAACGTTTAGATGCTACCCAAAGTCCTGATCAGGTATTCGAGCAAGCTTTGCAATATTTAGCATAGGCCATGGGATTAGCCACTCTCATATTTTTTTGGGAGTGGTGAAAAATGACAAGAAATCTGGTTTTAAACGTCATAGAAAATATTGGGCAGTATCGTATGCTATTTTAATTACCGTTTAAAATTGAAGAATAACAAGGATGAAAAGCTCAAAAGAAGAAATTGTGGCATTTCTTGAAAAGGAATTCCCACAAAGTTTGGAACATTGCACGATTGAATCAGTCACTTCTAAAGCTGCGGTTGTTTATTATCACGTTGACCAAAGACATCAACGTCCGGGTGGTACTATATCTGGCCCGACTATGATGACTTTGGCAGACTTTGCTTTATATATTGCAATACTCGGTGAAATTGGAATTATTGGTTTAGCTGTAACCACCAATTTTAATATTAATTTCCTGAGAAAACCCGCAGGTGATCAAGACTTACGCAGTGAATGTAAGCTCATGAAAGTAGGAAAGAGCTTAGTCGTAGGTGAGGTCTGGATTTATTCAGTAGGGCAAGAGGAAGCCGTGGCACATGTGACCGCGACTTACTCAATTCCTCCTAGACCATAAATCTTCAGTAATAAAAAAGCACGGCATGAACCGTGCTTTTTTATAAAAAACTATTTATACACTGGTATTCACCAAAGGTTGCTCTACTGCAAAGTTTGGAGGCGTCAGAACCGTTTTACGAATCTCACTCGAAGTTTCCGGATAATCAAGTGTGTAATGTAAGCCACGTGATTCTTTACGGTGCATGGCACAGCGAACAATCATTTCGGAAACAAGTACAAGATTACGCAGTTCAATCAGGTTTTTGCTGACACGATAATCTTGATAATATTCAGTAATTTCGCGCTTTAGCATTTCAATACGGTGTAAAGCACGTTCTAAACGTTTTGTGGTTCTTACAATACCAACGTAGTTCCACATAGTCGAACGTAACTCATCCCAGTTTTGTAAAATCACGACATCTTCATCTGGATTGGTTACTTGGGAATCGTCCCAAGTTGGTACTTCCGGTAATTTGAAGTTTTTATCAAACTTACTTTCGATATCTTTTGCTGCACTCATGCCATAAACGAAGCATTCAAGTAATGAGTTACTCGCCATACGGTTTGCACCATGTAAACCCGTATAAGAGGTTTCACCAATTGCATATAGACCTTCAATATCAGTCTGGCTATTTGAGTCAACCACAACACCACCACAGGTATAGTGTGCAGCCGGCACCACCGGAATCATGTCTTTAGTGATGTCGATACCTAGCTCAAGCAATCGTGCATAAAGTGTAGGGAAGTGCTCTTTAATAAAATCCGGTGATTTGTGTGTAATGTCTAACCACACATGGCGAATACCGAGACGCTTGATTTCATGGTCAATGGTACGTGCCACAATATCGCGAGGAGCCAACTCTGCACGATCGTCAAAACGTAGCATAAAACGTTCGCCGTCTGGTAAACGTAAGTAAGCACCTTCACCACGCATGGCTTCAGTAATTAAGAAAGAACGTGCTTGCGGGTGGTAAAGGCAGGTTGGATGGAACTGGTTAAATTCCATATTGGCAACACGGCAACCTGCACGGTATGCCATCGCAATACCGTCACCAGTAGCAATATCCGGATTAGACGTATAAAGGTAAGCTTTCATTGCGCCACCGCAAGCAAGTGCGGTAAATGGGGCAAGGAAGGTATGAACTTTTTCAGTACTTTCATCTAGTGCATACAAACCCATAGCGCGATTCGCTTGATCTGTATGACCCAATTTATGCGACGTGATTAAATCAATCGCAATATAGTTTTCAAAAATAGTGATATTTTTACGTTCTTTGGCGCGTTCAACTAAAGTGGTTGAAATAGCTTTGCCAGTTGCATCAGCAGAATGAATAATACGGCGCTGCGAATGGCCACCCTCACGAGTCAAATGAAGCTGTTCATCTTCATCTAAGGTAAACTGAACGCCTTGCTTTAAAAGGAAATCAACAGAAGGACGGCCGCCTTCTACAGTATGCTGGACTGCATCCATTTCACATAAATGAGCACCTGCAATCATAGTGTCATTAATGTGTTGTTGAATAGAGTCAGTTTCATCAAGTACTGCAGCAACACCACCTTGTGCATAGAAGGTACTTGCTTCAGTTAAAGCAGCTTTAGCTAAAACTGCAATATTAAAATGACTTGGTAACGATAAAGCCAGACTTAAACCAGCACCGCCACTGCCCACAATAATCACGTCAAAGTGGTGAATTGTCTGTTGATTAGGCATGTCCATTCGCATCAATTTAAAACGTCCGCTAATGACACCCCTTTTTACCTAAAAAGGCAAGAGCTTAAGCGCTCTAAGTCACAGAAAAATTGCAATTAGCTTAAAAAATTGCAATGTGTAAAATAAACGTGATGAGGATGCCTTACAAATAAACATATTGTTACGCACAATTCCAAAGCATTGTGATACAAAAGTTTTATTCTTATTCTCGTAGACCAATTGTGGGTGAGCACCGAATGAAATCTCGCTATTTACAACAAGGAATGTATGCAGCGGTATTTACAGTTGCTGCTGTTCAAGCAAATGCTGCTGTTGATTTTTCAAACCTCGTTGAACAAGTTAGTCCGGCTGTGGTGAGTGTAAACGTTGTAAAAAAAATGACTCAGGATGAACTGCTACAACAGCAAGTACCTGAAATTTTAAAACGTTTCTTTGGTAATCAGGTCATCATTCCACAGCAACAAGGTCCTCAAGAGAAAACCGCATATGGTAGTGCGTTCTTTATTAGTAAAGATGGTTATTTACTTACGAACCACCATGTAATTGAAAATGCTTCCCGCATCAGTATTACTTTAAATGACCGTCGTGAAATTGATGCAACAGTGGTCGGTAGTGATGAGCGGACAGACGTTGCATTATTAAAGGTAAACGGAACTAACTATCCTGCTTTACGCGTAGGAAATGTTGACCGTTTACGTGTAGGAGAGCCGGTTTTAGCAATTGGTTCACCATTTGGTTTTGATTATTCAGCTTCGGCAGGTATTGTTAGCGCTAAATCACGTAACATGAGCGGTGAAACCTCTGTACCATTTATTCAAACCGATGTGGCGTTGAACCCTGGTAACTCAGGCGGTCCATTGTTTAACCAGAATGGTGAAGTTGTCGGGGTGAACTCACGTATCTTTAGTGGTACGGGTGGCTATATGGGCTTATCTTTCTCTATTCCAATTGATGTTGCGATGGATGTAGCTGAACAGCTTAAAACGAAAGGGAAAGTGACTCGTTCATACTTGGGTGTTATGATGCAAGATATTGACCGTAACCTTGCAGATGCCTATAAATTACCTAAACCGGAAGGTGCTCTGATTACTCAGGTTTCTCCAAATTCACCTGCTCAAAAAGCAGGGCTTAGGGCTGGCGATGTTATTCTAAAATTAAATGGTGCTTCTGTACTGCGTACTAGTGATTTGCTTTATGCATTAAATAAAGTACAACCAAACCAAACTGTTCAGTTTGAAGTTTTACGCGATGATAAAACCCGAAATATCTCGGCAACACTAGCAACTGCACCGGATGAAACACCTGCTACCGGTAATCAAACCTCTGCTTCTAAAGGCCCAGTATTGGGAATGAGTATTCGTGATCTCGCTGTGCCAGAGAAAAATGCTTTAGGTATAAAAGGTGGTATTTATGTACAAGATGTCCGCCGTGGTGGATTAGCATCATTGTCAAATATCATTCCTGGGGATGTGATTATTCAGGTTAATAATACTCAAATTCTAAATAGTCAGGATTTTGCAAAAGTTGTTTCGAATTTGCCGAAAAATACAGTTGCGCGAGTTGGGATTATTCGTCAAGGACAACGAGCAATGCTTGGTTTACGTATTCAGTAAAATATTATAAAAATGAACCACCCTGAAAATGGGTGGTTTTTTATTATTTGTATTCGGCATAATGTTCGATCTAGCTAATTAAATTTTAGCTTTGAATTTAATGATTAAAGTGGGTGTTTTGTGAGCAGTATTTTCGATTTACATATTCAGGTTCAGCCACAGCATATTGATGCTTTAGGGCATGTTAACAATGTAATGTATGTCCAGTGGATGCAAGACGTCGCTGCTGCTCATGTGGAAACATTAGGGGTAGGAGTAACCAAATATCTAGAGCTAAAACATGCAATGGTTGCGGTTGAACACCATGTGCAATACCGTAAAGCTGCGTTTGAAGGTGAAGAAATTGTGCTGCGGACATGGCTAGATGATATTAATGCTCTGTATTCATTTCGTCAGTATGCCTTTTTCCGTCCTTCTGATCAGGCAATTTTGTTCGTCGGAAATACCAAATGGGCATGTATTGAAATTGCTTCAGGTCGACCTAAGCGTATGTCGCCGACTTTTACACAGGCTTATAAACCTCTTGATTCAAGTATAAATCCTTTAGATTTTACTGTTTCATATGCCTGATAATCAGAAGCATTACTTGTACTTTGAATTATCATTTTTTAAAACATAAGTACAAAGCTCATGAATTTTGGATACTTTAAAATATCCATCTGCTATAATCTCTCGCAATTTGTTAAACCGCTTTGGCTATGTATTAAAACAAGCTACATAGCACTTTATATTTTCTCAAGGTAGCCCATGGCGCAAGCTAAAAAATCCGTTGATATCAAAAATATCCGAAATTTCTCGATTATCGCTCATATTGATCATGGTAAGTCTACTTTGGCTGACCGTTTTATTCAGATGTGTGGTGGCCTGCAAGATCGTGAGATGCAAGCTCAGGTCTTGGACTCAATGGAGCTCGAGCGTGAACGTGGGATTACCATTAAAGCTGCTTCGGTGACGTTGTACTATACTCATCCAAACGGGCAGGAATATCAGCTTAACTTTATTGATACTCCGGGACACGTTGATTTCTCTTATGAAGTATCACGTTCATTAGCTGCTTGTGAAGGTGCGTTATTGGTTGTGGATGCTGCACAAGGTGTAGAAGCACAATCAGTTGCAAACTGTTATACCGCTATTGAGCAAGGTCTCGAAGTTCTTCCAATTTTAAATAAAATTGATTTGCCGCAAGCAGAGCCTGAGCGCGTTATTCACGAAATTGAAGAAATTATTGGTATTGAAGCAACCAATGCACCTACATGTTCTGCAAAAACAGGCTTAGGCGTTGAAGGTGTCTTAGAAACATTAGTTGATGTTATTCCTGCTCCTACAGGTGACCGTGAGGCTCCTTTACAGGCATTAATCATTGACTCATGGTTTGATAACTATTTAGGTGTTGTCTCTTTAGTTCGTATTAAAGATGGTCGTATCCGCAAGGGCGACAAAATGTTGGTTAAATCTACTGGTCAGACTCACATTGTTACATCGGTAGGTGTATTCAACCCTAAACATACTGAAACTGGCGTGCTTGAAGCTGGTGAAGTAGGCTTTGTTATCGCGGGTATTAAAGATATTTTTGGTGCGCCGGTAGGTGATACCATCACGCTTTCAACAACCCCTGAAGTAGCTTCACTTCCTGGTTTTAAAAAGGTTAAACCTCAGGTTTACGCAGGCCTTTTCCCAATTGATGCAAGCGATTTTGAACCATTCCGCGAAGCCCTACAAAAACTACAGATCAATGACTCGGCTTTATTCTTTGAACCTGAAAGTTCAGATGCGCTTGGTTTTGGTTTCCGTTGTGGTTTCTTGGGCATGTTGCACATGGAAATCGTACAAGAGCGTTTAGAGCGCGAGTATGACCTTGATTTGATCAGCTCAGCGCCAACGGTAGTGTATGAAGCTGTAACTAAAAAAGGCGATACGATCTATATCGATAGTCCATCTAAAATGCCGGATGGCTCTGTTGTTGAAGATTTACGTGAGCCAATTGCAGAGTGTCATATTCTTGTACCGCAAGAGTACTTAGGTAACGTCATGACCCTATGTATTGAGCGCCGTGGTGTACAAAAAGACATGAAATTCTTAGGTAATCAAGTTTCAATTACTTTTGAAATTCCTATGGCTGAAGTGGTTATGGACTTCTTTGATAAGCTTAAATCATGTTCACGTGGTTTTGCTTCACTTGACTATAACTTTATTCGTTTTGAGAGTTCATCTTTAGTTAAGGTTGACGTGTTAATTAATGGTGAGAAGGTCGATGCGCTTGCAATGATTTGTCACCGTAATGATGCTCGTCATCGTGGTATTGCTTTAGTTGAGAAAATGAAAGATTTGATTCCACGTCAAATGTTCGATGTCGCAATTCAGGCTGCTATTGGTGCACAAATTATTGCTCGTTCGACCGTGAAGGCGATGCGTAAAAACGTTTTAGCAAAATGTTATGGCGGTGACGTGTCTCGTAAGAAGAAACTACTTGCGAAACAAAAAGAAGGTAAGAAACGTATGAAACAAGTGGGTAGTGTAGAAATCCCACAAGAAGCGTTCTTAGCTGTTTTGAAAGTAGAAAGATAAGAGAAAAGGCTGGGATGAACTTATCTACTCCCAGCCGCAAGGCAAGCAGCTAAGCTGCGAGTGAGGTCCTGTGGATTTTGATTTTAATTTAATTCTTGTTCCTGTTACGCTGATTTTATTTGCAGTGTGGTTGCTAGATAAGCTTGTTTTTAAACAGCGTGCAAATAAAGGGCGAGAGAACGAAAATTTTGTTATTACATGGGCCTATGACTTTTGGCCGGTTTTAGCTGTTGTGCTTGTACTTCGCTCATTTCTTTATGAACCATTTAATATTCCATCAGACTCTATGGTTCCGACCTTAGAGACGGGCGATTTTATTTTAGTTAATAAATTTGACTATGGTGTCCGTTTACCTATCGTCAATAAAAAAGTGATTGATATCGGTGAACCGAAACGTGGTGATGTCATTGTATTCCGTTATCCGCCACAACCTACTATTAGTTATATTAAACGTGTAATTGGCTTACCTGGTGACCATATTGTTTATGATCATGGACAATTGATTATTAATGGTCAAAAAATTCCTAAAGTACCAACACAGTTTAGTCGCGAAAAAGATGCTTTAGATACACCAACTTCTATTTATCATAAAGAAACAATTGGTGCTCATACCTTTACGATGCGTGAGCTTGAAGGCGTAAATGTTGCGCGTCAGGCACCATTTATCAACTATGTTGATAATGGTAAATATGCAAACCAAGACGGTTTATATTGGGAAGTAACAGTTCCGAAAGGACATTACTTTGCAATGGGGGATAACCGTGATCAAAGTGCTGACAGTCGTTTCTGGGGCTTCGTACCTGAAGAAAATTTAACAGGCCGAGCTTTCTATGTCTGGATGCATAAAGAACCTGGTTTCCACCTGCCAAGCTTTAACCGAAATGGGAAAATAGATTAAAAACAACCATTAGGAAAACAAAAATGCGTAAGGCACAACAGGGTACTTCGTATTTAGCAATTTTATTTGGGGTGGTCATATTTGCAATTGCGGTGAAAGCCGTACTTGCAGTTTGGCCAGCATATTGGGATGATCGTGTGATTAATAATCAGATTACAGAGCTTATGCAACAAAGCTCGGCTGATATCACACCCCAAAAGTTTATGACACAGATGGACCAACGACTGGAAATGAACAACATTCGTGATCTGCATTTTAAAGAGATTGCTGAAGTGTTTAACCAGCCAAGTCTAACAGTCAAAAAGAAATATGAGGTAAGAAAGCCTTTCTTACTGAATATTGATTTAGTTTTAACATTTGAGAAGAGTTTTGACAAAACATCAGTTCAAGCTAAGTGATCCTCGCTTACTCAGTCGAATCGGTTATCAATTTAAGCAGCCTGAATTGCTACAGTTGGCTTTGACTCATCGTTCGGTGAGTCATAAGTATAACTACGAACGTCTGGAATTTTTGGGCGATTCACTGTTGGGGATGATTATCGCCAATTATTTATACCATGCGTACCCTCATGAAAATGAGGGGCGACTAACGCGTATGCGCGCGACTTTAGTACGTCAGGAAGCATTAGGTAAAATTGCAACCGATTTGCAACTTAGTCGGTGTTTAATATTAAGCACAGGCGAGTTGAAATCTGGTGGTCATCATCGTGAGTCAATATTGGCTGACACAGTGGAGGCCATTATTGGTGCAATTTATCTTGATAGTAGTGATCTGAACCTACTCAAAGATATTGTGTTAAAATGGTATACGCCTTATTTAGATCATATTGAGCCAACAGATCAACTCAAGGATCCAAAATCACGTTTACAAGAGTATCTACAAGCACGTAAAAAACCTCTCCCTGTTTACGAGGTTGTAGATATTCAGGGTGATGCGCCTCATCAGCACTTTAAAGTCGAATGTTTGGTAGATGGTTTATCAAAAATTCATGGTGAGGGGTCAAGTCGTCGTTTTGCCGAGCAGGCAGCAGCGGCGGAAATTTTAAAGTTATTGGAGCAATAACCTGCATGTCGATGCATTCTGATCAAATCAATCCAGATTCAAACGAAAACCAAGATCCAAACAATCTGATTGATCAATTTTTTAGTTCCAAAGGCGTTACAATTCCTTCGGATTTTAAGAGCGGATTTGTGGCGATTGTAGGACGTCCAAATGTGGGTAAATCTACCCTCATGAACCATTTATTGGGCCAAAAACTCTCTATTACTTCACGTAAACCTCAAACGACACGCCATAAAATTATCGGTATTGATTCGCGTGAAAAAATGCAAGCGGTTTATGTCGATACCCCAGGTATGCATAAGAAAGAAGTACGTGCAATCAATAAAATGATGAACCGTGCTGCGCATTCTGCGTTACGTGACGTGAATTTAGTCTTATTTGTTATTGATGCCCACAAGTGGACACAAAATGACGATTTAGTTCTTGAGAAACTCAAGAATGCTGATATGCCAGTTATTTTGGTGATTAATAAAGCTGATACTTTTGGAGATAAGAGAGAGATTCTCCCTTTAATTCAAGAACGTGCCAAACTTATGAATTTTGCTGAGATTGTTCCTGTTTCTGCACTCCGTGGAGCAAACTTAGAGCACTTAAGTGAAACGATCGAAAAATATCTTCCTTATCAGCCACCTTTGTATTCATTCGATCAAATTACGGACCGTTCAGAGCGCTTCTTGGCAAGTGAAATCATCCGTGAAAAAATCATGCGTCAGTTGGGTGAAGAGCTACCTTATGATTTAACAGTACAAATTGAATCTTTCAAAACGGAAGAAGCAACTGTTAATGAAAAAACTGGTCGTTTAAAACCAGCATGTACCTATATTGATGCCACTATTTTTGTGGATCGTCCTGGTCAAAAAGCGATTGTAATTGGTGAAAAAGGTGCCAAGCTTAAAACAATTGGCATGGATGCACGTAAAGACATGGAAAAAATGTTCGAACAAAAGATCATGCTTACCTTATGGGTTAAGGTCAAAGGCGGTTGGTCTGATGATGAACGTGCTTTAAAAAGTTTAGGATATAGTGATATCTAAAAAGTAGGGAATACTGGTATGAAAGCAATTACATCAATATTGATTATCGTTGGATGTACATTGATGTTGCAAGGTTGTGTATATAAGCTTGTAACCGTACCAGTAGGTATTGCTTATAAAACGACTAAAGGTGTAGTGAAGGGTACAGCTGCTGTTGTAGGGGCTGTAATTCCTGATGGTGATGATGACGATAAAAAAGAAAAAGAATCTGAGGAATAGTTTCTTTTTATGATGCGCAATGAAGTCCTACATGGATATATGATTCACCATCGTAAATACCGTGAAAAAAGCCATATTGTGCATCTCTTCACTCAAGAATATGGGCGGGTTGATGGTATTTTAAGACAGACTCCGCCTCCTCAATATCAGCCAATCCGTTTGCAAGCCACAGGCAAAAGTGAGCTCAAAAATTTTACAAAGCTGGAAATACTAAATCAGCCGGTTTTCTTTTTTGGCGATGCTTTTTTTGCAGGCTTCTATTTAAACGAAATTGTTCTTAGACTTTGCCCACTAGAAGAGGCAATGCCACAAACTTTTGAACAATACCAGTTAACGCTGCTTCAACTCCAGCAGCTATCTTCTCATGAAAATCCGGATTTATTTCTTAGACAGATCTTGAGGCAATTTGAGCATATCTTGCTTGCAGAGCTAGGCTATGCGATTGATTTTTCAATTGATAGCTCACAAAAAGAAATTTTGCCTCAACAGTTTTATCAGTTTCAAGTGACTGAAGGATTTGCCCCCGTTGTTCAGGCAAGTCGCTCATCGTTGTCAGGAAAAGCAATTTTATCCATGCTGGATTATGAGCAGGGACAGGATTTTTCTCACGAACAATTGCAATTATTAGGTAAACTATACCGTCAAATGATTACATCGCTTTTAGGTGACCGTCCCCTAAAAAGTCGACAATTGTGGATTCAAAATACTCAAACTCAATCGTAATTAGGATTTTTTTATGGCTGCATTGCTTGGTGTAAACATAGACCATGTTGCTACTTTAAGACAGGCGCGCGGTACTGCTTACCCAGACCCTGTAGAAGCTGCTCTTATTTGTGAACAAGCGGGTGCAGAGGGGATCACTTTGCATTTGCGTGAAGATCGCAGACATATTCAAGATGATGACGTGCGTCGTATGCGTCCATTATTAAAAACACGTATGAATCTTGAAATGGCCGTAACTGATGAAATGGTTGAGTTTGCGAAAGAAATTCAACCGCAACATGTGTGTTTTGTACCAGAACGACGCCAAGAAGTTACAACAGAAGGTGGTTTAGATGTAGTAGGTAACTTTGAAAAAGTTAAAGCTGCAACTCAAGCCTTAGCTGCCATTGGTTGTGACGTTTCACTCTTTATTGATGCTGATTTTGCTCAAATTGATGCAGCAATTGCTTGTGGAGCGCCTACTATTGAATTACATACTGGGGCGTATGCAGATGCAACAACAGAGCAAGAGCAACAAGAAGAACTTGCTCGCATCGTAAAAGGTGTAGAATACGCAGCTTCAAAAGGTTTGGTTGTAAATGCTGGTCACGGTTTGAATCTGAAAAATATTGCTCCAATTGCGGCAATTCCACAAATTCATGAGTTAAATATTGGTCACTCAATTATTGCGGAAAGTGTTTTTGTTGGACTAGTACAGGCGGTGAAAGACATGAAAACAGCGATTCAGGCAGCAGGATAAGTAGTAATGTCGAGTATCAATTACGATGAATTAATGCAGCCTGTATTAGCATTTTTAGGGTGCCAAACCCCAAAAGAATGGTTGGATGAGGCTGTTAATAATTTAGACATCTTGATGCAAGATCATGCTAACTGTGAGAAAAAGGCAGCGGGTACAGCCATGAACTTGATGTTCCGCTATAGCTTTTTCACGGACCTACAAGTTAAGCTTGCCCAGCTTGTACGTGAAGAAATGCTTCACTATGAACAAGTTCTAGAATTTATGACGAAACGTGGGCAAGAGTGGAAAGGTTTAAGTGCTGGACGCTATGCAGGTGGCTTACGAAAAGAAATCCGCACATATGAACCAGAAGCTCTAATTGATGTACTCGTGATTGGGGCTTTTGTAGAAGCACGTTCATGTGAACGCTTTTATGCGCTTGCTCCGCGTGTTGATGATGAGTTAGGACGCTATTACCGTTACTTGCTTAAGTCAGAATCTCGTCATTTTGAAGACTATTTAGCACTAGCGCTTGACGTCGCAAAAACTGCCAAAATGAAAGATCCTGAAGAAGATATTCAACAGCGTATTGAACATATCCGTGAAGTTGAAAAGAATCTGATTTTGACTCCAGATGATACTTTCCGTTTTCATAGTGGTATCCCTGCATAAGCTTGGATACCTCAAGTTAAAAAGTTTACCTTTCATGGTAAACTTTTTTATTAAGTAGCTCTAACTTCTAAATAGTTTGAGCCGATATTTAAGGTTAAGTAAGGACCATTTTTTAGTTTTTTAATGCATATCATTATTTAATAAATATATTTTTTACAGATTTAAATTTCTCTTAAAATTTTTAAAAAAACTTTTATTTTTTTAGGCTAATAATAAATATTGTGTAAATATAAAGGCTGATATGTTCATCATGAGTTCAACTGAAACAGTTGATTATTTCTAAGGATATAAGAATGTTAGCATTAGTTACAGGCGCATCAGCAGGTTTTGGTTATAGTATTTCAAAAAAACTGATTGAGTCAGGCTATAAAGTTATTGGATGTGGAAGACGCGCAGAAAAATTAGAAGAACTGCAAAAACAGCTTGGCGAAAATTTCTACCCACTCGTATTTGATATGACTGATACGGCAGAAAATATAAATAAGTTATTTAAAGAATTACCAAATGAATTTCAAATCGATCAAATTGATTTATTAGTGAATAATGCAGGCTTGGCATTGGGTCTAGAGCCAGCAGATAAAGCGGATTTAGATGATTGGTACACCATGATTGATACCAATGTTAAAGGCCTTGTTACGGTTACCCGATTAATTTTACCAAGTATGGTAAAGAAGAAATCAGGCTTAATCATTAATATGGGTTCAATTGCAGGTACATACCCATATCCAGGTGGTAATGTATATGGGGCAACAAAAGCTTTTGTAGAGCAGTTTAGTTTAAATCTACGTGCAGATTTGGCTGGTACTGGCGTGCGAGTAACGAATATTGAGCCAGGGTTGTGTGGTGGTACCGAATTTTCTCTTGTACGTTTTAAGGGAGATCAGGAGAAAGCTAACAGTCTATACGATAAGAAAAATCCAATTTTGCCGGAAGATATTGCAAATACAGTAGCATGGATCGCATCACAACCACCGCATATTAATATTAACCGTATAGAAATGATGCCAACGACTCAGACTTTTAACCCTTTAAAAGTTGTAGAAGTGGAATAATGTAATTTTAAAAAGATCTAAGCGTAGAAGGTCTACCTAAGTTTAGAACTGATGATTTGATCTGGTAAATATTCGAATTATGAAAAGCAAATCCTCTACAGGCAGTAGGGGATTTTTTTTATAGGTATACTTTAATAGAGAGCAATAAAAAAGCCCGCTTTAATGCTGCGGGCTTTTTAGTATTTGGCTCTCCCACCTGGGCTCGAACCAGGGACCTGCGGATTAACAGTCCGTCGCTCTACCGACTGAGCTATGGGAGAATCTGCATGCGATTATAAGGAGATTTTGACAAGGGTCAAGTAAAAATCGTCATGTTTCATTCATTTTTGTGTTGTATGCTTTTTATTTGACCAGTTGAAAGGTAAGATCATAAATTACTTGCACTTTGAAAATTCAATTGCTAGATTCAGAAAAGAACAAGCGTTTGGAGTAATCCAAACAGTGTGGATTTAAACCAACTTGCCAGCACTAAAATGGCTAAATCGGAGATAAGTATGAAAACACTTACTGTTGCTTCTATTTTTTCTAATTTTGATTTTTATCAACGCAATTATCTCAATATTTTAAATCAACCAGAATCTTATTGCACACCTGTAGAAGATGCATGGATTGATGCTTTTCCATTTAAAAAACAAGATTTGTACTTAGGTGACTTACTACAACTCTGGTTTAGTTCAAAATGGGATGTGCATACTTCATTGAAAGTTCTAAAGTGTTCCAAGGTAGTAGATCAATCTAAACCTCTCTATATTTTCCAGCTCGAAGGGGAATTATTCCTAGGTAAAAATAAAGTTTTAGCCTGGTCTACTCAGCATCATAAAGTGATAGAGCTTCAACTTAAGAATATTTGGGCACCTTATGTGGTTGCGCAAACTTGTGCCCGCCCAGATATTCCTTACTTAATAAAAAAGGCAGCCGTTTAAAGCTGCCTTAGTTTTTATGGTCGAATAATCATGCAGGTTGCTGTTGCATAAGCATAAAGTTTGCCTTCTTCATCAGTAATTTTTCCTTCGGAAATACCTAAATTTTTACTTAAATTGATTACTTTACCTGTAGCAATTAAAACCTGATTTTGTGGAAGAGGGCGGCACATTTTCACATTAAGATCTATGGTTCCATAACCCACACCAGCAGGTAGCATAGTATGTACAGCACAGCCAGTCACCGAATCTAGGACTGTTGCAGCAAAACCACCATGTACACCACCTAAAGGGTTTAAATGATTGTGATCTGCTTGTGCTTTAAAGGTCACAGATCCTTCAGAAATCTCAGTAGGTTGCATCGGAATAGTTTTGCTAATACTGGCAGGTGGAATATGACCTTCAATCATGGCTTGTAAAAATTCGAGGCCTGTCATTTCCATAGGATTTTTCATTTTTTGAGTCCTTCAGTTATTAAAGTTCTAAAATGGAACTTGATGTTAAATTAGGCATTAAATTAATTGTTGTCAAGTTGAGAAGAATAAAAAGATAGGTCACTTATAGTTTATAAAATTGTAAAATTTGGTTGAGCAGAATATTTTATAACATTAAAAATATAAACTTTTTGTGGAAAATAATAATGAACGGACAGTGTTTATGTGGTGAAACAACTTTCGAAGTTGAGTTAAAAAATCATGATGTACATGTTTGCCATTGCTCGATGTGTCGTAGACAAACCAGTGGTGTCATTATGACAGTTGATGTAGTTAAAGGTAGTTTAAAGTTTATTCAGCAAAAGCATCTTAGTGTATTTAACTCTTCTGAATGGGGTGAAAGAGGCTTTTGTAACGCTTGTGGAACAACAATTTTTTGGAGAACAAAAGATCAAAGTTACTGCAATATCAATGTGTTTTCTTTAAATGAACCAGTAAAAGACTTGAAATTAGATATGGAAATTTTTATTGATTCAAAACCTGATTTTTATAATTTTCAGAATGATACAAAAAAACTGACTGAGGCTGAAGTGGCAGCTTTATTTAATTTAGAATAATTTTAATTATAAAAAAGGCCTCAATTTTGAGGCCTTTTTTATATTTTCAAATTATTTAGCAGCTTTCTCAGCTTCGATAGATGCAATTGCAGCATCAACGCCTTCGATTGATTCAGCAGCTTTTTTAATACGTGCTAACGCATCAACAAGTACTTCGTCAGCTGTTGCATATGAAATACGCATGAAACCACCTAAACCAAATGCATCACCAGGAACGACCGCTACGCCAGTTTCTTCAAGTAACCACTCAGAGAATTCTGTGCAAGATTTTAAGCCTTTTGCACGAATAAGAGGGCGAATGTTTGCATACGCGTAGAAAGCGCCATCAGCAGGTAAGCAAGAGATACCTTTGATGTCGTTTAAGCCATTAACCACTAAGTCATGACGACGTTTAAACGCTTCAATCATTGGTTTTAAAACATCTTGTGGACCATTCAACGCAGCTTCAGCAGCAACTTGCGAAATTGAAGTCGGGTTAGAAGTTGATTGAGACTGGATTTTTTTCATTGCACCAATGATTTTTGCTGGGCCGGCTGCATAGCCAATACGCCAACCTGTCATTGCATATGCTTTAGAAACACCATTTAAAACAATCGTGCGGTCATATAAATCAGGTGCAACAGTTGCAATATTGTAGAACTCATCTTCCCAACGAATTGGTTCATACATGTCGTCAGATGCAACAAATACTTGCGGATGACGACGTAAAACCTCAGCTAAAGCTTCTAATTCAGCTTTGCTGTAAATCATACCTGTCGGGTTAGATGGGCTGTTTAATACCACTAAACGAGTGTTAGGAGTAATCGCCGCTTCTAATTGTTCAGGTGTAATTTTGAAACGTTGCTCTTCGCCACATTTCACGATAACAGGCGTACCTTCAGCAATAATGACCATATCTGGATAGCTTACCCAAAATGGTGCAGGGATGATCACTTCATCACCCTTGTTTAATAATGCTAGTGCCAAGTTAAAGAAGCTTTGCTTACCGCCACAAGAAACCAAAATCTGGTTAGGTTGGTAATCAAGATTATTATCACGCTTTAATTTAGCAATAATTGCTTTTTTTAACCCAGGAGTACCATCTACAGCCGTATATTTGGTGAAACCATTATTAATCGCTTCAATTGCAGCATCTTTGATGTGTTGAGGGGTATCAAAATCTGGCTCGCCAGCACCCAAACCAATCACGTTCTTGCCAGCAGCTTTAAGCTCAGCAGCTTTATTAGTTACAGCAAGTGTAGGGGACGGTTTGATAGCATTGACACGATCAGAAAGACGTACGTCCACGGCAATATTCCTCTTATGGGATTAAAAATAAAAAGCACACTATCTTATCGCAAAAATTAAGCAATTTGCGGATGTGGGGATTTTTAGATGTAAAAAAGTTTAATTTAGGAAAGATCTTGTTGCGGTTTTATTCAATTGAAGCTTTTTTCGAAAGAAACAAGAAAAATCCTTTATAATAAGCCGCAATCGAAATATCGAGAATGAATCATGACTGAGCAACAGCCAAAACAGAAAAAGGCTTTGGTGAAATTGCCATTTCCAATGCCGAATGAAAGTAACCAAGCAGGTGATGCTGTACACAACCAAGTACGTCCGAAACCTGAACAATATGCAGATAGAACTTGGATGCCACCGCGTGGTACTCGTCGTTCTATGGGTAAGCGCTAATTTAAATAAAAAAACAGGCAATATGCCTGTTTTTTTATGGTAGAAGAATTTCTTGATAATAACTTTTTTTCTTTTGATACATATGATGATCTGCGCGTTTTAGCATATCTTCAACTTGTTCATTTTCTTTTGTTGTGGCGTGCCCAATCGCAATACTAATAGGATGACTTGAATAATATTGATTATCTATATTAAAAAGCTCCTGAATGGTTTGCAGCATCATCAAAACATTCGCTTCATCTGCACCAGGCATTAAAATTACAAATTCGTCACCACCGATTCGAGAAGCTGTATAAGCAGTATTCATAATTGCCTGATTTAAAATATTACCTACTCGACGTAATAAACCATCACCAATATCATGGCCAAGTTGATCATTGGTTTCCTTTAAGCCGTTCATGTCTAAAAAAATTGAAGAAACAGGGCGGATAATACTGCGATTTAAACGATTAAGCTCTTCTGTAAAAAAAGCTCGGTTATAAAGTTTGGTCAGTACATCATGCTGGCCTAAATATTCTAGATAATTTTCGGCTTTCTTTCGTGCAGTAATATCTGTAAGTGCAACCTGTACCAATCCCCAAGTCTCTTCATAACCGGGGAATACGGTAAATTGCAATAAGACATTTCTGATTTGGCCATCTAATGCATAGTTAACGGCTTCACGCTTGTGGTGAATATTTCCTTGCCAGAGTTCAATCAGCTGTTCTCTAAAAGTTTCCACCATCTCTTCGGCAAAAATTTTATGGGTATTTTTTAACAGAGTGGTTTTATCTGGTGCTTTAAATAAATCGAGAGTCGACTGATTGACGTCTAAAATTAAAATGTCTTCTATGCATTGGCGAACAAATTCAGGATGTACATCTAAAAAAGTCCTAAAGTCTTCAATTCCTAATAGCCTAAGCTGATCAATTCTATTTTTAATACGGCTAAAATCTTCAACCCAAAGCGAAGTCGGGGAGTAGATAAACATTGACTCTGCTAGGCGTCGATTTTTCTCTTCCTGACGAAGTGCATTTTGATACGGAGTAATGTCTTCGGTGGTAATTAAAATACGGTCAAACGTAGTTTCAGAACCCGGTAAAATTGCTCCACGTAGTTGTACATCAATACGTTTACCAGAGAGCGTGTAATTTATAGTGGTACTCGAGAAATGAGTTTTGCCATTCCATAACGCTTCGAGTTCATGAATATGGGCTTCAAACATTTCTTTTTTAAAAATAAGATTTAAGTTGGCACATAACTCTTCTTGGTTTTTTGCTTCAAAAAGGTCTAATACTTTTTGGTTGACCTTAATAATTTTAATTTTATGAGCACATTCAACCACTAGATTTTCATTTTGACTTAGAAATTCATATAAGTTTTCAACCCCTTGATTTCTCCATAAGTCAAATAACTGCTTAACTTCACTAAAGTCTTCAATCCACATTGGAATTGGGGTGAGGTCAAAAATTGAAGAATCTAAAGTTTCCATGCGTTTCTTTTAAGTATTCAGTTTGTCTTAAAGTATAATGAGAAAAACTAAGATTTGGGAAAATAATCGATTTAAATCTATTAGAATAATTAAAATAAAAATATTAAATATAAGTAAAATAAAATAATGAGAAAGCAGAATTTATCTGCTTCACTCATAAAATATCCAAGTAAATTAACGGTTAATAGGGTGGTCGATATTTTTCTCATCGCGCCATAATTTTATAAAATCTTGCTCATCAAAATCATAAAGTTCCATAAGCGCAACAATTACACTTACGAAAATCATTGCACCTTCTGAGTTACCATGAATATTAAAAATCTTACCATTGAGCTTACCTAAAATATCCCTCAATTCGTGGTCACGGCCTCTGCCATAGCGGTCACGAGGATACAATTCCTCATTAAGCACAATAAGCGCTATCGCTTTTTCAGCACGTGATAAATCCGTTTTATCTAAAGCATCTTCAAAAGATTCACTGCCGTGATTGAAGTAGAAAATAACTTCATCATTAATGAAACTTTGAACCATTTTTTGAGTGAGTGTTGGGAACTGTGAAATAGCATCTTCTTCAACATACGGTTTAAACGATTCAGGAAAAATCACATTGTGATGTATGCCTTTAAAAAGAGGAGCGATTTCGGAAACCTTATAACCTGCGATCCCACATCCTAAAGCTGTCACAAAGTATTTCATTTTAGGATGATTTTTTGCATAAACTTTAAAGTCTTCAACATAATGCTCGATTTGGGAGAGTGGCATTTTTTGGATATGTTCATTTAATGTTGGAATTGCAAAGCTCTGACCAGCCCAGCCACGTCCTACACCCTCTACAGCCCCAAAATGCTGACTGGCAACACGTGCGGCTCCACTACCATGTTGTCCAGCCATATTACTACCGAAGACAAACACGGTATCTTCAGGGAGTTCGGTTACAATACTTTCATCATGATATTGATAGGTCATGGTTATGCTTTTTATCTAATGGATAAGTCCATGTTGCAACCGTTTACAGCATTGGTCAAGTATCAAGATGCTTAATATTTTCGATATAGATTAATCTCACTATAGACTTTAAATTAGGGAAAAAATCCCCATTAATTTGCTAGACGATAAATTCAAATTTTTTATAAAGAGAGAGAACTGTGAACGAAAATCAACCTTTCGATTTGGTCACTCATTACCAGCCAGCGGGTGATCAGCCACAGGCAATTGAAAAGCTGGTGAATGGTATCGAAAAGGGTTTTCGTAATCAGTTACTGCTAGGTGTGACCGGTTCAGGTAAGACCTATACCATGGCAAATGTGATTGCCCAAACTCAGCGCCCGACGATTGTGATGGCGCATAATAAGACCTTGGCAGCCCAGCTCTATGGTGAGTTCAAAGCCTTCTTCCCAAACAATGCAGTTGAGTATTTCGTAAGTTATTACGACTACTATCAACCCGAGGCTTATGTTCCGTCGTCAGATACATTTATTGAAAAAGACGCGGCAATTAATGACCATATTGACCAGATGCGATTATCGGCAACGCGTGCTTTGTTAGAACGTCGTGATGCGATTATTGTTGCTTCTGTTTCGGCCATTTATGGTTTGGGTGACCCAAATGCTTATATGCAAATGTTATTGCATGTGGTCCAAGGTGACCGAGTAAGTCGAGACGAAATTATTCGCCGTTTGGTTGAAATGCAATATACGCGTAATGAGCTTGAATTCTTACGTGGTACGTATCGTATCCGTGGTGAAATTATTGATATTTTCCCGGCAGAATCAGACCAACATGCGATTCGTATTGAACTCTTTGATGACGAAGTAGACTCAATTCGCTGGTTTGATCCGCTGACCGGTAAAATGGTCCGCAAAGTACCACGTGTCACGATTTACCCGAAAAGCCATTATGTGACGCCAAAAGACAACCTAACACGCGCTATCGATACTATTAAGGATGAATTGCAAGACCAGCTTAAGTTCTTCCGTGAACATGACAAGTTACTCGAAGCGCAGCGTATCGAGCAACGTACGCGTTATGATTTGGAAATGATGCAGCAGTTAGGATACACCAATGGTATCGAAAACTACTCACGTCATTTATCGGGACGACCAGCAGGGGAAGCACCACCGACTTTATTTGACTATGTACCAGAAGATGCCTTACTTATTATCGATGAGTCGCATGTAACGGTTCCTCAAATTGGCGCAATGTATAAAGGTGACCGTTCGCGTAAAGAAAACTTGGTGAATTACGGTTTCCGTTTACCAAGTGCGCTTGATAACCGCCCAATGAAATTTGAAGAGTGGGAGCGTATTGTCCCGACCACTATTTTTGTGAGTGCCACACCAGCTAGATATGAACTGGAAAAATCAGAACAAGTGGTTGAGCAGGTTGTTCGACCAACGGGCTTGATTGATCCTGAAATTGAAGTTCGTCCGGTGCTTACCCAAGTCGATGATGTTCTGTCTGAGATTAATATTCGTAAGAACTTAAATGAGCGTGTATTGGTAACGACTTTAACCAAGCGTATGGCGGAAGATTTAACTTCTTACTTAAAAGAATATGGTGTTAAGGTTGCTTATCTGCACTCGGATATTGATACAGTTGAACGTGTCAAAATTATTCATGAATTACGTACAGGTGTATTTGATGTACTAGTGGGTATTAACTTGCTGCGAGAAGGCTTAGATATGCCGGAAGTTTCTTTAGTTGCTATTTTAGATGCAGATAAAGAAGGTTTCTTACGTTCTGAGCGTTCGCTTATTCAGACGATTGGTCGTGCTGCGCGAAATGTGAAAGGTAAAGCAATTTTATATGCTGATACAATCACTGATTCTATGCGAAAGGCAATTGATGAGACAGAGCGCCGACGTGCAAAACAAATCGAGTTTAATGAGCAGCATGGTATTACGCCACGTAGTGCAGTTCGTCAGGCTGTGAAAGAAATTGATACGGGTGAAGTACTTTCTGATGATCAGATTGATGAGAAAGTACTAGAGCAGGCGCAAGCACTTAGCGCAGATGAACGACATATTCTTTCTGACCCTAAATTGTTTAGTAAGCACATTACTAAGCTAGAGAAAGAAATGTTAAAGGCGTCAAAGGATTTACAATTCGAGCAAGCGGCGCGTATTCGTGATGAAATTGTTCGTTTAAAAGCGCAAATGTTGCAATAAATGGATACATAACACTACATGATTTGTTTAAAAAACAAGCTACTGTAGATATTTAAGTTATTTTGTATTCACAACAAAGAGTTGAGGGCAACAATGGCATTTCGAAATAATGTTCCGCAAGCCAGTTGGCGCTTGGCAAAAATTGCATTGGGCGGTATTGTTCTGACTGGCTTAGCTGTCGGAACATATGCCTATGCCCAGCAGAAGCCTCTACCTACAGTCGATAAGGTTGAATTAGACCGTTATTTAGGTGTGTGGTATGAAGTCGCGCGTAAACCTGCTTTTTTCCAAAAAAAATGTGCTTACAATGTATCTGCAACCTATACCTTAAATGAAAATGGAAACATAGTTGTAGATAACCGCTGCTACGATAATCAAAAGCAATTACAGCAATCTATCGGTGAGGCTTTTGTAGTTAATTCGCCGTATAACACGAAATTAAAGGTAAGCTTTTTACCCGAGGCTGTAAGATGGATTCCGATAATTCGTGGAGACTACTGGATTTTAAAGCTCGATGAAGATTACCAAACAGTTTTGGTAGGCGAACCTTCCCGAAAATATCTTTGGGTTTTATCTAGAACGCCGCATCCACACAAAGAAGTGGTTGATGAATATCTAAATTATGCAAAAACATTAGGATTTGATATTCGAGATATTATTCATACCGAGCATAAAGAATAAATATATGCTGCTTAAGAAAAAACCATGTTTTCGCATGGTTTTTTCTTTTTTATAGTGGATAAATCAAGTATTGTATCGCTTTATTTTTCTTAAAGTATAAAGAGGTTAGTGATGTTAAAGGGCGTGATTTTGTCTGTCATGGCATCATTAACTTTTGGTGTTCTTTATTTTTATACTCAATTACTCGGCCAGCTTGATAGTGGACAGACTTTCGGATGGCGTATTATTGCGACTTTGCCATTTTTAACTTTATTTATGTGGTGGAGTGGTGATTTAAGCCATATTAAAAATATATATCAACGTATTTTAGCGAAACCTTCTTTACTTCTATTACTCATTACAACATCCGTTTTGACTTCGGTGCAGTTATGGCTGTTTTTATGGGGGCCTATGCATGGACGTGGTTTGCAAGTTTCTTTGGGATATTTCCTGTTACCGCTTGTTTTGGTTTTAGCGGGTAGTGTCTTATATGGAGAGAAAATATCGAAATTTCAGTGGATCGCTATTGTTCTTGCAATTATTGGTGTAGGGCATGAGATTTTTCGACTAGGAAGTATTGCTTGGGAAACTGCTTTAGTGGCTATAGGTTATTCCGCTTATTTCTTGTTACGTAAGAAAATTAAAACGGATAATTTAGGGGGCTTTTGGTGGGACCTTCTGATTATTATGCCAGTTGCAATCTATCTGACACATACAGGGTTATTGCCATATAGTAAGTTCCTCGATCAACCGACACTCGGGTTGGTTATTGCGGGTTTAGGTGTGCTTAGTGCTATAGGCTTGGGATGTTATATATTGGCAAGCCGTTATTTACCTTTGGTTGTGTTTGGTCTGCTTGGATATCTTGAACCGGTGTTACTTGCTTTAGCATCTTTAGTGCTAGGGGAAAGCATTGGTAAAGAAGAATGGTTTACTTATCTTCCAATTTGGTGTGCCGTTTTCGTATTGGTTTTAGAAGGGGCTTTTCATCTTTACCAACAGCAGCAAAAAGCCAGAAATTTGCAATTAAATATCGAAAAATATCAAAAAAGATTAAAAAATGATGCTCACGATTAGAGCATCAAAATTTAAAAAGTAAGAAAAAGCAAAAATTTAGCGGCTTTAAACAATAAGATAATAAAAAATAATTATAGGTATTTTATGAATTTATGATGAATTTTGGGAAAATCTAGCCACTAACGTCAGCTTTTGATTCATTCTTGCCAATAATTCCATTACAATTACGGGGTTTTAAAAATCACGCCTAGATATAATTAATTAGAGGACGTATCTGTGAGCAAAGACACTATCATCGCCCTGCACGCTGAACACCAAGGCCGTTGGAAAAACCGTGAAGAAATCGCGGAACGTATGATTGCATTAATCGGTCAATTATACCGTGAAAAAAATATTGTCGTATCTGTTTACGGTCGCTCTTTAATTAACCGTTCTGTTATCCAAATTTTGAAAACTCACCGTCGTACACGTGTTGTAGATGTTGAGCTTTCTGTAGTAAATACTTTCCCTATTTTAGAAGCTTTAGCAAAAGTTGAAAATATCGGTTCTGCAGAAGTTGATATCGGTAAACTTGCAGTTGAATATAAAGAAAAAGGCGGTGATGTTGACGCTTTTGTTGCTCAAGCTGTTGAGTCAATTAAAGGTAGCGCAACTTCTGAACAACCTAAAGATGTAGTTCTTTACGGTTTTGGTCGTATTGGCCGTATCTTGGCTCGTTTAATCATTAGCCAATCAGGTTTAGGTCGTGGTTTAAGCCTTAAAGCGATTGTTGTTCGTAAGTCTTCTGACGGTGACTTGGCAAAACGTGCTTCTTTACTTCGTCGTGACTCTATTCACGGTACTTTTGCAGGTACAATCTCTGTTGATGAAGAAAACGAAGCAATTATCGCTAACGGTAACTTCATCAAAGTGATCTATGCATCTAGCCCAAGCGAAGTAGACTATACTCAATACGGTATTGAAAACGCGCTTTTAATCGACAACACTGGTAAATGGCGTGATGCTGAAGGCCTAAGCCAACACTTGAAATGCCCAGGTGTTGCACGTGTTGTATTAACTGCACCTAGTAAAGGCGAAATGAAAAACGTTGTATTTGGTGTAAACAACTCTGACATTTTAGATGAAGACAAAATCATCTCTGCTGCAAGTTGTACAACAAATGCGATCACTCCAATTCTTAAAGTATTGGATGACAAATATAAAGTTCTTAATGGTCACGTTGAGACAGTTCACTCATTTACAAATGACCAGAACTTAATCGATAACTACCACAAAGCTGATCGTCGTGGTCGTGCTGCTACATTGAACATGGTTATTACTGAAACTGGTGCTGCTAAAGCTGTTGCTAAAGCATTGCCTGCGTTAAAAGGTAAGTTAACTGGTAACTCTGTACGTGTTCCAACACCAAACGTATCTCTTGCGATTTTAAACTTAACGCTCGATAAAGAAGTTGATCGTGAAGAAGTGAACGAATACATTCGTCAAATTTCAATTAACTCTAACCTTCAAGGTCAAATCGGTTATACCAACTCTACAGAAGTGGTATCAAGCGACTTTATCGGTTCTCGTACTGCTGGTGTATATGATGCTCAAGCAACGATTACTTCTGGTAACCGCTTAACTGCATATGTTTGGTACGATAACGAAGTAGGTTATAGCTGCCAAGTATTACGTATTGCTGAGCAAATGTGTGGCGTAAGCTATAAAAAAATTCCTGCAGAAACTAACGCTTAATCTGTTTTAACGTTAGATAAAAGAATGTGACAAAAAGACCCAGTTTAGACTGGGTTTTTTTACAACCGTACAAAATATATGCTGATTATTTTTTAGAAATCAATGAGAATACGGTTTAAGGAACAAAAAGAAATAGTAAGGGATTGGAATTGCAGCAGTTTAAAAGATTATTGATCGTCTTCTTTTTTATTATCATCGCGAATATATGTGGTGTACTTATCGCCATTTGGGTGTTTAAACATTTTAATATTTATATTCCGTTGAAAAACCAAGCAGTAGCGATCGATTTACAAGAACCATTACAAGTACAGGTTAAAGTAAAAGATGCTTTAAATGTCGATGTAAAAGGGCGAGTGAATGCTAATATTCCTATTAATGAGAAGTTAAATATTCCTTTGACACAGACTTTAACACCACGTGTCTATTTCGATAATATGGTGCCGATTAGTACAGTTATTCCAGTTAAAGAAACTTTAAAAGTTGACCAAAGTTTGCCAATTGACACGAAAGTTCAGGTGAGAGTACTTGGTAAAGATATTACTTTGCCATTAAAAGGTAATATTCCTTTACAGTTGGATGTACCTATTGATATTCAAGTTCCACTTGATCAAAAAGTTCATTTGAAGTTTGATGCGCCGGTAAAAACGGTCTTAAAAGAAAATCTTCATATTCCATTAAATGCTCAATTAAAAACAAATATTCCAATTCAGGGAAGTTTGAATGTCCCTGTGAAAACAGCTTTAAATGCGTCGGTAGATGTAAAAAATACCTTGCCAGTTAAAATCGAGCATGGTGAGTTAAAAATACCACTATCGAGCATGAGCCTGAATCGCGTTAAATCTGGCGAAGATCACTCTTCGCCTGTTCAGAACCAGTCAAAATAGGTGAATGGCTTATGTTTGGCTCATTAAAAAGTATATTAATCAGTTTCTTTCTGATTATGATACTCACGGCAATCTTATTTTGGTTTTATTTAAACATACAGGCTTCAGTTGTGGTTTCAGCACATGAGTCAGATATTCGATTACCAGAATCATTAGAAACTAAAATACATGTTGGTAATAATTTGCAGGTCCAATCGATAGGTAAATTAGACACCTCTATTGATATTGACCGTCAGATTTCAGTTCCATTAAAAGGAAGATACTTGGCTGATTTAGAGTTTGAAGTCGAGACTCCAATTACAGTAAGTGTTGATTATGCGACAACATTAAAAGTCGATCAGGTGATGCCTTTAGAAACAACTACTGATTTAATTTACAAAAATAAGTTATTACCAAGGTTTCCATTAAAATTAAATATCCCGATTAAACTTGATATTCCATTTCAGTTAAAACGTAGTTATACCATTCCGGTTAAAATTGCTTTTAATGGTCCGGTTTATTTTGAGTTTGATGAATCTATAAATTTGCCAATTAAACATCAGTTTAACCCAAGTTTGAACGTTAACGATGCAATGGAAATGGGGAATATCTCAAGCTTTAATGCCATTATGTATAACTCTGTTCAGCACACTAAAGCTAATTTGGACATGAAGATGGATTTACCTTTACGTAATGTTCATCCTTAAGTAATTAATCAATAAAAATAGACCATGGCTTGCTGTAGGTTTATATCCTGATAAAAAGAAATAAAATAAGCAGCAGGAAAGTAGAATTCTCTCGATTTTCTATTCGAGAATTTTCTGAAAATATGGCAGAATAGGCGGTTTTAGAGTTTTTAGAGGATTGGCAAATGCGCTTTGTTGATGAAGCAGTCATTACCGTAGAGGCTGGCGACGGTGGCAATGGCGTAGCCAGTTTTCGCCGTGAAAAATTTGTACCATTTGGTGGCCCAGATGGTGGTGATGGCGGACGTGGTGGAAGTATCTATATTCAAGCAGATGATGATACAAGTACCCTGGTCGATTACCGTTACACCCGTAAATTCCGCGCTGAGCGTGGTAAAAACGGTGCAGGTGCTAACTGTACCGGACGTGGTGGTGAAGATGTGGTTTTAAAAGTACCCGTTGGTACAACAATTGTTGATACAGATTCAGGCGATATTATTGGCGATCTGGTAGAAGACGGCCAAAGAGTCATGGTTGCAAGCGGTGGTGAAGGTGGTTTAGGAAATACTCACTTTAAATCATCAACCAACCGTGCTCCACGTAAATGTACGACAGGTACAAAAGGTGAGTTCCGTGAAATTCGCCTTGAGTTGAAAGTATTAGCAGATGTTGGCTTATTAGGTATGCCAAATGCTGGTAAATCAACATTTATTCGTGCAGTAAGTGCCGCGAAACCAAAAGTAGCAGATTATCCATTTACCACTATGGTTCCTAACCTAGGTGTAGTAGATGCTGACCGTCACCGCTCGTTTGTGATGGCAGATATTCCGGGACTTATTGAGGGTGCAGCAGAAGGTGCAGGTTTAGGTATTCGTTTCCTTAAGCATTTAGCACGTACACGTATTCTTTTGCACATTATTGATGTACAACCAATTGATGGTTCAGATCCGGCCCATAATGCTAAAGCAATTATGAATGAACTTGCCAAGTTTTCTCCTACTTTGGCGAAGTTACCAATTGTATTAGTACTTAATAAACTTGATCAGATTGCTGAAGAAAGCCGTGAAGAATGGTGTCAGCATATTCTAGATGAGTTGCAATGGACAGGTCCTGTCTTTAAGACCTCGGGTTTACTCGAAGAAGGAACCAAAGAAGTTGTTTATTACCTCATGGATCAGATTGAACAACAACGTGAACGTGAAGTTGAAGATCCTGAGTACGCAGCAGAAGTAAGAGCATTCCGTGAACAGCTTGAAGCTGAAACACGTGAACAGACCATTGCAGCGAAGGAAGCATACCGTGCTATGCGTAAGGCACAACGCCTTGAAAGCATGATGGACGATGATGATGACTTCGATGACGATGAAGACGATGGTGATGTAGAAAGCATCTACGTTCGTGACTAAAAAACCGAGGAAAACATGATAGAAGTGGTCGATGGGCAACGTAAGCTCAGTGAGTGTAAACGAATCGTTGTTAAAATCGGATCATCTTTACTCACGGCAAATGGGCAGGGTCTAGATCTGGACGCTATTTCGCATTGGGCGAAACAGATTGCAGATTTACACAATGCTGGACACGAAATTATTTTAGTGTCTTCAGGAGCTGTGGCAGAAGGTATGGTTCGTATGAAGCTTGCGAGTCGACCCACCGATCTACCCAGTCTTCAAGCATGCGCCGCAATTGGGCAGATGGGCCTAATTCATACTTGGTCTAGTGTGCTTGAAAATCATAGTATCCGAACTGCTCAGGTGTTGTTAACACATGATGATTTGGCAGACCGCCGTCGTTACTTAAATTCATGTGATGCATTGCAGAACTTGATTGATTGGCGTGTTATTCCGGTCATTAATGAAAACGATACTGTATCTACCGATGAGATTCGTTTTGGTGATAACGATACACTCGCAGCTATGGTTGCTGGTCAAGTACATGCTGATTTATTAATTATTTTAACAGATCAGCAAGGTATGTTTGATTCAGACCCACGTCATAATCCTGATGCAAAACTGTTATCAACTGTGCGTGCTATGGATGATGTTTTATTTGAAATGGCTGGTGGTGGCGGTGTGCTTGGACGAGGTGGCATGGTCACTAAAGTTCGTGCTGCACGTTTAGCTGCCAAGTCAGGTTGCCCGACATTGATTGCTAGTGGTGAAAGCGACAATGTATTGTCACGAGTGATGGCTGGTGAGATGCTGGGTACATTGTTTACGACTGATAAAGACCGTATGACAGCGCATCAGCAATGGCTTGCTGCACATTTACAAACAGCGGGTCGTCTTGTAATTGATGATGGCGCAGTTGAAGCGATTAAATTGAAACATCGCAGTTTATTGCCTGTTGGGGTAAAAACTGTTGAAGGACATTTTGATCGTGGTGATGTGGTTGAATGTGTCGATAAACAAGGTAAACGTGTTGCGGTTGGGCGAGTGAATTTTAGCTCTCGTTCTGCTGAAATTATTAAAGGTCTTTCTTCAGACAAAGTTTACCAAGTACTTGGTGAAGCCCGTTCATTAGAAATGATTCATCGTGATCATATGGCAATTTACTAAGTTGTTCTAAATTAAAAAAGCTCGCATCATGCGAGCTTTTTTTGTGGGGTTAATGAGGGCAAGATTCGATCTTCACCGACCATAAAAGGATGTGTAGCAAGACTAAGCATGTCTAAATCTTCTGAGCTATTTCCATACGCATAGATTCGCTGATAATGTTTTAGAGAATATTGCTCATGTATTCTTAACTTCTTTTGCTCACTACTACAATCCGGAGTTGAGTAGTAACCTGTCATCATGCCATTTTTAATTTGAGTCTCTGTACAAATTAATTCGATATCTAGTAATTTGCAAAGTGGAGCGAGATAGATATCAATGGAGGCAGAAACTAATACCACCTGATCACCTAATAGCTGGTGTTGCTGTAATTGTGCAAAAATTTCAGGTGAAAGTGCCGAGACGAGTTCTTGTGCGTATTCTTCGCCTAGTCTTTGCAATTCAATTGCAGGAGTATCTCTGAACATGCTACGAAATAGCTTGGCACGCATAGCATGGGCTGGATAAAAGTTAAGATAATAGGCTTGAATCCATGGCAGGATTTTCAAGCCTTGCTTCACAATATGACGTTTAGACAACGCATAAAAGATGAACCCTGTAAAACTGTCTTTACTACACAAGGTTCCATCAAAATCGAACAGGGCGAGATTTTTTATAGTCTTATTCGTTTCGCTCGTTGCATACATGTTTCATATCGTCCGTTTACGCGGGTTGCATACCAGTTAGTATTATAGTCACGACTTAGTTTAGGCCCAGAAATCACCACTTGCGGCATAATTGCATAGAGCGGCTCTTTGCCAGTTTTTGATTTATAAAGTTTAGTCAGTGCAATATAAGTTTGAGTACTCTCAAACTTTTTTTCTTTTTCTAATTTTAGATCATCACGAATCTGTCTTGGTGTAACTAAAACATTATTACTAGCAAATACGGTAATTAGTTCTTTTTCTGACTCGCTTTGAGTTGCGCGTGGATCACCATCTTTTGTGTAAAGGAGTAGATCGCCATCAAGACTTATATCCTTGTCGGTGAGTTCTTTTAGCATTTTTTGAAAAGCTGCATTACGACTAGAGTACATACCAGAGTTGTAATCTGCAAAACGATAAATGGCTTTATCATAATCTGCCGGATAAACCATTAAACGGTGAATTCCATAATATAGGCCGCCATACTCGGTATATAAGTCATCACGTAGTGCAGCAGTATTCATACTCGAGCGTTTGTTTGCTTTGGCATAGTTAATATGAACTTGCATTGAACCCAATGTAGTGATCGGATTCATTTTTTCGCCAATATCTTGTCCAACTAATTTAGCTGCGCCAGTTAAAGCACTTACATGATAGTGTTTGGCCATAAAGTCGAAAATTTCTCGGTAAAGTAAATCAAGGTCTTTCTCGGTTTTAACTTTACGCATCTGACTCATATAGTTATTGTCAGGAGAGGGTTGGGTTCTTAGTACTTCTTCAAAGTAACCTGCAATTGTTCCACCAATGGTTTTGCCAAGCTTATCTTCAAATTTTTCATTTAAACGTGTACTGACTTCCTCAACCGCTTTTTGTCCTAATCCTGGCACTTGAGGATTGGCAACAAAATTGGATTCTTGATCAACGACCGCCACAATACTACAGACATTTTGTTTGGTTTTAGGAATGTCTAAGTCTTTCATAATGTCATCAATATCTTTAGCCCATGACTCACGGTCATGCACACGAGATGGGATGAGACGTTTGATTTGCTGGCTTTCTAATTCAGGCTCATCATTATTTGACCACCAGGCTTTATCTCCACAAGCAGCTAAACTCATGCATACGGCAACCATACCGAATGATTTAAATAAAAAACGGGAAGACAACGGTTTGTTCATGGAGAGGAGGACACCTGCATAAAAAGATGAGCTGATCAAGCGGATGAAGTATACTATGCCGATCATCAATTGTATGAATATATATGTATATTGGTCCCTATCAACTGTCAAATAATTTAATTGTTGCTCCTATGGCCGGTGTAACTGACCGTCCATTTAGAACGCTGTGCAAGTATTTCGGTGCGGGTCATGCAGTCAGTGAAATGATGACTGCTGACAAGACTTTACGTATGACTAAAAAAAGTCTTTATCGTGCTAATTTTGATGGAGAGTTAGCTCCAATTTCTGCACAGATTGCTGGTTCCGATCCAGAACAGTTGGCTGAAGCGGCTCGTTACCAAGTCGCAAATGGCGCGCAAATTGTTGATATCAATATGGGATGTCCTGCAAAGAAAGTATGTAATAAATTAGCAGGTTCAGCATTATTACAAGATGAAGATTTGGTAGCTCGAATATTAGATGCAGTCGTTGCAGCAGTTGATGTTCCGGTAACTTTAAAAACCCGTTTGGGATTTTTAAATGGCCAAGAGAATATTCTACGGGTGGCTAAGCGTGCCGAAGAGGCTGGCATCGCTGCATTAGCACTACACGGCCGTACGCGTGAAGATATGTATTTAAATACCGCCCGTTATGAATTGATTAAGCATGTTAAAGAATTAATCCATATTCCTGTGATTGCTAATGGTGATATTGATAGTCCTGAAAAAGCAAAATATGTACTGGACTATACTGGGGCGGATGCAATTATGATTGGGCGGGCTGCACAAGGTCGACCGTGGATTTTTCGTGAAATTGCCCATTACTTAAAAACTGGTGAACACCTTGCTGCTCCGAATATTGAAGAAGTTAAAGAGGTGCTTTTAGGGCATTTGTCTGAGTTATATCAGTTTTATGGTGAATACTCTGGTTGTCGTATTGCCCGTAAGCATATTGCTTGGTACACCAAAGGTTTACGCTCAAGTAATGAGTTTCGACAAAATATGTATAAAGTTGAAACGACTGCTGAACAAGCTTTAGTTGTTGAGAGCTATTTTAATCAATTGCTCGCTGAAGGTAATTTGATGAGCGATGTTCAGGTTGAACAGGTTAATTTATTAGATACTCACTAAAATAAAGCAACCAGTACAGAGACTGGTTGCTTGGAATTTTTACCTATTCATTGTCTAGCATTTCAACGACCAGTTGATTAACCAGATCAGGTGCTTCAAGTTCACGTATTTGTGCAACGTTACTTCCTGCCCAAAAAGCACCAAAACCGTAATCTTGGTGTTTGCTTGCAAGAGCATTTAGTTGCTTTGCTAAATCATAGGTATAAGGATATTCGGGTTGTACAGGGCGAGTAGGTGAATCAATTTTTGTATGCCAATGGTTGAGTATCCCCCGAGCAGGGCGTCCAGAAAGACTAGCACTAATCTGTGTTACAGGTTTACTAAATAGGGCTTTGCGATATTCGGCAGAAGCATTTGAAGTTTGGCATTGAACAAATGCTGTCCCTAATTGGACTGCGGCTGCGCCTAAGCCCAACATATGTTTGGCTTGTAAGCCAGTCATTATGCCACCTGCGGCGACAACCGGAAGTGTGCAGTGCTGCACAATCAGTTGAACCAAGTCACTAGTTTTAATTGCCCCATCAAAAGTCTGGTTGAAAATCCCTCTATGTCCGCCTGCCTCAATCCCTTGGGCAATAATAATATCGATGCCCGCTGCCTCAATAGCTTGAGCTTCGATCAAATTAGTTGCCGAAACCATAGTCAAAATACCAGCCTCTTTTAAAGCTTTAATTTGATGCGGATGCGGAATACCAAAGTGAAAACTTACTGCTTTTGGCTTAGTTTCTAAAACAATATTTAAAAAATCATCATTGTCTAAAAAACTTGGATAGATACAGTGCAGTTCTTGGGGCGGTTGAGCATCGAATTTTTCAAAATGAGGACGTAGGTACTCAAGCCATTGTTTTGCTTTTTCTACATTAAGCTCAGTCGATTGATGACAGAAAAAATTAACTTGAAATGGGTTTTCCGTGAGCGCTTGAGTTTTTAAAATTTGTTCACGTGCACTTTGCGGTGTGTTTGCTCCTAAGCCTAATGATCCAAGGCCTCCTTGATTTGAAACCTCGGCTGCTAATTCAGGAGTAGAGACGCCCGCCATTGGAGCCAGAAAAATTGGATGTTTGATTGCAAGTTGTTGTAATAGGCTCATTTTATTCACCTCAATTCTTTCTCTTCACCATAACGTGAAAATAGAATGAAGAGCAAATAATATTGGCTATTTAATTTTTAAATATTAAGAGTCTTATTTAAAAAACTCTCTTATAAAGGAGTGACATTAAATAAGGAACCAATCCAGCTTGAAAAAGCCATCGCTAAAATACCCCATAAGGTAATACGTAAACTACCTTTGATTTTAGAAGTGCCTGCAAAATAACTCGAAAGGGCACCTAAAATTGCTAATGCCGCGATACCTGTAATAAGCACACTTGGCATAATTAAATGCTCTGGGCTAAACAAAATGGCAAGCATGGGGAAAAATGCCCCAAATGAAAATGAAGCTGCTGAGGAGAGTGCTGCTTGAATTGGGTTTGCCGCCGTATTTTCATGAATACCGATTTCATCTCGGGCATGTGCACCCAAAGCATCATGAGTTGTAAGCTGAATAGCTACCTCCTTTGCTAGTTCTTTTGAAAGTCCCCTAGAAATATAGATTTGAGTTAATTCATCCAATTCTTTTTGAGGGTATTTTTTTAATTCTTTTGCCTCAATAGCTAAATCTGATTTTTCAATATCTTCTTGAGATTTAACAGAAATATATTCTCCGGCAGCCATTGAGGTTGCGCCTGAAATGAGCCCGGCAACACAAGTGATAAATAGAGTATGTGAGCTTGCCCCACTTGCAGCCATCCCCATAATTAAGCTAGTCACTGAAATAATGCCATCATTAGCGCCTAATACTGAGGCTCTTAGCCAACCTGAGCGCTGAATGGCATGATGCTCTGTATGATGTGGAAAAGCCATGTGTTTTTCCTTATTAATGTTTTATAAATGCTATGAAATTTTACAATTTATTGGTCAAAAAATATGTCATTATTATAGGAAATTTAGGGATAAGACAGAATAGATCAATAATAAAAATGGAGATTAAACAATTATTTTAAAACATCCTTAACCTAACTTAACGATGTAACTTATTATTTTTAATTATAATATTTATTGATCATTCCAAAGGCTTGCCCTCCCTAATAAGTCTAATTTACTGTAGAGGTGAAAATGAAAAATATCAAAACAATAAACTCTATAACACATTCAATATTACTGATGGGAGCAGTGATCTCTTCTTTGGGAATGATCGGTATAAGCTCAGTTTATGCACAAGAGCAAGTCGACCCTGCATATAAGCCCGGTAACCCTATTTATGATAAATGGGATAGATTTTATAAAATTGAACAGTCTCAACCGCAAGAGGCAGAAAAAATATTAGTTGAGCTTAGTAAACTGACACCAACCGATATTAAAGTCTGGAAAAGTCTTACTTATTTACAGATTCGGCTTGAAAAAAGGAAAGAAGCTTTACAAAGCTTAAGGCAAGCAAGAAATTTAGCTCCTCAAGATGACACCTTAAAATTACAAGAAGCTTATTTGCTGAATCAGCAGAAAAAAGATCGTGAAGCATTGGTTTTATTTAAAGAGTTAAGTTCCTCTTCAGACCCTGAAATTGCTGCTAAAGCAACTCAGGCAGTTAAAAATTTAAGTGGGGGAGAAGTTCAACCATATTTTAGAGATATTTATTTTGCACCGTCTTATGAGTCACGTTATGACGATGTTATTTTTCCTTTAAAAATGAGGTATGGCAAAAACATCGATAACGGGCGAGCCCAAGTATATGGCTTTCTTAATTTAAACCGCGATACTCAATCACAAGGTGGGGTCCGACCTGAAATTATTGATGAAAATGCAGCCACTTTAGGGGTGGGGGCAAATTATCAACCGTGGACTTCCATTCCTGTGCGAGCCTATGTCGAAGTTGGTGGAAGTTATGACTTGATTGATAGAAATAGAAAGCGATTTCGTGAGAGTGTTGTAGGCGGTGTAACGGGTTATCAAGAATGGTATTCACAATCAAACTGCGATCATTCACTTTGTTTAGATAATTATTTTACTGACTTATATGGCAATGTCGCGACTTATTCGAGAGAGGACTATAACGTTATTGGGGACTTACGCTTACGCACAGGTTTAAATCTCTATAAGGGTGAGAGTGGATCTGTGCAGGCTTATGTGAAATTGCATGGCTTAGCGGATAGCGAAGATGAATATTACAATAATTTATTTGAATATGGCCCAGGCATTTCATGGCAGCCTTTTAATTATCAACCGATAAAACTACGGGTTGAACGTCTATATGGCAATTATTTTAAAGACGTACCGGTTAATACAAAAGATCATTACAACAATACTCGTGTAGAACTTGTTTTTTATAAGGATTTCTAATAATGAAGAAAATTTTTATTTCAATTGTATTTGGTACTCGTCCAGAGCTCATAAAGTTGGCTCCGGTAATTTTATTAGCAAAACAAGACTCACGATTTCAGGTAGAAGTTATTTTTACAGGACAACATGATGAATTAGTTCGAGATGCGATAGATTTCTTTGGGGTTGAAATTGACCATCGCCTTAAAATTATGAATGCTGGACAAAGCCTAAATCAGCTTTTAATTCATGGCTTAACGCAACTTGAAAATATCTATACAGATGGTCAAAAAAGAGATGCAATTGTTATTCAAGGTGATACTACAACCGTGTTAGCTGCTGGGCTAGTTGCATTTTCAATGAAGATTCCTGTTGCCCATGTCGAAGCAGGCTTACGTTCTTATGATTTAGATCATCCGTTTCCTGAAGAAGGCAACCGCCAGTTAGTTTCTCGTATTACCAAATGGCATTTTGCCCCTACAGAACAATCAAAGCGTAACTTGTTAAATGAGCAGATTCCACCTTCATTGATTACAGTGACAGGAAATACGGTAGTTGATGCTGTATATTTAGGAAGGAAACTCATAGCTGAAAAGACAGGTTTGAAAAATCAACTTGAGCCTTACGGAATTGAATTAAAACAAAACGATAAAGTTGTACTTATAACTGCTCACCGCCGTGAGAATTTTGGCGAAGGAATTCAGAATATTTGTAATGCTGTTGAGTATTTAGCAAAACAGCATCCTGATTTACATTTTATTTGGCCTGTACATTTAAATCCTGCTGTACATAATGTAGTGCACGATAAATTTAAAAGTCATGCTCAAATTCATCTTGTGAAGCCACTCGATTATCCAAGTTTATTGGCCGTTATCGACCGCTCCACCTTTATTTTAACGGACTCTGGTGGTTTACAAGAAGAAAGCCCATCATTTAATAAGCCTGTCTTAATTTTAAGAGACACGACTGAACGCCCGGAAGTGGTAGAGGTGGGAGCAGGGGTATTGGTTGGAACAAATCAGCAGAAAATTATTGAAGAGGCTGAGAAACTTTTAACGGATTCGCAGCATTACCAAAAAATGGCTCATGTTGAAAATCCGTTTGGTGATGGACGTGCTGCCCAGCGAATATTAGATGAAATTGCCAGAACTTATAACTAGAGATCATTTATTTTGAGTTTTTGGGTTCGTTTATGGTGGCGGGTGTGCTGCCATAAACGAGTCGATACCATAGACCGACAATATAAACGGACCATCGGCCCATATAGTGGGGGCCATCAAAAATATAAATTTTTTTCCCTTCATACGCCTTAATTTGAGAGATAATTTCCCAAGGATAGGCTGCACGAAATTGACCATTTTTCTTGGTTCGAAATGCTTCTAAAACAATAACCGTTTTATCTTTTCCAAGTGTCTGTTCAAGTTGATCTAAAATACGTCTAGCTTGTTCGGGAGTTCGTACTCCGACACCTACACCATCTTGGAAAAAAACGCCTGCTTGTTGAGGAAGCCAGCTTTTAACCCATAAATCGTAGTTTTCAGGTTCACTTTCACCACTATAAACACTAACCCAAATAGGTGAGGGTAATTTTTCCAAAACATGTCCTAAGGTACTTACTCTTAGCCATGTTGGGTCGGCTTCTACTGGAAAATAATAGCCTTTTAAAGATGTATCATTTTGTTCTTGAATAATTTGTGCAGATTTTTCACCCAAAGCAACGACATTAGCACGCGCTTCGTGTTCATTATATTCACCTGCTAACCCCAATATAAGATTTTTGGCCCAAGGTTGCTGTTTAATTTTTTGTAAATCAATGGCTTTTTCCCATTGAGGAAGATTGGAGTTTTTCCACCAAGATTTAGATTCAACGACAGACCATTGGGGAACAAAAGTATTTATTCCTAAGTAATGCCAGTTTCCTTTAGGAGGAGTAGTATCATTGTCAGGTTGCCAGAAAATACCCTCAATAATGGGAGGTTGCCCATGATTTTTGAACAACCCCGCATAACCCACTACACTACATATAATTAAAATAATAAAAGCAGTTATTTTAATTGGTATCTGTTTTTTCATTATTACGTCGTAACCAATACCACAAGAAGATCACTATTATCATAATTGCAGAGATAATCACAACTAATAAAAAGAATGATGATTGCTGAACTAATGGCGCTTTTTGATTACCTACAATTAATTTTTGAAGAACATAAATATTGCCGTTTTCAGACACTAGCATTTTGGTCACATTATTTGGGATTTTATGCTGTATTTTTCCCCATAAATGCATAAAGGTTTGTGCACCGTTTTCAGAGTCTGTAATTACATCGAAGCGGTTATTGTTATAACTTACGATAAAGCCATTCGCTGCTGCGGGTGCATAAATAATATTTTGATGCATTAAGACTTGTTGCTGATAAATCTCTTTGTTCACTCTCACATTCACTGCTTGTGGAGAGGTCGGAGAAAAGCGTACTAGGTTCACTGGCATTGGTGCTTGTGTCAGCAGCATATTTTTAGCGACTTGTCCTAAAATAATGGCAATATTTAATGCCCCGGATTGGTCATCAATTGCGATTGTTGGCTTGGTGGCTAAGGTCATTGAAAGAGCGGCAACACCATTTTTAAGTTTATGGGGAAGTTTTACCGTTGATTTGGCGGTATCAACCCAGAGTGAGCCGTGAGCATTGGGTAAACATTGAGAGTTGGCAATAACCGAGTTTTCAAGTTTTAAGCTAAAGTTGGTTGTATTTGAAATTTCCTTGGCAAAGATGTTGAACTGTCGGTTTACAGGGTCGGATGCGAGATCCGCCGTTTTCATACTTCCTGCAAGTCCTCCATCAATCCATGCTGTAATATTTGAACCTTGTAATAGTCCACTTTGAATACGAAGTGCGATTTGCCCTTGCAGAATATCAGTAGGTTGCCATACTGCCGGAAAATCAAGAAATAAATTCTTTTCGGCATGATTTAGTCGAAAATCCTGAATACCTAGATCTGCAAGCGTATCAATTTTTTTAAATTGCGCCCAAGCTGGTGCTGAGATTGTAGTTGGAAAAATAGCGCTACCCGTATCAAGCTGTTGCACATAAGTTGGATTAATTAGCCCGTTAATGGCAGCGGTAAGCTCTTGTGGAGTGTGATAAGTAATAGATAGCGTCGGTACACCTTCAGCCGGTTTAGCAATTTGTACTAAGGCTCCTCCTTTGAGTGGGCTTGCCGAACGAATCACTTCAATAATAAAGTTCGTTTCAGGATTTAGATTGGTTTGGCCTGAATCAACCCATTCAATTGGCGTTACAGAACTCCACGAACTTACTAATCGGGCCAACATAGAGGCTTCGGTAATTTCTTTACGGTTATATTTTAAGATTCCGACAAAAGGTGTAGGACGTCTAGCCTGAGGGTTAAATAAAGCGTCCGGTAGATCTTTTAAACGGTACTCATTTCGAATAGGTGTAAAGTCGAGTTGGGAATTACTCAAATAAGTTAAGTGATCAATATCTTCTGTACAGAATGTTTCTTTTGTTTGGTTAAGCGTCGTTGGTTTTGCATATTGTTGAATAATAAAATCTAAACGGTGAAAACCACTCTGACTGGCAGGAATATTAAATTTGAATTGGCCATCACCATTAAGCGTAGTGTTATAAATGAGCTTGTCGTCATATTTGACGAGTACTGTTGTGTCATTTTCAGTTGAGTAGTCACTCGAAAACTGAATGTTTTGCCATTCAGCACCTTTTCCAATATAGAAAAAGTGAGGCTCGACTGTATATTTAGTCGAGGTACTAATATCGTCGAGTTTCCATGTATAAGCATGAGTAGACATGGCAAGCAAAAAACTGGTGCTGGCAAGGAGCACTTGAGCTGTTTGGTAAAGATCAAAAGTCTTTTTCATTTATTTTTTCTCCTTGCTACGTTCCGTTTTGTACCATTGAAGGGAGTTGCCCTGTATTTTATTTTTTAGCATGTCGAATGCGGCTTTAAACACAATAAATAAGAAGATTTGTGAGTAACTTACGTAAGATAAGACAGAATAAAAATAGAGTTCTGGTTTAACTTTTTCTAAAGAAAGCGTAAACCACATTTGTGCTACATAGAGACAAAATGAGAGTCCCCACAGTAGTGTAAATGGACCAGGAACTGAAATACCTGCAATATCAAGTAAGCCAAGCGTTAAGGTAATATGACTCCAGAATAAAGCCGGTACAAAAAGGATATAGCACATAATGTTATTTAGAATTTCAATCCCGATTGGGAATGGGGTTCTCAGTGCTACAGGTAAATATTTACGTGTCACATAAAAATTACCTTGAGTCCAGCGTGAGCGCTGTTTAACGAATACGCTTAATGAAGGAGGATCCTGTTGCCAACCGATTGCATAGGGAACCCATTTAATTCGTTTTTGTCCGATAAAAATTCGAAAACTCATTTCTGTATCATCGACTAGCGATTTTTCATCAAAACCGCCCAAAGTCTCTAGAGCATCGCGCCAGATGACATAATTTGTTCCCATTAATGTTGATAGTTCAAAACGTTGCCAGCGTCCACCTTGAAAGATCCATTGGAAAAAGATGAATTCAATCGCAATAAAACGAGTCAAAATACTATCTTGCCAGTTACGGGTTCTGACTTTGCCATTTACCGCGACTAGCTTTTTATCGGCTAACAAGGTTTGGGCAAGTAATCGGACGCAATCGGGTTCAGGGGTACTATCGGCGTCGTAAACAACAATTAACTCACCTTTGGCATGGGGAAGACCATTATTAAGCGTTCTTGATTTACCTTTACCACCCATACCTTTGGGTACATTGACAATTTTTATGCAAGGATAAATTTTTGCGAGGTTTTCTGCGATTTCAAGGGTGTTGTCTTTGGAGCCATCATTGATCAGTAAGACTTCATAAGACTCTGCCGGATAGTCCTGTTGAGCAATGGCATGCAAAGTGTCCTCAATCACAACGCCTTCATTATAAGCAGGGATCAAAACACTTAAGACTGGCCATCTTTCTGGTATTGGTAAGTTTTGCAGCTCTTTTTCAGCCGTTTTGGAATACTTCCACGCTTGATAGCTTAACCATGCCCAAAATGCTTGTGGAATCCAAATACCTAAAAAGCCAAATAAAAACAGGATATCAATTGGAGCCATTTTTACGGACCCTCCTAATAATAGAAGAGATGAGCAGCAATAATAAAATTGCCCCGACCACTAAGGAGATCCATGAAATATAGCTACCAAATGTACCGAGTAGATCCGGATACGTCGTTGTTAAAATCAGGTCAAGTGGAACAACAACAATGCTTAAAACAATAAATATATAACCTATAAGATTCGTACTTACATGTTCAGGAGTACTCTCATAATCAATATTATTAAAGTTCCAAGAAATGCCGAGTTGAGGATATCGAATATTAGATAGAGGTAAATCGGCAGGGGGATTAATGATAATTTCATAACCTGAAACATGACCGTTAAAACCCTTGGCCGAGTAAAATAAATGTTGGCCTTGTCTGACTTCTCTTGAGGGTAATGGTAAATTTGCTGAATTTAGCTGGATAATATAACTACCCGTTGGTTGAGAAATTAAATTTTCATCCCATCCCGTACTCACAAAAGCAGCCATTGGGCGTAAACCAATAGCGGTCGAAAAAGTTGCTTTTGCGGCAAAATATTGAGGTTGTTCAGTTTTAAAAAGCACAATAGGAATAGCACCTTGGCTTACTGCTTCTTTTAACAAGAAATAGTGTGGAAAACCAAACACCTCGTCTGGCAAGATAATGCCGGGTCTAATTCCGTTATGGATAAACTTTTGGAAACTTTCAGAGCTAATCTGATCAATCGTAAAGACAGGCCACCATGTATCTTGGTAAGGGAAAAACATGGAAAGATCACTAGGACTTTGAACCTCGGCTTTTATTTGCTCAGCTTTAATTTCGCAATGATAATATTGTCGATAGAACTGTTGTAATGTGGCATCTGGATATTGGCTAGAGGCGATTACAATTCCACAAATATTAAGAAGATTAGACATTAGCTCATCTCCTCGGGTGGAAGAGGAACAATTTTGTATTCCACCTCAAGACGCAAGGTCGTAATTTCTTTTAATTTTTTTAAGAATACAGGGTCTTCTTCTGTTTTCTGCTGGCGAATCATAATACTGTAAATATTTTCCAGATCATCATCTGCAAACTGGAAAACAATCTCGTTGGGTTCATGTTGGCTCAAAATTTTAATCATTTCATTTTGAGTTGTTTTCCAGACATCATCGCCTAACATTTCTTTAATCAGACTGCGATTAAGAATTCGGATTTCGAATACTTCATAATCTTGTACATTGTGGTGATCAAGTAATTTAAAAAAACTACGCTGAAAGTATTTTAAAGCACTGAGCGGGAAAATATCGCGGCGATAGTTTCGGTCATAGCTTTGAATATCACGATATTTCTGTACATTAATTTCAATATTGTGGCGTACAGCACTTAGAAAGAGCGGAATTAGGGGAATAATGAATAGTAAAAGTAACTGACGTTCAATATGTGTTTGTGCGCCTAAGTCGAGTAAAAAGTATACGGCAACCCCAATAAAAGCGACTAAACCTACAATTAAAGACAAACCGACTTCTAAAAAAGCACCTGAAATTAAAAGAAGAAGAATAAAAATCCAACTTCCTCTAAAACTCACAGGCAGCCACTCATATGCAACCATTCCCATAAATAGATGAGCTGCGATAATCCATAAGATGAGTGTTCTACCGGGGTGTTTTTGTTGCATGTGGCCTATGCTACCTTTTTTGTAATGTTAATTTTTTTATACTTTTATAATGAAAGGTGTTGATTTGCGAAGTAGTTGTTGTTTCTGTCCTTTTTAGGTATCTATTATGTTTATTTGTAGATTAAAGCCACTGTATAGTCAAACCTTGTTATTAATTTTTCATCAAAAATAAACAGAGCAGACTCAATTGTTATCTAAATATTCTTGAAAGTTTCAATTGCTTTAAGGCGTGTTTCTTTTAAATCTACTATGGGTTTTGGATAATTTAAACCAAGATCGGTTTTGCTTGAGTAGGGTTCATGAATCGTTTTATTGTCCAAATGAGCCAATTCTTTCACCCATTGGCGAATATATTCACCCTCCGGATCAAACTTCTTTGATTGAGCAATTGGGTTGAAAATCCGAAAATAAGGTACGGCATCTGTTCCTGTTGAGGCACACCATTGCCAACCGCCATTATTTGCGGCGAGGTCACCATCAATTAAATGTTGCATAAACCATTGTTCACCAATGCGCCAATCAATCAAAAGATTTTTACATAAAAACATGGCCGTAATCATACGTACTCGATTATGCATCCAGCCTGTTTGTAAAAGTTGTCGCATCCCGGCATCAACAATAGGAATACCGGTTTGACCCGTTTGCCATGCGGTTAAATGTTCTGGATTATGGTTCCATTTAATCTTCTGACTATCTTTCTTAAACGGGATGTGTTTAGAAACATGCGGAAAATCAAATAAAATATGTTGGTAGAACTCTCTCCAAAGAAGTTCGTCTAACCATGTTTGTTGGCCCTCATTGACTAAGTGAAAGTTGCCATGTTGATTACGAAAGAGTGCTTGTAAACACTGTCGAATAGATAAAATACCAATATTTAAATAAGGCGAAAGCTTACTTGTACCTTGTATATGAGGAAAATCGCGCTCGAGTTTATAATGACAAACCGATTCTTCAATAAATTGATCTAATTGTTCTAATGCGTATTGTTCGCCAACAGGCCATAAATCTTGCTGTTCTTTTGAGAGAGATGAGCAAAATAGCTTTTCAATTTCGTCTAAATCAATATTTTCCCCCTGTAAAAAATCTAGTGGTACTTCATTTTGTTTATTAGGGACCGGATAACATTGAGGTAAACCGCTTGTGTCGAGCTTTGTATAACAGGCTTTTTTGAATGCACTAAATACTTGATATGGTTGTTGTGATTGGTTACGGATTGAACGTAAAGGAAAAATAGTACGGTCATGGAATAAAAATAGTTCTTTGCCATGCCGATTTAAATAGTCTTGTACCGTTTTATCTCTTTTTAATTCATTTACGCCTATTTCGATATTGGCATACACGTTTTCAATATTATATTTCTTGCTGAAATCAGAAATAAAGTTTGCGATCTCTTTCCAATAGGGAATGACTTGAATAACTAGTGGAATATGAATTGCTGCTAACTCTTTCTGAAGCGTTCTGAGTTGTCGTAAATAAAAACTTATTTTTATTGGAGCATCGGCGTGTTGTTTCCATTGCTCTGGCGATAAGATGACTAAACCGAGGGAAGGTCCTTGCTGGCTGGCGTGCCATAAAGCTGCATGATCATGTATACGCAAATCTTGGCGAAACCAAATGAGCTGATAAGCATTTGACATGCAAGTCCCTAAAAATAAATTAACTCTATGAATATTATATAAAATAAAGACATAAAAAAAGCAAAGCCGAAGCTTTGCCTTTTATTATCTTCTAAAAGAAGACTTAGTGGTGGTGACCACCCGCACCGTGTACGTGACCGTGATCTAATTCTTCTTGAGAAGCTTCACGGATTTCTACGATTTCAACTTCAAAAGTTAAATCTTGACCAGCAAGTGGGAAGTTTGCATCAACGATAACGTTGTCACCTTCAACAGCTTTAACAGTAACGATTTGAACGCCGTCATCTGTTTGAGCTTGGAATTGCATACCTGGTTGAATGTTATCAACGCCTTGGAACATTTGAGCAGGAACTTCTTGTACTAGGTCTGGGTTGTATTCGCCATAACCTTCAGCAGCTGGTACGTTAACAGTGAATTTATCACCAACAGTCTTACCAGTTAATGCATTTTCTAAACCAGGAATGATGTTGCCTGCGCCATGCAAATAGGCAAGTGGTTCACCTTGAGATTGATCAAGTGTTTCACCCTCAGCGTTTGTTAATTTATAGTGGAATGAAACCACGTGGTTATTTGCAATTGCAGTCATGTTTTTGATCCATTCAATCAATTAAAGCGTACATCATAAAGTGAAAAATAAATTTTGTAGACTACAAAATCTCAATCTTTAACACTTTTTCTAATGCGTTTTTATCTAAATAGGGATGAACTTAAAAAATTCAACTCAATACAGCTTAATTTTTGGTCGTACTCGTCTTGTAAGTAAATCTTTCATTGTGAGTAGTCCAGCTTGAGTGTATCCGTGAATTGTTGCTTGATGTAAACGGTATAAAGATACATACATCGTTTTAGCAATATATCCTTGGACACTGACATCCCCCAGTAATTCTCCAACCGCTTTATTACGACTTAAAGACACAAGTGAACCTTTGTCATTAAAAGTAAACATCGGTTGTGATCGGCCATTTAGCCTAGCAGCCATAGCATCGACTAAAAAGCTTGCTTGTTGACTAGCAACTTGAGCGCGTGGTCCGAGAGGCGGGTGTCTTGCATCAAGTTGGCAATGGGCACAATCACCAAATGCAAATACATGAGGATCGGAATAGGTCTGCAGCGTTGCATAGACCATTAAGCGGTTAATATTGTCACGTTCGAAATCGCTAAGACTTTCAAGTACTTTTGGTGCTTTTACCCCAGCTGCCCATACCGTAATATCACTGTTGAGCTGGTTGCCATTACTAAAATAGATATGGTGTTCATCAATTTTTTCAACACGGTGTTTAGTTAAAATTTCAACACCCATTCTTTGAAGCTGTTTTGCGCTATGCTCAGCTGTTTTTTCACTTAGGGCAGGGAGGATGCGTTCTGAGGCCTCAATGAGTGTAATTTTGACTTGATTCGGATGGATCTTTTTCAAACCATAGCGATAAAAGTTTTTGGTCGTTTCAATCAGTTCAGCCGCAAGTTCGACACCTGTTGCCCCCGCACCAATAATTCCAATATTTAATGTACGTTGATCGGGTTGATTTTGCGCTTCGATATATAAATGTAAAAGATCTTGCTGGAAAATATCCGCCTGTTTACGGCTATCGAGGAAATGGCAGTTTTCACGAACACCGGGTGTATTGAAATCATTTGATACTGAACCAAGCGCTAAAACCAGTGTATCGTAACTGAGTTGTTGAATATGGGTACTTTGTTCTTTAGAGACTTGAGGGGGAATTAAATCAATTATTTTCTTATCTTTATTTACTGCTGTTAATGTTCCCAACACAAATTCATAGTGGTGTTTCTCTGCATGGGCAAAATAATTGGTTTGCTCTTCGTGAGGATTTAAAGAACCCGCCGCAATTTCATGAAGTAATGGTTTCCAGATATGAGTTAGATTTTGGTCAACCAATGTAATTTTGGCTTTACCATTTTTCCCAAAAGTTTCACCAAGTTGTGTGGCGAGTTCTAAACCACCAGCACCACCACCGACAATAACAATATGATGTAAGTTTTGGGTCATTTTTATCACCTAATTATTTTTCTATAAAAAAAGATGGCTAAATTATGCCATCTTTTCTTTATAAAATTTATTGTGCATCTGTGCACAATTTGATGTTTTTAGTGCGAATCTATAGGGTAGAGTTTTGCTGCACTGTGCTCACTTGATGAAAAGATTGAGAATAGGCTTGAGAACCACATCATAATTCTTTGGAAAATATTTGCTTCTTCAATGTGTACATCATTTTCAATTTGAAGACTGCGAATGAGCTGGTTGTTTTGATAAATTGAAACTGTTGCCAAATTCATCGCTTTCATTAACGGTGCTGTTAACTTTTGCTCATTTAACTGAATATTTACACGTGTTTGAGTTGTTTCAAGTGGAGCAATAACTTTAGGTTGTTGATTGCTATCAAGAACTTGAATACGCTGTGTAGCATAATCAAACGTATTTAAATCAATTGGTGTTGGCTCAGCATATAAAGAAGTCGTAACAATGGTTGGCTGCTTAGTTTCTACTTTAAACATTTTTAAAGTTGATTTAATAACAGGCAATTCAGCAATTAATTTTTGCTCAGGAATAACCACTTCATCACGTGTATAAGCATAAGCAAGATTCATTAATTTATCTGCAATTTCAGCACGTTTCACAGCACTTGGTGTACCTAAGACAATTACCAGTAAACGTCTTTGCGGTAAGTTCGGTGAAAATGAAGGGCGTGAAGCTGTTAGAGCCAAGTTATAACCTGCTGCTTTGGTATAGCCAGTTTTTAAGCCATCTACAGATGGATCGTATTTGAGCGCAAGGTTCGTCGCGTGGTGAAAACGTTGATTGTAGCTAAAGCTCGGCATTTTCGAATAATGTAAATATTCAGGGGTCTGGTGAATCACTGCCTGACTTAATAAGCTCAAATCATGAGCTGTCGTGTAATGATCCGGCATTGTAATACCAGCAGGGTTACTAAAGTGCGTGTCTTTCATACCCAGTGCTTGTGCTTCTTGATTCATACGTTGTACGAAATGAGGCACATCACCAGAAATTTTTTCAGCCAAAGTCACAGCTGCATCATTTGCAGACATAACAATTAAACCAGCCAAGAGCTGATCAACTGAAATTTGCTCGCCCGCTTTGAGGTACATTTGTGATTCATCCCACTGCACCACGCTTACGACTGGTGTTGCAGTAATGACTTCGTTCAGTTTTAACTTTCCAGCCTTAATCTCTTTTAATGCAATGTAGGCCACCATCATTTTGGTTAAAGATGCTGGCGCACGTTGTACATGACTATTATGCTCAGCAATAATTTGACCAGATTGGGTATCTACAATTGTCCATGCAGCGGCTTCAACACTTTCAGGAGCAATATTAAGTAGAGCAGCATTGGTAAGAGTAGTACAGAAAATACTAAACAGCGTAAAAAGAGATAGGAAGAATTTCACTAGGTGACCTTGACGTTTACTGGCAAATACGGAACACAGATGCCCAGCATGCTATGCCTTTTTTTTGTAGAAGGCTAGTGTGAATTGTTGCCAAAAAATACATCTACGCAAGTCGATACAAAAAAGTGATAATCTAATGTGAAACCGTTCTTATTTTTAAATTGAAGAATTTATGTTGCATTATCAAATTGAGTTCGATGATTACAAACAACACCTTGTTCACGTGACAATTCGCTTTTTAGCGAATCCAAATCAGGAACTATGGTTGCCAACGTGGATTCCGGGCAGTTATCTCATTCGAGAGTTTTCTAAGCACATCGAGGCAGTAAAGGCCTATGATGAAGCTGGACGCATGCTCAATATTAAAAAGACTGAAAAAAATCGCTGGCGTTTATTTAACACCGATCACGAGTTAATTACTGTTGAATATGATGTTTATGCATATGATTTATCAGTACGTGGTGCTTATGTAGATCAAACGCGTTTATATATTAACCCTGCCTGTGTGTGTTTAGGCTTAGAAGGCCAAGAACAATCTGCATGTGAATTAGAAATCTTTTTGCCGGATGAATTAAAACACTTTCAGTTAGCAACAGGATTAGCTTCAAAAAGTTTAGTAAAAGGACGTTTTACTTTAAAAGCTGATCATTATGATCAACTCATTGATAGTCCATTTGAACTGGCTGATCAAACGCGTTTTAGCTTCGAAACGCATGGAATTGAACATGAGTTTGTAATTTCAGGTACTCACGCTACGAATGTTGATCGTTTAAAAACGGATATTGAAAAAATTTGTGCAGCCGAAATTGATCTGTTTGGTTCAGCACCGTTTAAAAACTATACCTTCATGACTATGGCAACAGGGAATAGTTACGGTGGGTTAGAGCATTGCAATAGCACAAGTCTGATTACTCCACGAGATGATTTACCGAAATCGAATGAACCCACTGAACCTTCGAAAGATTATCAACGTTTCTTAGGTCTATGCAGTCATGAATATTTTCATTCGTGGTTAGTAAAGTTTATCCGCCCAGAAAATTTTGCGAACTACAATCTGCATCAAGAAGGTTATACCTCGCTACTGTGGATTTTTGAAGGGTTTACTTCGTATTACGATGATTTAATTTTATTGCGCAGTGGCGTGATTTCCCAAAAGTCTTATTTAGATTTGTTGAAGTCACAGATTGATCGCTATTTGCAAAACCCGGGACGTTTTGTTCAAACAGTAGCAGAATCAAGTTTTGATGCTTGGATTAAATTTTATCGTCAAGATGAAAATTCGAATAATGCAGGCACGAGCTATTATAACAAAGGTGCATTAGTTGCCTTGTGTTTGGACTTAGGCTTACGTTTACGTGGTTCTAGCCTTGATGCCTTAATGCGTCGATTGTATGAAAATACGCAAAACGGTGTTCAGGTTAATGAGCGTACAATTTTTGATTTATGCGAAGAGCTAACAGGTGATAGTTGGTTAGAGCAAATCAATCATTTGATTAATACTACTGAAGAGTTACCACTCGATCAGTTATTCCCTGAGTTTGGTTTAAGTTATACGCTTAAAAATGATAAGACTTTAGCTTATGGTTTAAAGCTAGCTGATAAGCCTGAAGGTGTGCTAGTACAAAATGCTCACCGTGAGGGAGCTGGTGCTAAAGCGGGTATTTCTGCTAATGATGTCATTATTGCAATTGATGGTCTAAAAGCGACCACAAAACTTATTGAGAAATATGCTAAACAAAAGGGTAATTACTCAGTCTTGGCTTTCCGCCGTGATGAGTTATTGTCGTTTGAAGTTACAAGTGGCAGCATAAACTTAACTGAAGTTGAACTTATTATTGAAGATCAAAGCAAAGCTGACAAATGGTTAAAAGCCTAAATAACCGTTAATTAATTTATAAAAAACCGATGTTTCGTGCATCGGTTTTTGTTTTTTCCTAACTTCAAAACATAGAAAGAGTCTTTATCTTTGAGTTTGTTTTGAATGAAAAGTATAATAATTGTCAGAACTCTGAAAGATATCTCATGTAATTTAAGACTGTTCTATACCTAAAAAGTTGGTAAAAGCACATTTATTACCATAAGTTAGGTATAAGATTATTATCGATAGATTTAAATTATGTATTATTTCGCTGCGAAATGTCGTTATCACTGGATATTTCGTTGACTGAAAGCCAATGAGAGCCGATACTCTCAGGGTTTTATTTAAGCATATCGGTTCGTAGGCACTGGGCCAAAAGCTCGGTCCTCAAAACTCAATTCAACGGAAGGGGCTATATATGGCTGGTGAAAAGTCAACCATCATTTACACACTGACTGACGAGGCGCCATTATTGGCGACTTATTCGCTACTGCCGATCATTGAGACCTTTACTAAGCCAGCTGGTATCGAGATTGTTAAAAGTGACATCTCTGTAGCTGCACGTGTGCTCGCAGAATTCGCTGACTACCTAAGTGAAGAGCAAAAGGTATCCGACAACCTTGCTGAGCTAGGTCGTCTTACACAAGATCCAGATACTAACATTATCAAACTCCCAAATATTAGTGCCTCTGTTGCGCAATTGACAGCATGTATTAAAGAACTTCAATCTAAAGGTTATGCAATTCCTGACTATCCGGAAAACCCAGCGACTGAAGAAGAAAAAACAATCAAAGCTCGTTATGGCAAATGCCTAGGTTCAGCAGTAAACCCTGTTCTTCGTGAAGGTAACTCTGACCGTCGTGCTCCTGCTGCCGTTAAAAATTACGCTAAGAAACACCCTCACTCAATGAGCGAGTGGAAACAATGGTCGCAAACTCACGTTTCACACATGGAAGAAGGTGACTTCTACCACGGTGAAAAGTCAATGACACTTGACCGTCCACGCAATGTAAAAATGGAACTTATCACAAATAGTGGTAAGAGCATTGTTCTTAAGCCAAAAGTTGCGCTTCAAGAAGGCGAAATCATTGACTCAATGTTCATGAGCAAAAAAGCGCTTTGCGACTTCTATGAGAAACAACTTGATGACTGCCGTGAAGCAGGAATTTTATTCTCATTACACGTAAAAGCGACAATGATGAAAGTTTCACACCCGATCGTTTTCGGTCACTGCGTGAAAATCTACTATAAAGAAGCTTTCGAAAAACACGGTAAGTTGTTTGACGAATTAGGTATTAACGTAAATAACGGTATGGCTGGGTTATACGAGAAAATCGAAACTCTTCCAACCTCATTACGTGAAGAAATCATTGAAGATTTACATGCTTGCCAAGAACACCGTCCTGCACTTGCGATGGTTGACTCAGCAAAAGGCATCACTAACTTCCATTCACCTAACGACATCATCGTAGATGCTTCTATGCCTGCAATGATCCGTGCTGGTGGTAAAATGTGGGGTGCTGATGGTAAGCAATACGATGCTAAAGCAGTAATGCCAGAATCAACATTTGCCCGTATTTACCAAGAAATGATCAATTTCTGTAAATGGCATGGTAACTTTGATCCAAAAACAATGGGTACAGTACCAAACGTTGGTTTGATGGCTCAAAAAGCTGAAGAATACGGTTCTCACGACAAGACTTTTGAAATTCCTGAAGCAGGTATTGCAAACATTACTGATCTTGACACTGGTGAAGTGTTATTGACTCAAAATGTTGAAGAAGGCGATATCTGGCGTATGTGTCAGGTGAAAGACGCTCCGATTCGTGACTGGGTAAAACTTGCAGTAACTCGTGCACGTAACTCAGGCATGCCTGCGATCTTCTGGCTTGACCCATACCGTCCACACGAAAATGAATTGATCAAGAAAGTACAGAAGTATTTAAAAGATCACGATACGACTGGTCTTGATATCCAGATCATGTCTCAAGTACGTGCAATGCGTTACACACTTGAGCGTGTAGTTCGTGGCCTAGATACAATTTCTGTAACCGGTAACATCTTACGCGACTACTTAACTGACTTGTTCCCAATTATGGAACTTGGTACTTCTGCGAAAATGTTGTCTATCGTTCCGCTTATGGCGGGTGGTGGCATGTACGAAACTGGTGCGGGTGGTTCAGCACCTAAACACGTACAACAACTTGTTGAAGAAAACCACTTACGTTGGGATTCGCTTGGTGAATTCCTTGCGCTTGCAGTTTCTCTAGAAGAAATGGGTATTAAAGAAAATAATGCTCGTGCGAAGTTACTTGCGAAGACACTTGATGAAGCGACTGGTAAATTGCTTGACAACGACAAGTCTCCATCACGTCGTACAGGCGAACTTGACAACCGTGGCAGCCACTTCTACTTGTCACTTTACTGGGCAGAAGCACTTGCTGCACAAAATGAAGATGCTGAGTTGAAAGCTAAATTTGCTCCACTTGCAAAAGCATTAGCTGAAAACGAACAGAAGATCGTTGCTGAGCTTGCTCAAGTACAAGGTAAACCAGCTGATATCGGTGGTTACTATGCAGTTGACCCAGCGAAAGTAAGCGCTGTAATGCGTCCAAGTGCTACATTCAATGCAGCGCTTTCAACTGTTCAGGCTTAATTACTAATTCATTAGTACATAGCTAAAAGCCGGTGCATAAGCACCGGCTTTTTATTTTTATAAAATAAAAGTCATTAAAAAAAGCCCACTAACGTGAGCTTTAAAACTTAAATATTTTTATCGGCTATTGCGGCTACGACCACGTGGTGCTTTGGTATTTGGACGCGTTGTACCGTTAGTCTTACGACGCGGTTTTTCACTTTCATCCATTTGCCAAATACGCTTTGTACCAGATTTTTTCGCAGATCCATCTTTGTTCTTGCGAACCATTGGCTTACCGCCAGTGCCACCCGGTTTTTTCACATATGAACGTGAACGATAAGGTTGTTCAGCCGGAACATCTTTAAAGTCTGGGTAGAGTAGAGGCTCAATTTCTTTGGTTTCGCCCGGTTGTAATCCCAATTGAACTAAGTCAATCGTACCAATTTTTGTACGAATGAGACGTAAAGTCGGAAAACCTACCGCAGAGGTCATGCGACGAACTTGGCGGTTACGACCTTCACAAATAGAGATTTCAATCCAAGATGTTGGAATGCTGGCACGGTAACGTACAGGAGGATCGCGGTCCCATAACCATTCAGGCTCACTTACCTTAATTGCTTTAGCTGGTAAAGTCATACCATCATTAAGCTCTACACCCTTACGAAGCTGCTCGAGTGCTTCTTCGGTTACATCGCCATCAACTTGAACTAAATACGTTTTGTATTTTTTATTCGCAGGGTTGGTAATGAACTGATTCAAACCACCATGATCAGTTAAGAAAACTAAACCCTCAGAGTCCATATCAAGACGGCCTGCTATGCGCAAAGTCGGGTCATCTACAAAGTCAGAGACCGTCATGTGTGCTTCGTCTTTACGAAACTGGGAGAGAACGTCATATGGTTTGTTGAGAATGACGATTTTCATAAAAAATGACTTCTTCTTTCAAATAAGCGGTAAAAACATTGAGCTATATTTAAGTGCGAAATTTGCTTATTTCCCACATAAATCTCAAAAAGGGTTAAATTCGATTAAGCTATTATGCGTTAATAAAAGTTGAAAGTATTGTTTATCGATAATTATTTTTGTTTGGTTAGTTAAATATTATAAAAGGGAGAATCTACATAATGGGTTATCAGAAGATCGTGGTTCCTGCCGACGGTGATAAAATTACAGTAAAAGCAGACCTGTCACTGAATGTACCAAATCATCCAATTATTCCTTTCATTGAGGGTGACGGTATTGGTGTAGATATTACACCAGCAATGAAAAAAGTTGTTGATGCGGCAATTTTAAAAGCCTATGGCGGCAAACGCTCTATTGAATGGATGGAAGTGTATTGCGGTGAAAAGGCCAATAAAATTTACGGTACTTATATGCCGGAAGAAACCTTTGAGGCACTGCGTGAATTTGTAGTTTCTATTAAAGGCCCTTTAACTACACCAGTCGGTGGTGGTATTCGTTCACTTAATGTTGCACTACGCCAAGAACTGGATTTGTATGTATGTGTACGTCCTGTGCGTTGGTTCCAAGGCGTCCCTTCACCCGTTCAACATCCTGAGTTAACTGACATGGTAATTTTCCGTGAAAACTCGGAAGATATTTATGCAGGTATTGAATGGAAAGCAGATTCTGAAGAAGCTAAAAAAGTCATTAAATTCCTTCAAGAAGAAATGGGGGTCACAAAAATTCGTTTCCCTGAAGGATGTGGTATTGGTATTAAACCTGTTTCTAAAGAAGGAACACAGCGCTTAGTTCGTAAGGCTATTCAGTTTGCAATAGATAATGACAAACCTTCGGTGACTCTTGTTCATAAAGGCAACATTATGAAATATACCGAAGGTGCCTTTAAAGAATGGGGGTATGAGTTAGCGTTAGATCGTTTCGGTGGTGAATTAATCGATGGTGGCCCATGGGTTAAAATTAAGAACCCTAAAAATGGTAAAGACATCATTATTAAAGACGTGATTGCAGATGCTTTCTTGCAACAAATCTTGATGCGTCCTGCTGACTACTCTGTAATTGCAACCCTTAATTTAAATGGTGACTATATTTCAGATGCTTTAGCAGCAGAAGTAGGGGGAATCGGGATTGCGCCAGGTGCGAATATTGGTGGAGCTATTGCAGTGTATGAAGCAACGCATGGCACTGCACTTAAATATGCTGGGCAAGATAAAGTCAACCCGGGTTCAATTATTCTCTCTGCTGAAATGATGCTCCGTGATATGGGGTGGACAGAAGCAGCGGACCTGATTATTAAAGGTATTTCAGGGGCGATTGCAGCTAAAACCGTAACTTACGATTTTGAGCGTTTAATGCCGGGAGCGACCTTGTTACGTTGCTCAGAATTTGGCGATGCCATAATTCAACATATGGAAGATTAAACTTTCATAGAAAAGCCCTCAATTGAGGGCTTTTAAAGTCTTTAGATTTATAATTTTGAAAAATAATAAAAAATAAGAATATTAAACGTTAAAATTTTAGCTAGGAATTAGCCGTATATGCCCACAATATACATGCTAATATCGTTAAACTCAGTAATATTAAGCCTTGCCCATGATGTGTTGCATACAGTGGTACATTTCCAATGGTATGCGTCATTTTGTAGTTTAGAATAGGCCGAATACAAAAGAAAAAAAGCGGTAATGATAAAATCACTGTATTACTAATTTTAATTGTATGGCGAAAATAGTAACTAAATAGTCCTATTAGGGCGGCATACAATAATGTTTTAAATAGCACCTCTCCACTGGTGTATATATCTATACCGAGATAAAAATTAAACTTCCATATCAGAAGACTAACTGTAGCAATTATTGCTATAATACCTACAACAACGGCATTTGCTGGGTTTGATACATTGAACATTTTTAGAGTTTTTAATTGATATAAATTAATTTGCTTAAAATATATATTATAAAAACATAGAGTACAGTGACGATTTTTAACTTTATAAAACTCCCTAAAAATCCTCATTTAGACATTTTGAGACTCAAGGGAGTTTGAGCTTGTTTCTTTAAATACCCATAGGGCAAAACAAAATATGATCACGATGAGTAGCCCTAAACTTTGACCATGACCCGAGAGATAAAACGGAACATCTGGGATAGTTTGAATGGCCTTGTAGTCAAGAATTGGCTCTAGCCAAAAGTAGGCAAATGGAACGGCAATTAAAAATTGTGTTGTAAACTCAATATGATTGCGTGTTAAAAAGCCCAAAATAGCTGCTGTGACAATATAGATAACAATCCTTACCGAGACTTCGTATGATGTGGTCATATCCAGTGCAAAGATGGTCTGACATTTAAATGCCAGTAATAAAACACCGATAAAAGCGAACATCGCCAAGAGCTTTAAAAGCTCATCAATATAATTGTTATTGCTCATGTTTTGCTCAATTTTAAGTATTAAAAATTATAAATTTTGACTGAATATAGATCAGAAAATAGCTCTCTACATTGACATAATATGACATTTTTTGTCAGTTAAGCGTTTTTAATAAGCGTACTAAAATAGCTGTTATGCGGTTTGTTCTACTGATCTATTCATTAATTTTATTTTGACAATATACGATTATTCAATGGAAAAGCCCCTTATGTATAGGGGCTTTTTTTATTGCATAAATTCGGGATGTTTTTGGGACTTAGAGATACCAATTTTCTTTTGATAGCTTTGGTCTAAAGCCTGAATAAGGAGTACGAAAACAATCAAAAAGAGAGGAAAGAATAAAGTTTTCACGATTCGGTTTCTCCGAGAGTGTTTGGCATGGAAGAACGGATAGGAATTAAAAGGCTCAATGCAAATAACAAAACAATGCCGCCCATTAAAAACAGATGGGCATAAGACCAATGCAAGTGATGTAAAGTACTAATAACAACGCCACCTAATAACTGAGTGCTGGCAAACCCAATGGTGGCAAGGCTCCAGATTTTTTGATAACGCTGTTCATAAATCTGTAGCAGGCTATAAGAGCTAATAAATACGGTGGCAGGTGTGAGTAAACCTGTAAGAAAGGACGATAAAGTGAGCAAAGCAGTAGCATGTGAAAAAAATGGTAGGGCAACTGCCAAGCAATAGACACCGTATAGACATTTAATTGCCTGCAAATATCCAATAAGGCGGCTTAAACAATACGCCACAAAGGCGCCAACACAACTTCCGACCCCATAAAGAACCCAAAATAAGTTTCGTTGTTGCAATGGAAAATGTAGGGTCCCCGATAAATAGTCCATCCAAAACAAAGAGTGAGGGATATATGCAAAAGCACTGCACATATAAGCAATAATAATGACCAGTCCTAAACGTGAATGTTTGAAGTTTTGAGGAGCGTGATTGGCCGTTTGAACGGACTCGGTAGGTGGGTGCCTTAATAACTGAAAAAGTACCAAACTGCCAATAATGGAAATGGCGGCAAAAATTTCCCAGACATATTGAACAGGCATATTTTTAAGTGCAGGAATAATGAGAGTGGCAGATAACACGCCTGCGCCAATACCACTAAACCCTAAAAAATTGACTTTGAGCCTTTGGCTAATTGCAATATTTTTCATGGCAAAGCTAGGTGCCAAAATCATGAGTAGGCCACCTGAGATACCTGAAATGGTGCGCCAGAGAACAAACCAAGCCAAAGACATGTGTATAAAAGAACAGCAGAGTAGGCTTAAGCTACCTAAAACCGCCGAAGTTATAATCAAAGCGGGTATAGATTTTTCTTTAATGCTAAACAGTGCCAATAATGCGCCAATCAGATAGCCCAATAAATTTGCACTTCCTAAATAGCTTGCAAAATCATGAGTCCATCCATATTGCACAATCATAATAGGCATGAGTGCGGTATAGGAAAATCTAAAAATACCAATTCCTAGGCAAGTCGCTAAAAAGACAAGCAGGCTCATTCGATAGAATGTAGACATGAGAAATCTCTCAATTTTTTTATTATTAAAAGCGAGTTTATTTATCATTAGAAATGATTTAATATGATATTAATTATCTTGTTTTGAGATAGTGGCATGTTGCTTAAGTCTTTAGAGTTTTTTTTAGCGGTTGCAGAGAGTGGAAGTTTTTCATTGGCTGCACAAAAAATGTGTACGGTTCAATCCAATATCACGAGCCACGTGAAAAAGCTTGAAGAAGAGTTAGGTGTGATTTTATTAAATCGTCATAACCCCGTTACATTAACCAATGCAGGACACCAGCTACATAGTTATGCTGTGCAAATGATCGCACTGCATAATAAAGCGAAGACAATCTTCCGAGAAGGTGATATTGACCCGAATGAAGCTATTCGTTTGGGCAGTATGGAAACGACAGCAGCAATACGACTTCCGCAATTGCTTAATGAATGTATGCAGCAACATCCGAATTTGCCGCTTGAACTTCAAACTCACCCGACAGGATATTTGTTAAATGCTGTGCAACAAGGAGAAGTCGATTGTGCTTTTGTCGCTTCTAAATATGTGATTCCAGAGCTATATAGTTTTCCGGTGTGGCAAGAACAACTGGTTTTGGTTTGCCCAAAACAACAAATTGATTTTCCCGACATTGCCACCCTCGCAAAGACTCGATTTATTGCATTTCGACAAGGATGTTCCTATCGGCATGCAATTGAGTTGTTTTTAAATGATCACAGTGTGCCACCTTCGCAAATTATGGAAATGGGCAGTCTGGATGGCATTGTAAGCTGTGTGGAATTAGGTGTCGGTTTTGCTTTATTGCCAAAGTCATATCTGAATAAAGTAGCCGATAAAGTCTCATTAAGTTGTTTTGAAATTAACACTGAATCTGCACATTTCACTACTTATTTGGTCGCTCAGCCTCCTGAAACATGGGGCAGTAATTTAAAGCAGTTTATTTGTTTTATTGAGCAACAATTTATACAGAAATGCGCTTAATTTTTATACATAAATATCTAACGTAACTTATGTTTTAAAAGTGATATATATGTATTTAAAAGTCATTTTATATTCTCATTCAGATCGGTAATGATCTGCATGCTAGAAAATTGTTGAAAAGGGTAGTTTATATAGGCCGGCTATGGTCAAATATGCCCCCTTAAAAGATGACACAAGCAATAATTTGGAGTTTGGGAATGAATATACCCTTAATCATCAATATTGTGGTTTTTGTCGGGTTAATATTTTTACTCGCCCAAACACGTAAAACGGACTGGAGCTTATCTAAAAAAGTTCTAGCTGGCTTAATTTTAGGTGTAGTGTTTGGTTTAGGACTACATTTGATTTATGGCGGTGGCCATCCGATTCTTGCTGAATCTATTAGTTGGTTTAATATTGTTGGTAACGGCTATGTAAAACTTTTACAAATGGTCGTGATGCCTTTGGTCTTTGTTTCGATTTTAGGTGCGGTAGCGAAGCTACACCAAGCTTCTTCTTTAGGAAAAATCAGCTTCTACACCATCGGGACTTTGTTATTTACCACACTCATCGCTGCGCTGGTTGGGGTATTTGTGACGAACTTGTTTGGTTTAACTGCCAAAGGTTTGGTACAAGGGGCGGCTGAAACAGCTCGACTTACTGCAATTCAGACCGACTATGTGGGTAAAGTAACAGACTTAAGTGTACCGCAATTTATTCTTTCTTTTATTCCGAGTAACCCTTTTGCTGAGTTAACGGGTGCAAATCCGACTTCAATTATTAGCGTGGTTATCTTTGCTGTCTTTTTAGGGATAGCAGCACTCAACCTAATGAAAGATGACGCAGAAAAAGGTCAACGTATTCTGACGGCTATTCAAACATTACAGTCTTGGGTAATGAAGCTTGTTCGTTTAGTGATGACACTTACACCATATGGTGTTTTTGCCCTAATGACGAAAGTTGTGGCAAGTTCAAATGTCGCAGATATCTTGAACCTAGGTGGTTTCTTGGTGGCGTCTTATTTAGGTTTGGCGATTATGTTCGTCGTGCATGCCATTATTTTGACTCTGACCGGTGTTTCTCCACTTAAGTTCTTCAAGAAAGTTGCTCCGGTTCTAACATTCGCGTTTACGAGTCGTTCAAGTGCTGCAAGTATTCCACTGAGCATTGAAGCGCAAACTCGTCGTTTGGGTGTGCCTGAGTCTATTGCAAGTTTCTCTGCTTCTTTTGGTGCCACTATTGGACAAAATGGTTGTGCGGGTTTGTATCCAGCCATGCTCGCAGTCATGGTTGCGCCAACTATGGGTATTAACACCCTAGACCCAATGTGGATTGCTTCGTTAGTGGGTATTGTGACTTTAAGTTCAATTGGCGTAGCCGGTGTTGGTGGTGGTGCAACTTTCGCAGCATTGATCGTACTTCCTGCTATGGGCTTACCTGTAACATTGGTTGCTCTTCTTATTTCAATTGAACCACTCATTGATATGGGACGTACTGCGTTAAACGTAAATGGTTCGATGACTGCTGGTGTAGTTACAAGCCAATTTATGGGGCAGACCGACAAAGCTATAATGAATAGCGAAGATGAAATTGAATTAACTCAACATCATTAAGAGTTAATATTAAACGGCTCTCCACTCTGGATGAGCCTTTTTTTTATATGTGTAACTTGCAACTGTGATGTTAATTTTTAAAAAACTGTATCTATTTTTCTTTTAAATAATTTTCGAAAATGGGCCTATTAAGAAAGAGAGCACTAACATGAAAATGTATCAAGTCGATGCTTTTACCAAAGAGCTATTTCGTGGAAATCCGGCTGCTGTGATTGTTGGAAAAGAGTGGCCAGATGCAGATTTAATGCAAAAGATAGCACTTGAAAATAACTTATCTGAGACTGCTTTTGTAAAAATTATAGACTCTGAAAATTATGAAATACGTTGGTTTACTCCAACGGTTGAGGTGGATTTTTGCGGGCATGCGACTCTTGCGAGTGCTTTCGTATTATTTAAAGATTTTACTGAGAAAAAGACTCTTAATTTTCATGTACGAAACTTAGGTTTGTTTGTAGTTCATCAAGATGAAGACGGCAAAATCAGAATGGATTTTCCAATTCGTAAAGCTCAGCAAGTTGAAGATTATCCGGCTATTTTACGTCAAGCATTAACAAAACCGTTTAAAGCGGTTTATCAAAATGTTCAAGCCTACATTGTTGAATATGAGTCAGTGCAAGATGTGTTAGATGAGCAACCTGACATGAACTTACTTAAAGCCTTAGGTAAACGGACTGCAATTACAACTACAGCAATGGATGTTGCAATCACCTCAAAAGCTGACCATCAATATGACTGTGTTTCTCGTTATTTTGCACCTGTCGCAGGCATTGATGAAGACCCGGTTACCGGTTCAATTCATACCGCAATAGCGCCGCTATGGGCAGAGAAACTCGCTAAAAATAATATTGTGGCCTATCAGGCTTCTAGCCGTGGAGGCGTATTGTATTGTAATGTCTTAAATCAGGAACGTATTGAAATTTCGGGATATGGCAAACTTTATATGCAAGCCGAAATTTTTCCTTAAAATATAAGGCCGTTTAAATAAACGGCTTTTTTTTCAAATCTTTACTATGAAAGTCAGCTCAAATTTCCTACTATAGTCACACAACTATTGATTTTTTATTATTCAAATTAATTGGTATTTATATGTTTATGCAGTTTAAACAACTGACTCTCTCCCTATGTATTTTTGGTTTAAGTGCTGCCTCTTTTGCACAAACAACATTAGTAAAAAGTAAGCAAAATGTTGAGGAATATAAATTAGATAATGGTTTTCGGGTAGTGCTTGCGCCGAATGACAAAGAAAATAAAATCTTTATTAATACCATTTATTTAACGGGTTCTTTAAATGATCCACAGGGTAAAAGTGGTTTAGCACATTTACTCGAACATTTAGCATTTAAAGGCACGCAAAATGTAAAAGGTGAAGAATTCCAACGCCGTTTAGATCAATATACGTTAATGACGAATGCGAGCACGGATTACTATTCAACCAAATACACCAATATTGTCCGTCCAGAAAAAACAGCACTCGATCAAGTGCTGTACCTTGAATCTGAGCGCATGGACAAATTAGTTCTACAAGAAAAATTTGTGCCTTCTGAAATTGAAATCGTAAAGCGTGAACGTGAAGTCCGTATGGATCAGCCTTTTGCTGTCTTGATGGATCAAATGTGGAAGTCGGCTTATGGTAATCAATATCTAGGTCGATTACCGATTGGTGATTTACCTGAGCTTAAGTCAATTAAAATGCCTGAGTTGAACCAGTTCTATCGCAGTTGGTATGCGCCTAATAATGCGGTCATGGTGATTTCAGGCAAGTTTGATAAAACTGATGTTTTGAAAACGATAGACCAATATTTTAGCCCAATTCCTGCGCGAGCTGTGCCTAAGCCTGTTCAAGTGCCTGTGTTAGATTCTACAAAACTCAAAAACCGTGAGTTTGTGGTGAAAAAGGGCAGTGATTTGGCCAAATTCCATATCTATATGGATGGTAAAAACACAAAAATTCAACCGGAACTGGCTTTCGCGCCTATGTTGTATACCATGCAGCCAAGTGGTCATTTGTACCAAAATATGGTTGAAACAGGTGTTAGTACAGACGTTCAGGCATCAACATGGCTAGATCAAGATTTTAACGTCGTATTTTTAGGTGCTATTTATTCACCAAAAAATGACCCTAAAAAAGTTGAAAGCGCTTTGCTCTCTGGAATTGAAAAGGGTAAACCTTTTACAGAGACTGAGCTAAATCGTGTAAAAAGCTTAATGAAAACGCAAGGTGAGTTAGTCAATAAAGATGCCGTTGCTTTGGGTTCCCGTTTAAGTGATTACACTGTAGCGGATGGGCAATGGGACCAATATTTTAAAGATTTAGATTCAATTGATAAAGTGAAGCTCAATGAGGTAAATCAAACCTTAAAACAGTTCCTTGTTGCAGGTCATCGTATTGATGGCGATATTTTGCCAACACCAGAAGACCAAAAGAAAGTATTACAACTCGACGCAAAAGATAAGCCTAAAACATTAGATCAAACAGATGTTAAAGCAGAGCCTTTAAAAGATCCGAAAGTTTATCAACAAGAAGTTGCCGAGTTTTTAAAAACGTCTAAGCAATATGCCGAGAGTAATGAGAAAAAGATCATTCGCGGAAAACTTAAAAATGGGATGAAGTATGCTTTATTCCCTGTAGAAACCCGTGATGATCGTACCTATGCCACCATTACTATGGATTTTGGTACTGAAAAATCTTTATTCGATAAAGGTACGGTTGTTGATTTAACTTCATATTTATTGCTTCGCGGTTCTGATAAATATAGCTTGCAAGATATTGCCGATAAATCGATTGATGCAGGTGGCGCAGCTTATGCGAGTGCCGATGGCAATGGCATGACCATTAATATTCAATCTAAAACTGAAAAGTTCGATGAGTTTTTCAAGTTTGTTCTAGAGGTCATGAAAAATCCTAAATTTGAACAATCTCAATTTGACTTAATTAAATCTCAAAGCTTATCTAGTCTTGATCGTCCTTATACAGAACCGGATGTGGTAGCAGGTCTAACATTATCTCGCTTGGTTGAAGAATACCAACCTGGTGATTTGCGTTATCACTTTGAACCGGAGCTAGCTAAAAAACAATTAAAGAATGTGACTCAAGAACAAGTGAAAGAGCTATATCAGCATTTCTTTGCCATGAATCATGCGCAAATTGCGATTACAGGTGCATTTGATGCCCAAAAAATGAAAAAGCTATTGAATCAAGAGTTCGGAAGCTGGAATAGCAAACAACCGTATGAAAAAATCTTGATTCAGCACGTTGATTTCCCTGCTCAGCAAGTACATGTCTTATCTGAGCAGCGAGAGTTTGGTAGTTATCAAAGTGTACTTGCCTTACCGGTTGGGAAAAACCATCCCGATGCTTCTGCATTAATTTTAATGAATTACATTTTGGGTGAATCTCAAATTTCTTCACGTTTGGCTCAAGAGCTTCGTGAAAAAAATGCATTGGTATATGGTTTTGGTACTGGTTTGCAATTAGATCGAGACACGAATGTAGGTGCGTTAAGCATTAGTGCAAATTATACGGCTGGTCGCTCGGCACAAGTTTCTGCTTCAGTTCATAAGGTTCTAAATGACTTAATTACTCATGGTATTACAGAGCAAGAGCTTGCAGCAGCGAAGGCGGATATCATGAAGAAACGTGTTACTGCCTTAGAAGATGAACGTAATATTCATGGTATGCTAAATCTAGAGCTTGAGTCAGGTAAAACATTACTTGACCGTGTTAAACATGATCAAGAGTTAACAAAGTTAACGGTTGCTGATGTGAACGCAGTTATTAAAAAATATATTAAACCTTCAAATCTTGTTGAAGTTATGGCTGACCAGTATGGTCAAGCACAAAAGCAGTAAATAATTGCCAAATAAAAAGCCACATGAAGTGGCTTTTTATTTGAGTGGTAAAATATTTTAATGGTCGTGTTTGTGAGTATGAAAATCTTCATTCTTACGGAAACGTAAGTAGTTATCGAACTGTTCACAATACTCATCAAAGTTATCTTCAAGCATCATTTGGAACTGTTGAAGAAGATAAGACATCACCTGATCTTTTGCATCACGCATTTCATTACCATCTTTAAAATTATTGGCAGCCACCCATGTATTAAAACGAGCAGTTGCAAATAACATGGCTGCGCTCACTTGACCACGAAGCTCGGCCGGGTCTGGCTTTTGGCCTTTTGGCGGGCGACAAAAATCATTTGCTTGTTTAATGAATTCATCCGCACGCTCAAAGAAAACAGCATTTAACGCTTCTTCTTCAGTAATATCTGTTGCATTAATCTTTTGAGACATGACTTATTCCCGCAAAAATAGAGCTGCTTATTATAGGCAAAGCCTTGCGGAAACAAAACCTTTGCCTTAGTCTGTAAATAGCCTAAGTATTGGGAGTTATAATATGCAAGATGCAATTGCCGTTCAAAGTCTAAAAACAGACATTGCTTTATTACGCCAGCATATTTTTCCACCCCAATATTTGGAGCATGTAGAAGGGCTGCCAATTTATTATGGTTTGCAAGAAGAAGTTGTGGCCTATTATCAGCAATGGAAAGATTTAATAGAAAGGGCACAAGAGCTTTTTCAACCTTTTATGGAAGATGAATTACCAGATGCAATTCATTTACCAAGCCATCTAAACTTACCCTTATTCTTTTTCCATGTAGACCGAATTCGGATTAATAAAACACGAGCAAAAGAATCAAAAACTTTCCGTGGTGTGGCCAGTCTTATTGAAAAATGTGGGCAGTTTGACACAAACCAGATATTTACCATGCAAGAATGGTTGCAGAGTGATGATACAGCAGCATTAGTTGCACATCGTGAATTTATCGATTTAAGGACGTATGTATTCCAGCATGGTCAAAGTGAATATACGCGTTCACGGTTTTATACCAATGGTATTGTGTTAGGGGTAGAGCCACACTTTAAACTCGTCGATGCTCGCGATAAGCCAAGAAAACAGCGTAGTGATAGCTATAGCGATCCATTAGCAGATAATGGTGTATGGAAAGTATTTGGTAAATATAGATAAAAAGTCGCGGCATATTTGCCGCGACTTCAAGATTCTTACCAAAATGTTTTTGCCTGTTTAAATTTTTGCAAAGCTTCGGCAGACTGATTTTGTAAATAAGGTTGTTTGGCTTTAACCCATCCTAATGCAAACCAAAAATGTGGGTCGTGTTCAATCGTTTTATTAAATAGATCTTCGGCAATAAATAAGTCGTTATAAAGTCCTAAAGTATTTTGCACAGGCTGTAATTGTTTTAAAAACTGCTGAACATTTTTACGAGGATATAAGCTCGATATAAACTCAATGCAGTAACGAAGCTGTTTGGCTTTCTTGCGCGTTCTGTGCTGTTCGGTGACTTCAAGCTCAGTGAAATGATTGGCATTACTCACCACTTGATGATGTAACTTATCTAAGCTTTTTCCTATATATTTTTTCAATTTTCCTTTGGCGTTTTGATCGTCTTCTTCTGAATAGGCAAATGCTAATAAGGCGAGTATAAGCTTAATGGTGTCTGCGGATTTAAACAGCGTGGCAAGGTCTTTTAATGGCTGTTCAGAGATCGGAAGTAAAAGCTCAGGTGAACCATGCTGCACAATCATAGGTAAAATTTCGGTACGAATGGCATCTTCGTCTCGCGTGTTTCCAAGCTGACGGAACAGTTCGGCAATTTGCTCTTCCCACACAGGGTTTAACTCGTCTGACCATGCTGAAAAATGTTTTAGTGCACTACGTAAACGGCGTAAGCTTACGCGTGCCTGATGAATGTGCTCAGCCTCGGCAACTCCATCGGCAATTGCGGCCATGTTAGGCAAGAATTGTCCCAAACAGTTTTCTACAATCTTTTTGAGTGCCTGTTCTGCTGAAATGTCTTTATCTAAGTTCAGATTTTTTGCGTGAACAGCCGGTGAAGCAGCTTGCCCCAATGCGAGTAAATTACCGCGCTCGGCTTTACTTCTCACATCGAGCCAAAGTTCATAACGATTAATCCATTGCTGAGCAAATTGAATAAGTGTTTTAACTGCACCTTGTTTAAGTTCGAACTCAACTTCGCAAATTTTGCTTTGTGCTGTTGCTGTTTTTACGGCGCCGTCATCAAGACAGACTTCAATTGCCGTGTCATCTGCTTCAAAAACATGATAGGTACGTTGTACATCAGTCTCAAACTGTAAGCTTAGCTTTTCGACTTCAGAGCCTAAAGCTTGAGTAATCAAATCTGTGACGGCTTTATTGTCTTTATATAACTCAAGGTTTAAGTCAGGTTCTTGATCGCATTTTCCTAAAAAAACTTCTTCTTCGACACGATGTAAATGACTTTGGCCGGCAGCCTTAAAGGTTTGTACCCACAGATCATTTTCTTTACGTAAGCGTAAGGCCATACCATTTTTTGCAAGTAGGCGATCTGGCGTATCGTAATACTTGGCCTGTAAATGAATATACTGTGCTTTATGTTTTTTTAAATATTGCTGGACGGTTTTTTTCTTCGATTCAGGTAACTGAAACTTAAGCTCAACTTCAACCATAACAGATCTCCCTGAATCAGGTATTTAAACTATCTTGAATAAGTATAATAGCTTAGCGCTAAAAATAATGTTATTGATAGAGAAAGTTACAATCAAACATATGACGCTACACTTTTATTTAGGTGTACAATCAGGTGATATTTTGATCAAATAAAAATCAGGAAGATGATCGTGAATGCACCCGTAAATTTTAATCATGAAACTCAGCCAGAGTTTGAATTACCTATTAAAAACTATCAGGAATTTTATCGTTTTTATTTAACTGAACACCGTAACATTATGAGTAGGCGCTTACATGCGGTGGGCAGTAGCATTGGTCTATACTTTTTTTCAAAAGCTATTCGTAAGAAACAGGCCAAATACGCACTCTATGGTTTGGTTTCTGGCTATGCATGTGCATGGGTTGGACATTTTATGTTTGAGAAAAATAAACCTGCGAGCTTTAAACAGCCACTTTATAGCTTTATTTCTGATTGGCGAATGCTCTCTGATGTTGCGACTGGTCGATTAAGTTTAATTGATCGCAAGTACGATAAAATTCCAAGTTAATTTTTATTTCTATTTTTAATATACCGATTGGTACTGATAAGCCTATATCAATCGGTACTTATGATGACTTATAAATCCGTTATACTAGCGAAGTTTTTAAAAAGCGAGAGTAGAGTATGCGCGGTTTATACCTCATTACCAATGATGACCCAATCCAATTATTATTAGAAAAATTAGACGCCGCACTCGCAACCCGTCAAATCGCAATTTTACAGTACCGCCGTAAAAAAATAGACAAAGCCGAACAGCCTGCTGAAGTTGAACAGATTAAACAGTTATGTGAAAAATATCAGGTTCCTTTTGTCATTAATGATGACCTAAAACTGGCTGCACAGTTTGGTTTAGGTGTGCATTTAGGCCAAAGTGACGGTGAAATTACCGATGCAAAATCACAGTTACCAGAAGGTGTGATTATTGGCCGTACTTGCCTAAACTCATTAGAACTTGCCCAAAAAGCAATTGCCGATGGCGCAACTTATATTGCCTTTGGTGCTGTGTATGCAACTGCCACAAAACCAGAAGCAGGCAATGTCGGTATTGAAGTCATTAAGCAAGCAGAGGCTCAATATGATTTACCTATTTGTGCAATTGGTGGTTTAACAGTTGAAAACTCAAAACCCGTGATTGAGGCTGGTGCTGACCTCTGTGCAGTCATTAGTGATATATTAGGTCGATCAACTGCTGAAATTCCTGCCCGTGTACAGGCGTGGGCACAATTATTTTCTTAAGCTTTCAAAATTATTTTTTAGATATTTAAGACGAGCATTTCCATGAGTTTATCTCCAAAGCAAGAACAGTTATTTAAACAAGCCAGCAAACACATTCCAGGTGGTGTGAACTCTCCAGTACGTGCCTTTAATGGCGTTGGAGGAACACCGGTTTTCATTGAGAAGGCCAAAGGTGCATATTTGTGGGATGTAGATGGCAAGCGCTATGTAGATTATGTTGGCTCTTGGGGACCAATGATTTTGGGCCATGCTCATCCGGATATTATTAAGGCTGTGCAAACAGCAGCAGAAGATGGCTTAAGTTTTGGTGCACCAACCGTACATGAAACAACATTGGCAGATATTATTTGTGAAATCATGCCATCAATTGAATTGGTACGTATGACCAACTCTGGTACAGAAGCGACCATGACTGCTATTCGTTTAGCACGTGGTTATACTGGCCGTGACAAAATCGTGAAGTTTGAAGGTTGTTACCACGGACACTCTGACTCATTGTTAGTAAAAGCAGGTTCTGGTTTATTAACTAAAGGTGAGGGCGAACCAACATCAAAAGGTGTACCAGCTGACTTCGCTAAACACACTTTAACGCTGCCATATAATGATATTGCAGCATTAAAAGAATGCTTTGCTAAATTTGGTCATGAAATTGCAGGCGTCATTATTGAACCTGTCGCAGGTAACATGAATATGGTGAAACCAATTGATGGTTTCTTACAAGCGATTCGTGATGTGTGTGATGAATACAAATCTGTATTTATTATTGACGAAGTAATGACAGGTTTCCGCGTTGCATTAGGCGGTGCTCAGTCAGTTTATAACGTTAAACCTGACTTAACGACTTTAGGTAAAATTATTGGTGCTGGTTTACCTGTAGGTGCCTTTGGCGGTAAGCGTGAAATCATGGAGTGCATCGCACCTTTAGGGGGTGTATACCAAGCGGGGACTTTATCTGGTAACCCACTTGCTATGCGCGCTGGTATCGAAATGTTTAAACATTTACGTCAACCGGACTTTTACAGCAAGTTATCTGCTCAACTTGAAAAGTTACTTGCAGGCTTACAAGCAGCAGCAGATGAAGCGGGTATTCCATTTAAAACTCAGCAAGCTGGCGCAATGTTTGGGCTTTACTTTACCGATCAAGAAGACATCACAAGCTTTGACTCTATGTTGGCATGTGATATTGAAGCTTTCAAAAAGTTCTTCCATGGCATGTTAAAACGTGGCGTAAACTTGGCACCGTCAGCATTTGAAGCAGGCTTTATTTCATCTGCTCATTCTGATGAAGATATCGAGTTTACCATTCAGGCTGCAAAAGAAACCTTCGCCGAAATGAAGTAAGCAAAAAGGCCCGTTTTAAACGGGCTTTTTAATTTGAGCTATTTTATATTTGTAGAGAACAATGTTTTATCCCTTACCTCGAAAAATTCAGTTAGCCGCAAGTACTTCAAATTGGCCAATTGAATCTACGCAAAGCATATTGCTCCTAGTCGGGCTAGATGATCTTGAAAATATATCTGATTGGGCGCATCAGCCATTAGCCGATCATTTAGAAATGCTAAGTAAAAGAGCACAAGCACTCGAAATTCCGGTCATGATGATTCAGTCATCTCAACTTCAACAGGCCATGTTACAGCTTGGGCAGCACTTGTCATCAAACACTCAGGCACAGGTAATTATGGCGGGGAATTTATCACCGCTATTTAAGCAAGTGATGCAGCTTGTTTTATCCATTACCGATTATGTAGCTGTTGTAAATGATGCAATCTTGGCGAGTAGTTTAGAGCAGCATATACAATGGATTGAAAAAATCAGTTTTGACCATATTCAACATATAAACACGCAGACTTTAATGCGCTTATGGTCTTTAAGTGCACCGTCGTCACAGGTGTTGTCCGATAAAGGAATTTTATTGGCAGTTGCTGAACAGGTAGGGCGACATCCAATGGAAATTCATCCCGAAATAGATTTAAGAAACTATGGTCTAGACGCTTCGGGAGTCAATTATTTGGTGGAATTATGGCGTGCTAATGGTGCGAGCCTAACTGTTGATGAGTTGATGCAAACTCCTACATTGCAACATATTATGCAGTTATTGAAGCGCTAATCGGCTTTAGCCGTAATGTGATTCATAATATTTGCAAATTCTGTCGTTAATTTACCCGAACGGCATTGTAATTCGGACGTAAGCTTTTTATTATTGCCCGCTTGTTTTTCATCTTGCCTTGGGAATACAACTTTGAGTGATTTTCTAAGTGAACATCTGATCTATCGTGATGATGATTTTATGGTGATTCATAAACCTTCGGACATCTTGAGTGTGCCAGGGAAAGGTGATTTACATGACAGCGTTTTGACAAGACTGGTGGCAATTGAACCACGAACTTTGCTCATTCACCGCCTTGACCGTGATACTTCGGGTATTTTGGTTTTTGGGTTATCTAAGCGTGGACAGAGTGCGATTGCACGCCAATTTCAAGACCGTCAAACTTCGAAAATATATGAAGCGCTAGTTGCTGGTCATTTAGAGGGTGAAGGGACAGTGGATATCCCTGTCGTCTATGATCCGAGTCGACCACCTTTACATATTGTCGATGCTTCTCATAACAAACCTGCTTTAACACATTGGCAGGCGATTGAACATTTCCAGATTCAGGGACAACCGGTTACGCGTGTCAAATTAACACCGATTACCGGACGTTCTCATCAACTCCGTGTACACATGCAATATCTGGGACATCCAATTGTAGGTGATACATTGTATGCAACACCGGAACAATTACTTGTTCCTCGTCTGTGCTTGCATGCTAAACAGTTAAGCTTTAATCATCCTGTCACAGGGGAATCATTAACTTTTAACTGTCCTGTACCGTTTTAATGTAAAAACTTTCGATGAGTAATTTTTGTAGCAAAACAATTTAATTAGTTTTTGCTGCAAAATTTTGCTTTAAAGACTACATAAAAAGATGCAAAAATAAGCTACTTTGCATCGTACAATATGTAGTGCGAACTTGAGAAAAAGGTGGAAAAATTGCAGCAGTATGCTATTGGTCAACGTTGGCTATCAGATACAGAGACTGAGCTCGGTTTAGGCGTTCTTATTGATGTAGATGAAAGATCTGTCAGCATTTTATTCCCCAAAAGTGATGAAACGCGTGTTTATGCACGCAATAATGCACCGCTTTCTCGTATCATCTTTAATGTAAATGATGAAGTTCAAGACCAAGAAGGCAATAAGTGGAATGTCGAGTCTATTGAAGACCGTCATGGTGTATTGCGTTACAACGTTGTTCGTACTTTAGAAAATGGCGAGCAAGAACGTAAAGCGCTAAACGAAACACGTATTGGTGCACAAATTCAATTATCAAAACCTTTAGATCGTTTGCTGGCAAGCCAGATTGATTATAAAGAGTGGTATGACCTACGCATTGAAGCAATGTTGATGCAGGCACAAATGCAAACCAGTCCATTACGCGGCTTGGTTGGGGCGCGTGTAGGTTTAATTCCGCATCAACTCTATATTGCACATGAAGTCGGTAAACGTTTCGCACCGCGTGTTTTACTTGCTGATGAAGTAGGTTTAGGTAAAACAATTGAAGCTGGTTTAATTATCCACCAACAGCTTAAAACCGGCCGTTCTGAACGTATCCTGATTTTAGTCCCTGATTCTCTTCAGTATCAGTGGATGATTGAAATGCGACGCCGTTTCAATTTGCAATTTTCTCTGTTTGATTTAACCCGTACCGCATCTATTAAAGAACATGATCCAGAACTTAACCCGTTCTTAACTGAGCAATGCATTATTGCCAGCGTCGACTTGATGGTGGACCATGACGATTTGCGTGAGCAAGCATTAGAAGCTGGTTTCGATTTACTTGTGGTCGATGAAGCGCATCATTTGATGTGGAGCGAAGAAGAGGGTGGTAACGATCGTTACGACTTGGTTGAAGAGCTTGCTGAAAATACGGCAGGTGTATTGTTGCTTACTGCAACGCCTGAACAGCTGGGTGTAGAAAGCCACTTTGCGCGTTTACGTTTGTTAGACCCACAGCGCTTTAGCAGTTTAGAGCGTTTCTTGGATGAAGAAGCTCAATATCAGCAAACTGCGCAAGTTGCAGAAGTGCTTATGTCGGATGAACCTTTAACTCAAGAGCATTTAACTGCTTTAGAAGGTTTGTTGGGGCATTCAATTGAAGACCAACCTGAGCAACGTTTCAGAGCGATTCATGAGTTGTTAGACCGTCACGGTACAGGTCGTATTTTATTCCGTAATACGCGTGAAGCGATTCAAGGCTTCCCTGGCCGCGATTGCCAACCTGCGCCTTTACCTGCGCCAGCAGATTGGTCAAAAGACGGTAAATTACGCGAGCAAATGTGGCCAGAAGAAGCACAAATTGATGGCTCATGGATGCAAAATGATCCGCGTGTACCGTGGTTAATGGAAATTCTACGTAAAGAACTTAAGCATAAAAAAGTTCTTTTAATTGCCCGTAGTGGTCCTGTTGTCGAGTCTTTAGAAAGTGCGCTTCGTTTGCATGCAGGGATTCGTACAGCCATGTTCCATGAAGGTATGAGTTTGCTTGAGCGTGACCAAGCGGCTGCTTACTTTGCAGAAGAAAGCTACGGTGCTCAAATCTTACTTTGTTCAGAAATTGGTTCAGAAGGCCGTAACTTCCAGTTTGCGAGTGATTTAATTTTATTTGATTTGCCTGCAAACCCTGACGTTTTAGAACAACGTATTGGTCGTTTAGACCGTATTGGTCAAGAAAACCGTATCCAGATTCATGTACCGTATTTAATGGGCACCGCTCAAGAGCGTATGTTCCGTTGGTATAATGAAGCATTAAATATTTTCAGCAATATTTCTCCAACGGCTCAAACGCTACAAGAAAACTTTATTGTTGAATTAAAAGATTGCTTGCTTGCCGACCAAGGTCAAACATTTGAAGATTTACTTGAAGAAGTTAATGTTCAACGCCAAGCTTTGGAAGCAGAGTTACAAGCTGGTCGAGATCGTCTGCTTGAGTATAACTCATGTCGTCCTATCGTTGCACAAGAAATTGTTCAAGCGTTAGAAGACTATGATGACAACACAACGCTACCTATGTTTGTGAAGCGTTTCATGTCTTCAACTAATATTGACTTTGATGAGCAAAGTAACGGTACAGTCATTATTCGTCCAACCGACCAGATGCAAGTGCAAGGTTTGGCATTAGATGAAGAAGGTATGACTGCGACTTTCTATCGTGATCAAGCGCAAATGCGTGAAGACGCTCAGTATCTAACTTTAGAACATCCGTTTATTGAAAGTGTCATGGAAATGATCCGCACACAATCATTTGGTAGTACCAATGTTGCTGTGCTTAAGTCCAATGCATTAAAGCAAGGTTCGGTTTTACTTGAAGTCTGGTTTAAAGTTGATGTGGTGGCACCAAAATCCTTGAACTTGCCATCAAGCTTACCAAAACAACTTATTCGCGTATTGTTAAGTGAAAATGGTCAGGACTTATCTGAAAAGATTGATCCAACCATTTTAAAACCGTATTTGCATCATTTAGATGGCAATAGCTGCCGCCAAGTGGTTAAAGCCCGCCGTGAAGTGATTGAAGAGCGTTATAAACAAGCGCTTGATATTGCTAAAGAAGGTTTACCTCAGCTTCAACAGCAAGCAAAAGAGCATTATGGTAATAAATGGCAATATGAGATTGATCGTTTAACTTACTTAAAACAGTTCAACCCGAGCATTCGCCAAGACGAAATTGAGCGCTTACAGAAGTTGCAAAAAGAAGGTTTAAGCTTGCTTGATGGCTTAACCGTAACCCCTGAAGCGATTCAAGTGCTTGTAGTAGTCAAACCATAAGCAATGAGTAATAAAAAAAGCGCCACACAGGCGCTTTTTTTATTGAGTAAATTTTAGTTAAATCAATCTGGCATCTTTTAATTCTAGTTTTAAATAAGCATAGAAAATCGGTGCTGCAATTAAGCCACTTAAGCCAAAGATTGACTCGAAAATTAACATGGCCAATAAAATTTCCCATGCATTGGCATTAATTTTATGACCAATAATTTTGGCATTAATAAAGTATTCTAACTTGTGAACTAATACGAGGTAGAGTAGCGCAACACCTGCTAGACCGAGTGAAATTGTAAGAGCCGCAATAAAAGTTAAAGTATTTGAAATTAAATTCCCTAAAATTGGAATTAAGCCAAACATAAAGGTAAGAATGGTTAGGGTTTTGGCGAAAGGTAAGTGAACACCCCAGATCGGCAATAGTACAAAAGCAAATAATATAAAGAGCAGCGTATTAATCGCTGAAATTTTAATTTGTGCAAAAACTACATTTCTAAAAGAAATTGATAATTTTTGAATACGTTGAATCAGTAACGATTTGAAAACAGGTTGGGGTGTACGTCGGTGAAAGCCGTGAATAGCAACCAATATACCGATAATAAGACCCATCACCATAGTCACTAGATTGTGCAAAATATCGGAACTGGCATTTTTTAATGTAGTCACGTTATCTTTCATAAACGCGAATATTTCATCTTTTAGTTCTGTAACGCTATCTGGAATATAGCCCGGTAAATATTTCCCAATCTCCGCTTGTAAGTGCAGTAGTGTTTGGTCGACTTTACCGTTAATACTATGTAAACCGACTCCTTTTAAATCATAAACTACAAAGCTAATTAAACTTGTAATGAAAAAGGCAAGAAGAGAAATAGTAATAATACTTAATAAAATACTAATAAAAATGCGGGCTCTTTGACCATCAATATAACGTTCAACAATAGAGCTTAAACTAATAATAATTTCATAAATGAGAAAGCCTGCAAAAAAACTTGCTAAGAGATGCAAGGGGATAACCGAAAGCAAAAAAATGCCCATCAGAATATAGCTTGCAATCAGGCTTTGACGATTACTCAAACTTTGCATGTGAATCCCTGAATAACGTGGGGAAGTATTGATATGTATTGCTAGAATTATTTACTTATACTCTTGCATCTAAGCTGCTTCAATCTATGGTTTATATTTTTATTAATCAGCAGGCACAGGTGTATAAAAAATGGCTTGTAAAATCACAAACCATTTTATGTGGAATCTATCTTATTTTTGCTTCGTCTAGATGACGGGCACCTTCTAAAATCATTCTGATCATAACCATTGTTTGTTCTGCGACTTCCGCACGCTGATCAATAGGAAGGTCAATCACTTTGGCACCCATGTGAAAAACAAGTTGTGTAATTGCTTTTGCAACAAGTTCAGGGTGATATAGATGATTGTTATTGAGGCGTTCTAAGCGAATTAAGTCTTCTTGTAGCTCTTGCTGAAAGAAGTTGAGCTGTCGATCTACAGCAGCTTTATAAGAGGCGGAACCTGTAAAACCTTCTCGCAACAATAAACTTAAATTACCTTCATCAGCATCAAGCTGTTGCAGAAAAATTTCTACAGAACTACGAATAATGCTGTCTTGCAAAGATGCACGAAGGCGAGCTTGACGAATAATTTTACGTAATACGATACCGGCACGGTCAATGAGTGAAATAGCTAATTCATCAATGTCTTTAAAGTGACGATAAAAACTATTTGGGGCAATACCAGCTTCTCTTGCAACTTCACGTAAGCTGAGTGAGGCAATACTTTTTTGTGGACCAATCAGGTTAAGAGCTGCCTGAAAAAGTTCTTCTTTCGTAATCGTCGCTTTTCTTCCAACAGAACGCGTTACTGTTTTTATTTCAATGACATCTTGTGATGAGGTTGTGTCATTTGGGCTCTGAGAAAGTGAGGTTTGAGTCATGTTTTTCAATATATTCATAAACTGTCTGGATTATAGCGTTAGACAGGGAACTTGTGAAATTGTAATTAAAAGTACGAGTGTATATACAAATATATATACATGTGTATAATAATTAAAAAAGAGCGACAGAGCCCTCAGTTATGCAAGCAATCGAAAAGAGAAATTCTCTATTCAATTCATTAACACAAGCTGTATTTGACAAAAATATGGCGAACTTCTGGCTACAAAAAATAAATCCTTTATGGTCTGTGCAGCATGGACTAGTTCAAATTGTAAAAAAAGAATTCGTAGCTCATGACACCGTGAGCCTGACACTAAAATGCAACCGCTTGGTGAAAATGGGCGCGGCAGGTCAACATCATCCAGTGATTGTTGAAATTGCGGGCCGTCGTTATGAACGTACTTATAGCTTGACGCAAATTGATGCAGAGCACTTACGTTTAACAGTTAAAAAAGTTGCTGATGGTATTGTCAGTAACTGGTTTATTGCAGATAGCAAAATTGGTGATGTTTTTGAGCTTGGGCAGCCTTATGGTGACATGCAACAAAACATCCAGACACCGAAATTAATTATGTTAGCTGCTGGTAGTGGTATTACACCAATGTTGAGCTTAATCACAGCAATTAAGCAAAGCCAACAGTTAGAAAAAACGCAGGTTCAGCTTTTATATTGGGTCAAACAACGTTCTGATGCTGCTTTTACAGAGTACTTTGAACAAGTGGCTGAACAAAACCCAAACTTTAGCTATCAGGTGTTTTACACACAAGAAACGCCAAATGATGAACGTTTAAATGCTGAACATCTTGCACTGGTTGAAGGTATTGAAAACAGCACAGTTTATGCATGTGGTCCATCGGGTTTTGTTTCAACTGTTGAACAGCTTTTTGAAAAAGCACCAACTGTACTTACTGAAGCATTTAGTTTAACTAATGAAAGTTCTGCGGATGACATTGGTTATGTGAATGTCACATTAACCCAGTCTAATAAAGTGATTGCAATTCCTAAAGGCCAATCCATTTTGGTCAGCCTTGAGCATGAAGGCCTTAAGCCGACACATGGCTGTCGTATGGGAATTTGTAATAAATGTGTTTGTAGTAAAACGCAAGGTTCTACACGTAATTTACTAAACGGTAGCCAAAATACGGAACCAAGCCAATTACTTAAAATTTGTGTGAACTCAGCACAATCCGATCTAGTTATTGATCTTTAAGAGAGAACTCTTATGAATATGCCAGTGAAAGTCGAATATTTTAAAAATCCTAAAAATCGAGATTTGACTCCAGCAGAACTTGAAGCATTTGCAAAAGAGCTTGATCAGATCAAACAAGAAGTATTGGATGATTTGGGTGAAAAAGACGCTAAATATATCCGCCGTGTCTATGCTGCTATTCGTTATAGTAGCTTTTTAGGCCGAGCTTGTTTATTTGCAGGTTGGTTCCCGCCAGCGTGGATTTTAGGTACGGGTTTATTAGGTTTCTCTAAAATTATGGAGAACATGGAGCTCGGCCATAATGTTATGCACGGTCAATATGACTGGATGAATGACCCGAAATTTAATGGTCAAACTTATGAATGGGATACTGTAGGTACCTCTGATAACTGGCGTCAAACCCATAACTATAAACATCATACTTATACCAATATTAAAGGTATTGATGATGACATTGGTTATGGCTTACTTCGCTTATTCCCTGAACAACGTTGGAAGCCAGGGTTCTTATTGCAGCCTATTTACAGTATTCCATTTTGCTTATTGTTCCAGTGGGGCGTAGCAATTCAGAATCTTGAAATTGGGCGTGTACTTTACAAGCGTAAAACTAAGGCACAATTTTTAGAAGAGTTAAAACCTGTTAATAAAAAGATTGGCAAGCAACTCTTTAAAGATTATGTTTTCTTCCCTCTTATTGCAGGGCCGGCAGCATTACCAGTATTTACAGGTAACTTGGTCGCAAATGGCCTTCGTAATATCTGGACCTTTAGTATTATTTTCTGTGGTCATTTCACGAAAGATGCAGAAGTGTTTCCAAAATCTGTTTTACAAGAAGAAAGCCGTGGACACTGGTATATGCGCCAAATTCGTGGTTCTTCTAACTTAACAGGTTCAGAAGCATTCCATATTTTGTCTGGTCACTTAAGTCATCAAATTGAACATCACTTATTCCCAGATATTCCTGCTCGTCGTTATCGCCAAATGGCTCCAAAAGTTGAGGCGGTTTGTAAGAAATATGGTTTGAACTATAACAATGCCAGCTTTGTTAAGCAGTTTGGACAAGTAGTTGGGCGTATTGTGAAATATGCGTTCCCATTTAAAAAATAATATTTTGTTCTTATAACATTGTACGCACTTCTGATTTTACAGAAGTGCGTTTTTTTTGACTTAGCACTAATTATGAAGGAATTATTGAATTATTATTAAATATGCCCCATTGTTCAAACTGCTTTAAAGAGAGCGAGGTTTGCTCTGTAATATCATTTTCATTCAATTGATTTGCATTAAAAATAACATGGGGAGGATGCCAGATTAAACCACATCTGCGTGCAGTGGCTTTTAAAGGAGCCATGAGTTCATCTAGAGTAAAGCCATTTTGCCCCAGTTTTTGATATGCCGAATTTAAATTGCCAACCGTAATATGCAAATAAAGTGGTTTGCCTTCAATATGCTGACCTTCCTGTTCATAAAAAAGATAAAACATCCGCGTTAAGACGGCATCCATCCAAGCTTTAAAAATAGGTGGAACTGAATACCAATAGATAGGAAACTGCAAAATAATGTGCGAAGCAGAAATCAGGCGTTGAGCTTCAATCGCACCATCGTTCATTATATCTAAAGATCCGTTATACAGCTTTTGAATGTCAACAATATCAATTTTGTCCTGATCCTGTAATGTTGCAACCAAAGCGCGATTAACCTTAGATTGGCTCAAATCGGGATGAAAAACTAATAAAAGTGGTTTATTCATAATATATCTCCTTAATTTCTATGATGATTAATCACATGCGATAAATAATATTCACATCATAAAAAAAGCATCCCTATAATAAAATTGACTAATTTAATTGAGCAGATGAAAGAATTTTGATGAACAAACAGATTTCTTGGGATGATCAGAAATTCTTTTTAGTGGTTTTAGAAGAAGGGAGTTTCTCAGCAGCAGCTCGTAAATTGGGCGTTACACAACCCACTGTTCGAACACGTATTGAGCATCTTGAACATCAGTTGGGAACTGTTTTGTTCAGCCGTTCTGTTCATGGTTTGAAGCCAACGGAACACGCTTTGGCTCTTGAAGTCCCTGCGCGAGCAATGCAACGTGCTTCTGACTATTTTATGCGGACAGCAAGTGCTCCGTTAAACCTAATTGCAGGCAGTGTCCGAGTGAGCGTATCGGATTTTCTGGGAACAATGGTTCTACCTCAATTACTTTCAAAGTTCCGCTTACTGTATCCCGAAGTTAATATTGAATTATCCCTAAACAATTCTTCTGCCAACTTACTTGAGCAAGAGGCTGATCTGGCAATCAGAATGTATCCACCAGTTCAAGAGGCACTTGTGGCTAAAAAGATAGGTGAGGTGCCATTGGGGCTCTATGCTCATCGAGATTATATACAGCGTAAAGGTAATCCCACTTGTCTAGAAGATTTAAGACAACATGATTTGATTGGTCCAGATCGTAATCTTCTTGAAAGAGAAATGATAAGGATGCTTTTACCTGAGCTTAAAAATGAACAATTCAAGATACGCACCGATAGCCATCCTGCTCAGTTTTCAGCAGTAAAGGCCGCGTTAGGAATAGGTTTTATTCAGTGTCCTATAGCAAATCAATGCCAAGAGCTTATACAAGTGATTCCAGACCTAGAAGTTCATCGATATGACCTATGGCTCGTAATCCATGAAGATTTTAGACAAATTCCGAAAATCAGAACGCTTTTTGATTATTTGGCTCAAGCTTTGGGAAATTATTTAATTGGGAAAAATTTAGAGAAGTAGCAAGACTTAAATATAAAAAGCTCATGAAGCTTTATCAAATAAATAATATATGCTGATCAGATATAGAAAAGGGTCCAAGCAATCATATGTTTGGACCCGGAAAATTACTTTTATTTAAACTGGATTGAACCGTTTGCATTTACAGTAATTTTAGATTCACCAGCAGCCATGTCTTGAGCTGGTGCCGCTTCAGCAGCAGCGAACTTAGCTAAGCTGGCACGTATTACAGGTTGAGGAAAATAGTTATTCGTGTTCAGGTTTAGAGTAACCAAAGAATATTGGCTTTTATTCCATGCTTGAGTCAGCATTTGAGCACGCTGTTGAAAGTTTTTAGATGCTTCTACCATCAATTCATTCTCAACTTTTTTACGTTGCTCATCTGAAACGCTAAAATTAATGGATTGAGTTTGAAAGCTTTGTTGTAACTCATTAATTAATTGGCTAGCAGCTTTAAAATCTTTACTTTCTAGACGAATTTCCGCGCGGCCACGCCATTCTTTTAATTTATTACTGTCATTGTCATAAATTGGATAAGTGCTTTGAGCACCAGTTTCCACTTTCACTTGTGGGTATTTACGCGAAGTTGCGAGTGCTTGGTTCATTAACTGGTTAATTTGGTTTGAAAGTTCTGCAGGCTGCTTATTGCTTTTTTCAATATATAAAGTTGCATGCATTTCATCGTTTGAAACTTGGCGAGAAGCTTCTGCTTGAACATTTACAATATTGTAGTGAAGGGCATTATCATCTTGGGCAAAAACCATAGGGCTGAGTACCGTACCAAGGAGAAGAGTAGATATTGCTAAAGTACGCATAAATTTATCCTTTAAAAATTAATATAAATTTAATTTTTTTCATTAAGAAATGTTAAACATAAGTTATGCATAACTTTTGCAGATTTTGTGGGGTATTTGTAATATTTAAATCAAGTTTTTTAATTTTTGGTAAGAATAAAATTCTTTAAAAATAAAAAACTTAGAATTAAAGTGTTTCAATGTAACTTAAAAAATCACACGAATATAAAAAAAGAATATTTTCTTTAGATTGTCACATAGTATGATGATAATTCATCATAACTATTGGGATAATACAATTTTTCAATAAGATTAGATGAGTAAAGTACACAAAAGACGTTTTTTTTCTTGCAAAATTAGGTATCATCGCGCTCCTAGTTACAAGATATAAAATATGTGTCTTCGCTAGTTCTATAAAGCACCGAGTCAAAGGACCAAAAGTCACCAGACTTATTTCTTTCTACCCTTATCAGAGATGGTAATCCGATATGAGCGTTACTTCTGTCAACCCTGCCACTAATGCTACCAACGAATATTATTTGACTCGCCAAAGTCAAATGGAATCGAATGTTCGTAGCTATCCACGTAAATTACCGTTAGCGATAGCGAAAGCACAAGGTTGCTGGGTTACTGATGTTGAAGGTACACAGTACCTTGATTGTTTAGCTGGGGCAGGTACATTGGCTTTAGGTCATAATCATCCTGCGGTGATTCAAAGTATTCAAGACACATTGGCAAGTGGTTTGCCATTGCATACTTTAGACTTAACCACACCTTTAAAAGATGCGTTTACTGAAGCGTTGTTAGCATATTTACCAGGTGGTAAAGAAGAATATTGCTTACAGTTCTGTGGTCCTTCTGGTGCAGATGCGACTGAGGCAGCAATTAAACTTGCTAAAACTTACACTGGCCGTAGCTCAGTGATCAGTTTCTCTGGTGGTTACCATGGTATGACTCATGGTTCACTTGCAATGACTGGTAACTTAAGTGCAAAAAATGCAGTGAATGGCTTAATGCCAGGTGTACAATTCATGCCATATCCGCATGAATATCGCTGCCCACTTGGTCTAGGTGGTGAAGCTGGTGTTGACGCTTTAACTTACTATTTCGAAAACTTTATTGAAGATGTTGAAAGCGGTGTAACTAAGCCTGCTGCTGTTATTCTTGAAGCAATTCAAGGTGAAGGCGGTGTTGTTACAGCTCCAGTAAAATGGTTGCAAAAAATCCGTGAAGTGACTGAAAAGCACAACATCGTTTTAATTTTAGACGAAGTTCAAGCAGGCTTTGCTCGTTCAGGCAAAATGTTTGCATTTGAACATGCCGGTATTGAACCTGATGTCGTTGTAATGTCTAAAGCAGTAGGTGGTGGTTTACCACTTGCAGTATTAGGTATTAAGCGTAAATTTGATGCTTGGCAGCCTGCTGGCCACACTGGTACTTTCCGTGGTAACCAACTTGCTATGGGTACAGGTCTTGTCGTATTAGAAACGATCAAGGAACAAAACCTTGCTCAAAATGCACAAGAGCGTGGTGAATTCTTACAAGCTGAATTGAAAAAATTAGCTACTGAATTCCCATGTATCGGTAACGTACGTGGCCGCGGTTTAATGATTGGTGTTGAAATCGTTGACGAGCGTAAACCTGCTGACCGTATCGGTTCTCACCCTGCTGACTCTCAGTTAGCGGCTGCGATCCAGACTGCTTGCTTTAACAACAAGTTATTGCTTGAAAAAGGTGGTCGTAACGGTACAGTAATTCGTTTACTTTGCCCACTCATCATTACTCAAGAAGAGTGTGTAGAAGTAATTGCTCGCTTTAAGAAAGCAGTTGCAGAAGCATTGGTTGCAGTGCGAGGCGCGTAAGTATGGTGGATTTTGCAGAACATCGTAAAGCGTTACTCTGCAATGATGCACAATCCATTGCTGACTATGAGTCAGCAATGGGCGAAGCGGTAAAAGCCGTTTCAGCATGGTTGCAAAATGAAAAAATGTACACAGGCGGTAGCATTAAAGAGTTGCGTTCAGCAATTTCTTTCCAACCTTCAAAAGAAGGTATGGGTGTACAACAATCTCTTCAACGTATGATTGAGCTTTTCTTGAATAAAAGCTTGAAAGTACACCATCCCCATTCATTAGCACATTTACACTGCCCAACCATGGTGATGAGCCAGATCGCGGAAGTGTTAATCAATGCAACTAACCAGTCTATGGACTCATGGGATCAAAGCCCGGCAGGTTCATTAATGGAAGTGCAGCTTATTGATTGGTTGCGTCAAAAAGTAGGTTATGGTTCTGGTCAGGCAGGTGTGTTCACTTCTGGCGGTACTCAATCTAACTTGATGGGTGTGTTACTTGCTCGTGACTGGTGCATTGCGAAAAACTGGAAAGACGAAAATGGTAATCCATGGTCTGTACAGCGCGACGGTATTCCAGCTGAAGCAATGAAAAACGTCAAAGTCATTTGTTCTGAAAATGCGCATTTCTCTGTGCAAAAGAACATGGCAATGATGGGCATGGGCTTCCAGTCAGTTGTAACTGTTCCTGTGAATGAAAATGCACAGATGGATGTTGATGCTCTTGAAAAAACAATGGCGCATCTTCAAGCTGAAGGTAAAGTTGTTGCTTGTGTGGTTGCGACAGCGGGTACAACTGATGCTGGTGCAATTGATCCATTGAAAAAAATCCGTGAAATTACTAATAAGTATGGTTCATGGATGCATATTGATGCTGCGTGGGGCGGTGCACTGATCTTATCAAATGACTATCGTGCAATGCTTGATGGTATTGAGTTGTCTGACTCGATTACCCTCGACTTCCATAAGCATTATTTCCAAAGCATCAGCTGTGGCGCGTTCTTGTTAAAAGATGAAGCGAACTATCGTTTCATGCACTACGAAGCTGAATACTTGAACTCTGCTTATGATGAAGAGCATGGCGTACCTAACCTTGTGTCTAAGTCATTACAAACGACTCGTCGTTTTGATGCATTGAAATTGTGGATGACAATCGAATCACTAGGTGAAGACCTTTATGGTTCAATGATTGACCATGGTGTAAAACTTACTCGTGAAGTTGCAGATTACATCAAGGCAACTGATGGTTTAGAACTTTTAGTTGAACCACAGTTTGCTTCGGTATTGTTCCGTGTTGTTCCAGAAGGTTATCCAGTTGAGTTTATCGATAGCTTAAATCAAAACGTAGCAGATGAATTGTTTGCACGTGGTGAGGCAAATATTGGTGTAACAAAAGTTGGTAATGTACAGTCATTGAAGATGACAACATTAAGCCCTGTTGTAACATTTGAAAATGTTAAAAACCTTTTAGCTCAAGTATTGGCTGAAGCTGAACGCATTAAAGATGCGATTGCTTCTGGTAACTACGTACCACCAATCGACTAATTGAGTTGATACCCCAAAAAGCTCGGTTTATTGCCGGGCTTTTTTATTACATATTATTTTTATCAAAATTGTGTATCAGAAGAAGGGTATATGCACAAAACATGCATATTTTCAAAAAACAAAAATAATTATGCATGATTTATGGTGAGCAAATTTCTTATTGTATTGGTATGTTCCCGATTTTTTGGTCGCATTGATATATCAATACGGCACTTGCTTTAAACCATACTACATAAAGTAAGAAGTCGTAATTACAATTAAGACAAGGAAGAAGAAATGCAACAAGCGAATATGCTTAATGAATTTAAACTTATTATTGGCGGTCAACTTTGTTCAGGTGAACAAGGTGAACTGGAAATTATTAATCCTGCTACAGGCTTAACTGCGGCACGTTGTGCAAAAGCATCAGTTGCACAAGTGAATCAAGCTGTTAGTGCAGCTAAACAGGCTTCTAAAGCTTGGCAGCTTGTCTCGCATGATGAGCGTAAAACAATTTTAAACAAGATTGCAGATGGTATTGAAAAGCACGCTGAAATGCTTGCAGAGCTGGTGGTGCTTGAACAAGGTAAACCACTAGCACTGGCACAAATGGAAGTGCAAGGTGCAATTGGCTGGACGCGTTATGCGGCTTCTATGGATTTACCGGTAGAAGTAATTGAAGACAGTGAAACTAAACGTATTGAACGCCATCGCCAACCATTGGGTGTAGTGGCTTCAATTACGCCATGGAACTGGCCACTCATGATTGCAGTTTGGCATATCATGCCTGCTTTACGTGCAGGTAACGTTGTCATTAGCAAACCTTCTGAATACACACCATTATCGACTTTACGTTTATGTGAAATCATTCAGCAAGAAGTTCCAGCAGGTGTAATCTCAATTGTGGTTGGTGCTGGTGAGATTGGTGAAGCATTATCTTCTCATCCAGATGTGCAAAAAGTCGTGTTTACGGGATCAACTCGAACAGGTCAGCACATTATGGCTGGTGCAGCACAGCAGCTAAAACACTTAACTTTAGAGCTTGGTGGTAATGATGCTGGTATTGTATTACCAGATGCAAATATCGATGAAATTGCTGCTAAGATTTTTAATATGGCGTTCTTGAATGCTGGTCAAACATGTGCGGCGTTAAAGCGTTTATATGTGCATGAAAGCCAATATGAAGCTTTATCTCAAAAGTTAGCTGATATTGCCAACGCTCAAGTTGTGGGGGATGGTATGGCATCTTCTACAACATTTGGACCAGTACAAAACCAGATGCAATATAACAAAGTGAAAGCTCTTATTGCTGAAGCGATTGCACAAGGTGCAAAAGCACTTTCTGGGCAACAACAGCTACCAGAGCAGGGCTACTTTATTGCACCAACTATTTTGACTGAAGTTTCTGACTCTTGCCGTGTGGTGCAAGAAGAGCAATTTGGTCCAGTGTTGCCTGTTTTAAAATATACCGATATCAACGATGCTATTGCTCGTGCCAATGACAGTGAGTTTGGTTTGGGTGGTTCAATTTGGTCTTCTGATCTTAAAGCTGCACAGACCTATGCTACACAGCTTCAATGTGGAACAGTTTGGATTAATACCCATGCAGAAGTACTGCCTCATGCACCTTTCGGAGGCTGGAAAATGTCTGGCTTAGGCGCTGAGTTTGGTTTGGAAGGTTTGCTTGAAAATACGATTGGGCAAACGGTTCACATCAGTAAAGTCTAAAGATTAATTTTAAGGCGGATTTAGTATCCGCCTTTTTATTTTCACTTTTAAGAGTGAAAAGCTGAGTTACTTTATTGAGAGTGATGATAGCTCATGCTTTTAGGCTTGATTAAAAAATGATTCTGTTCTTTAATTTTTTTCAGAACAATGTAAGACTTTATGTGCCCTATAAAATTATAAGAAAGCAATCTTTCAGTTACAAATTGAGAAAGCTGTTCTAAATTTTCAGCAACGACTTTTAAAATAAAATCTGCATCACCACTAATTGAAAAAGCATCCTGAATGTTGTCTTCAGCTTCAATCAGCTCTTGGAAAGCCTGCTGTGATTTCGCCTCGTGTGTTCTTAAGTTTATGTGAATCATCGCTGTAACTTCTAGTCCTAGCGCCTGTTGCTGGATGCGTGCCGTATAACCGAGAATCACGCCTTTTTGTTCAAGCAATTGACGTCGTCTTGAACATTGAGAAGCAGATAAACCGATTAAATCTCCAATTTCCTGATTGGTGAGTCGTCCATTCTTTTGTAGTGCCTGAATGATTTGCCAGTCGAACTTATCCATTGCATAAAATCCTTTTATGATACACAAATCATGTATTTTTATTAAAATGCGTTTTCATTATGCACGAAATCTAAAAGATAGATGAAATATTATTTTTCTATGGAATAAAAATTGGTCTCAAAGGATATAGAGCAATGTTCATAGAAATTGGTGAATTTTTAAATCTTCGTCTAAAACAAATGGGTATCCAACATCTTTTTGGTGTACCTGGTGATTTTAACCTCTCATATCTAGAACAAGTTGAAGCAGACCCACAACTCGAATTTATTGGAAATTGTAATGAATTAAATGCTGCGTATGCAGCAGACGGTTATGCACGAATTAACGGTTTTTCTGCCTTGGCAACCACTTATGGTGTAGGTGACTTAAGTGCCATTAATGGTATTGCCGGTGCCTATGCAGAAAATGTACCTCTTATTCATATCTCAGGTATTCCACCTTTACATGCAGTTCAAAAGGGTACTCTCATACATCATACGTTAGTTGATGGTAACTACGACAACATTATGAACTGTATGAAAGAGTTCACAGTTGCCCAAACTCGTTTAACTCCTGCAAATGCAGCTTCTGAAATTGACCGCGTATTGCGTCAGTGTTTCCTTGAACGCCGTCCTGTACACATCCAACTACCTGGTGATATTACTCACGTTAAAATTGAAGTGTCTGAACGTCCACTCGACTTAAGCTATCCAGCTGTTGAACCTGAATTATTGCAAAGTGTGGTAAGCAAACTTTGTGACATTATTGAGAATGCTCAAAGTCCAGCGCTTTTAATTGATAATGAAGCCTCAGTTTTTGGTGTAACTTCACTTTTAAATGATTTGTCTCAGAAATGCTCAATTCCATTTGCAGGTATGAATACTGCAAAAAATATTATGGATGAAGGTTCACCTCGCTACATTGGCACTTATGTGGGTGGGGCAAGCCAACCGCATGTGAAAAATATCATTGAACAATCCGACTGCTTAATCGGTATTGGCGCACGCTTTACCGATGTAGGCTCAGCTGTATTTACTCATCAAATTGAGACCAAAAACTACATCGAAATTAAATCTTATGGCCTAAATATTTTTGGACAGGATTTTCCGGGTATTGAAATTGGACAATTACTTGTCGAGCTAAATAAAAAAGTTGCGCCACGTAAATCAACAACACCTCTTCTTGAAAAACAACCGGCGAAAGTAATAGAAGCTCCAGCTCAACAAAAGCTTAGCCAAGATGTGCTTTGGAACTACATTTCAGGGTTCTTAAAAGAAGATGATGTGATTATTGGTGAAGTAGGAACATCAAACTCTGCATTGTCAGGTATCAAACTTCCTGCCACAGCTAAATATATTGCTCAACCGCTTTGGGGTTCTATTGGTTATACCTTGCCAGCTTTGCTTGGTAGTTTGTTAGCTGCTCCTGAGCGTCGTCAAATTTTGTTTATTGGTGACGGTTCGTTCCAGCTTACGGTACAAGAACTCTCTACGATTATCCGCCATGGTTTAAAACCAATTATTTTCTTGTTGAACAATGGCGGCTACACCATTGAACGTTTAATTATGGGTGAAAACGCTGCCTATAACGACGTGCAAAACTGGAAATACACCGAAATTCCAGCGGTATTTAACGGTAAAAAAGGCCATACCACTTACGTGGTTGAGACTGCTGGCCAACTGAAGAGCGTTTTAGATAATGTTCAGCAAAATGATCAGTTAACTTTCATTGAATTGAAACTACCAGCAATGGATGCGCCGGTAAGTTTGAAAAAATTTGCTTCTGTGATTGCACGTTTTGACTACGGTGATCGCGGCTACGAAATTTTAAAGGAGCGTTCCCAACCAGTTAAATGTAAGGATGCAATCTCTTTTTAAATAGAAGATAGGACACGTCTTCTCAAAAATTAAATGGACTCATACTAAAGCAACTTATGTCCGAAGGCCGGTTTCTGGTCTTCGGATATGGTGCTGAATAAAGGTGTACAGGAAGTGACACCAACATTGGAGATAATGTTATGGATGCAAACAATAAGCACGAGTTAAAACAAGGCTTATCCAATCGGCATATTCAACTCATCGCACTCGGAGGGGCGATCGGAACAGGGTTATTCTTAGGTCTATCACAAACAATTAAACTGGCAGGTCCTTCAATTTTATTGGGATATGCAATTGCAGGAATTATTGCCTTTTTGATTATGCGTCATTTAGGTGAAATGGTTGTTGAAGAGCCGGTAAGTGGTTCTTTTAGTTATTTTGCGAACAAATACTGGGGCAAAATGGCTGGTTTTATGTCTGGCTGGAACTACTGGGTTTTGTATGTACTGGTAAGTATGGCCGAACTGAGTGCGATTGGTACTTTTATTCAGTTTTGGTGGCCAGAAATTCCGACATGGCTGACCGCTCTATTTTTCTTTATTTTAATTAACGGCATTAACTTGGTAAATGTCCGCTTTTTTGGGGAATCGGAGTTCTTATTTTCCTGCATTAAAATTGTTGCGATTTTAAGTATGATTGGCTTCGGTGCTTATCTTTTACTTTCAGGCTCAGCAGGTCCGCAAGCGGGTGTTGCAAATTTATGGCAACACGGTGGTTTCTTCCCGCATGGTATTCATGGCTTTATTATGGCCTTGGCTGTCATTATGTTTGCATTCGGTGGTCTAGAGCTTATCGGTATTGCAGCAGCTGAAACGAAAAAACCTGAAACAACAATTCCAAAGGCAGTAAACCAGATTGTTTATCGCATCCTGATTTTTTACATTGGTGCAATCGGTATTCTTTTATGTCTTTATCCATGGAATATGGTGGCAGAAGGCGGTAGCCCGTTTGTCTTAATTTTCCAGTCACTCAATAGTAATGGTGTTGCGAACGTTCTAAACTTTGTGGTCTTGATTGCTGCTATTTCGGTTTATAACAGTTGTATCTATTGTAATAGTCGTATGTTGCATGGTTTGGCAGAGCAGGGTAATGCTCCGGCAATTTTGAAAAAAGTAAACAGCCGCGGTATTCCAGTTCCAGCAGCAGTTGTTTCTGCTTCAATTACAGCCGTCTGTGTAGTGGTCAACTATTTAATTCCAGGTCAAGCTTTTCAGCTCTTTATGATGTTGGTTGTGGCTGCGCTTGTTATTAACTGGCTTATGATCTCAGTCACGCATTTGAAATTTACCAAAGCAATGAAATTGCAAAAGCGTCAAACCAAATTCCAAAGCATTATGAGCCCATGGAGTAATTATTTAACTATTAGCTTTGTATGTTTCATTCTCATTATTATGGCGATGACACCAGATATGAGACTCGCTGTTATTTTGGGGCCAATCTGGCTTGCTGTTTTAGCGATTATGTATTTCTTTAAGTATCGTAAAAAAATGGTCGCAATGCCGGAAGTACAATCAAACTAATAAGCTAAATTTACAGTGATATTGCGGTTATCTGACATAAGGCAGGTAACCGTTTTTGTTTTGTCATAATATTTTCATGTTCGGGCGAAATAATTTTTTAAAAATAAAGGTGACACGTAAAAAATTGAGAATTGTATCAATAAAATAATTTTGTAGCATCAATTCATTAAATTACTTAAGTTTTTATAATTTAAGCATAATTACAATTTTATTATTTTAAACGTTTGTCATATTTCCCATTAAATCTAAATATCAAAGGACTTATAAAATCATCTTAAATAATTGATATAAAATAGATTTAAAAATGTGACAATGAACATTATAAAAATCATGAAAGCGTCATAATACTGTAACTTATTTGTCATATTTTCTATTCACAATGCAGCTATCGAAGAGCGTACAAGCACTCAACAAAAAGTGACGTACAACCTATTGCATTAATGAGAGAGAACAGAATGCGCTTAAATCCACGTCAAATCGCAATTGCATTAGCAGTAACTGGGGCCGCTGTAACAACGACTGCAAATGCAGCTCGTGATACGATTCAAATTGCTGGTTCTTCAACTGTATTACCATTTGCCAGCGTTGTAGCTGAAGAGTTTGGTAATACATTCCCTCAATTTAAAACTCCTGTTGTAGGTTCTGGTGGTTCTTCTGCTGGTTTAAAACAGTTCTGTCAAGGTGTTGGTGACAACACAATCGACGTTGCAAACGCTTCTCGTAAAATTAAAAGCACTGAAATCGAAGCTTGTAACAAAGCTGGTGTAAAACAAATTCAAGAAATCAAAATTGGTTATGACGGTATTGTATTTGCGTCTAGCTCAAGCAAAGCAGCTTATAAATTAAAACCTTACCATGTGTTTGCTGCTTTAGCTGCACAGTTACCTTCAAAAGGTAAATTGGTTCCAAACCCTTATACAAACTGGAACCAAATTGACAAATCACTTCCTAATGAGCCTATTACGCTTGTTATTCCTGCGTCTAACCACGGTACGCGTGAAGTTTTCCAAGAAAAAATGGTTGAAGCTGGTTGCGAAGCGTATGAATACTTCAAGAGCCTAGACAAAGACGCTCAAAAGAAAGCATGTTCTACTTTCCGTAAAGACGGTCGTGTAATTGAAATTGCTGGTGACTATACAGAAACTCTAGCTCGCTTAAAAACTTCTCCAAGTGCAGTAGGCGTATTTGGTTTGAGTTTCTATGACATGAACCGTGACAAGTTACGTGTAGCGACAGTAAACAACGTAGTTCCTTCTGAGAAAACTGTGTTAAATGGTACATACCCTGTATCTCGTCCACTATACTTCTATGTAAAAGGCGAGCACTTAAAATCAGTTAAAGGTTTACCACAATACGTAGAATACTTCCTAAGCAAAAAAGCGACTGGTAAAGGTTCTAAAGCTGAGCGTGATGGTTTAATCGCGATGTCTGATGCAGAACGCGCTAAAGTTTTAGCTGACTTTAAAGCAGGTAAAACTGTTAAATAAGTTGGTTTGAATAGGGGCTGGTGATCTCAAGCGATCATCAGCCTTTTTGTCTAACACGTTTTTTCCAAATTATGACAATTGAGAAAACAGTGGAGAATACATGAATCTGCTACTTATCGGTGTGTTGTTAGCCCTTGTGGCAATTGCATATCAACTTGGGCTGAGAAAGAGCCGCCACCTAGCAGGTAAGGGAAGCAACTCGGCGACATTACATTCTCGTCCTGGTTATTATGGCGCACTGGTTGGGCTTTGGTGCGGTATCCCTGCTTTTTTAATTTTGATCATTTGGAACTTGGTTGAGCCAAGTATTTTAAATCATATTATTTTTAACAACGTACCTGCTTCTGTGACAGCTTCTCTAGATGAAGCAGCAAGAAGTGTACTTGTTGATCGAGTTCAAGCGATCGCTTCTGGTTTTGGGGTAAGTGATCATCCCGCAGCTTATGAGTTGGCTGCTGCTCAGCAATATGCAAAATTTCAAACTATTGGCTCTTTTGCCAAATTTGCTGTTGTTGTCTGTGCCGCTTTGTTGGGCTTAGTGTGGGCAAAGAAAAAAATCAGCCAAGAATATCGCGCACGTAACCAAGTTGAGCGTGCAATTAATGTTGGTTTGATCTTATGTTCTGGCGTTGCAATTTTAACCACGATCGGCATTGTAATGTCGATGTTTGGTGAGGCAATGCACTTCTTCCATTTTGTAAGTCCAATCGACTTTTTCTTTGGTACAGAATGGAACCCTGGCTTTAGTACTTCAGGTAATGCAGAAGGTAGTTATGGTTTATTACCATTACTATGGGGCACGCTCATGGTCAGTGGTATTGCCTTATTAGTTGCTGTACCTGTTGGCTTAATGATTGCTATTTATTTAGCTGAGTATGCTTCGCCGTGGTTACGTTCATGGGCAAAACCTACCATTGAAGTTTTAGCGGGTATTCCAACAATTGTTTATGGTGTTTTTGCCATGATGATTATTGGGCCATTCTTTAAAGCTGCTGGTGCGTATGTCGGTATTGAAATTAATGCAACTAGTGCTTTGACTGCCGGTTTTGTAATGGGAATTATGATTATCCCATTCGTTTCATCTTTGTCTGATGACATTATTACTCAAGTTCCTCGCGCACTTCGTGATGGTTCGTTAGGACTGGGCGCAACCAAATCAGAAACGATTCGCCAAGTGGTTTTACCAGCAGCTTTACCGGGTATTACAGGGGCATTTTTATTGGCTGTTTCGCGTGCCGTAGGGGAAACCATGATTGTGGTTTTGGCAGCAGGGAACAGTCCACTTCTACATGCAAATCCGTTTGAAGCTGTTTCGACAGTTACCGTAACCATTGTAAAACAGTTAACGGGTGATACTGATTTTGCGAGCCCACAGGCCTTGGTGGCATTTGCACTGGGATTAACACTCTTTGTGATCACTTTAGGATTAAACATTGTTGCACTGTACATTGTGCGTAAATACCGTGAGCAATACGAATGAGTACATCAAATACATCGTCTCCTATGGATCAGAACGTATTTGATCCACAAGCTGCTGCTCAGGCACGTGATCGCCGTAAAAAAGTGATTGAAAAATCACTGGCTAAACGTCACCGCAAAGAAAAAGCTTTCCGCTTTGCAGGTTTGTCAGCAGTTGTTATTGGTCTTGCATTCGTTGCGCTACTGTTTGGCAGTATTTTGGCAAAAGGGTTACCAGCATTCTGGCAAACCAGTATGAATGTACCAGTCTACTTCGATCCTAAAGTAATTGATGCAGGTCCAGTGCCAGTACGCACACAAGGTGAAACACCTGCACATTACCAAGAACGTTATGTCGATTGGCAAACGAAAATGGGTATGGTCGATTGGGATAGCCTGATCGTAAATGGCATGATTGCTAAAGATCCTTCACTTGCATCACAACGCGATTATTTAAGTAGCCTTTATGCAAGTTCTGAAGCTTATCGCTTACGTGATATGGTGTTTGCTGACCCATCACTCATTGGGAAAAAAGAGAACCTAACTTTCTTGGGTGATGCCAATGTAGATGTATGGCTGAAGGGTAATATTGACCGCTCATTACCAGACGATCAACAACAACTTGATCCGGAAATCCGCAAGCTGGCAGATGACCTTAAAGCAAAAGGTGTACTTGAAAATACCTTTAATACGACTTTATTTAAGAATCCTGACTCTCGTAGTTCACCAGCGATTAGTGGTCTTGCAGGCGCATTCATGGGTTCATTATTCATGATGCTGATTGTGATCATTATCTCGATTCCAATCGGTGTTGCCAGCGCAATCTATCTTGAAGAATTTGCTCCAAAGAATGTCATTACAGACATTATTGAAGTCAACATTAATAACCTTGCTGCTGTACCTTCAATCGTGTTTGGTTTGTTGGGTGCTGCAATCTTTATTGGTTGGATGCATTTACCGTTGTCAGCTCCTTTTGTCGGTGGTTTGGTATTAAGTTTAATGACACTACCAACAGTCATTATTACAACACGTGCTTCTTTAAAAGCTGTGCCACCTTCAATTCGACAAGCTGCCCTAGGTTTAGGTGCGTCTAAAGTACAAACCGTTTTCCATCATGTTTTACCGCTAGCGTTGCCCGGCATCATGACGGGTGCAATTATTGGTGTTGCACACGCACTCGGTGAAACTGCACCTTTACTTTTAATCGGGATGAGTGCATTCGTTGCAAGTGTTCCAACCACCCCATTTGATCAAGCAACTGCTTTACCTGTCCAAGTTTATCTATGGCAAGGTAATGAGTTGCGTAACTTCTTCGAAGGCCGTACTGCTGCTGCGATTATCGTACTTCTTGCATTAATGATTGGTTTAAACAGCCTTGCAATTTGGTTACGTAAAAAGTTCGAAGTGCGTTGGTAATAGAGGATAAATCATGAATACTATTGATATTACGAATTCCTTAGAAAAGGATAAGTTAGTGAATACTGAACAATCTCAACTTACAGATACACAACTGCATCATGGCACTTCGTACGTTTCGCATTTTGAACCACATGCTTCAAAAAAGCCAAACTCAACCGAAATCAAGATCAGTGCACAAGATGCCCATGTTTATTATGGTGACTTTGAAGCGATTAAAGGCATCGATTTAGATATTTATCAAAATGAAGTAATTGCGTTTATTGGGCCATCTGGCTGCGGTAAATCGACTTTCCTGCGTACTTTAAACCGTATGAACGACACGATTGATGGCTGTCGTGTGACAGGTAAGATCACTTTAGATAACAAAAATATCTATGATCCAAATCTGGATGTTGTATTACTGCGTGCACAAGTTGGTATGGTGTTCCAAAAGCCAAATCCATTTCCTAAATCTATTTTTGATAACGTAGCATATGGTCCGAAGCTACACGGTTTAGCACGTGACAAATATGACCTAGAAGAAATTGTTGAAAATAGCTTGCGTAAAGCAGGTCTATGGGAAGAAGTGAAGGATCGATTAAACCAACCGGGTACTGGCTTATCTGGTGGTCAGCAACAACGTTTATGTATTGCACGTACGATTGCAGTAAGTCCAGAAGTGATCTTGATGGATGAACCATGTTCTGCACTTGACCCAATCGCAACGGCAAAAGTGGAAGAGCTGATTTCTGAACTTTCTGATCAATACACAATCGTTATTGTAACGCACTCTATGCAACAAGCAGCGCGTGTTTCAGACCGTACAGCTTACTTCCATTTAGGTGATTTGATTGAAGTAAACTCTACAGAGAAAGTATTTACTCAGCCTGACCACCAATTAACAGAAGCGTACATTACTGGCCGTTTCGGTTAATTGATCGTTGTAAAAGAAAAAGAGCCTAGTGCTCTTTTTTTTATTTAATAAATGAAAATGACTCTATTTTGCAAAATCGCTATTGAATTTTAATCAAAAGAACCACATCTTAAGGCTATAAAGACAAACTTATGAGCATAGAATTTTATGTTATTCCATTTGCCTAAACTCCCTGCGGAAATACGTGTTAGTCATTTAAATGCACGTGTAAATGAACAGAGAAAAAAAATTGCACAAACCACAGCAAGTCGTTTAGAGCTTTTACAATTGGCTCAACAACTTGCAAAAGAAGGTAAAATTCGCCGTAAGAACAACCAGAAAATTTTTGTTTTAGATTTTAAAGGTGACATTCAGGCATCTGCGGTTGAAAACCTTCGTGAAGAAATCACCCTTATTTTAGCAACGGCTAAAGCTGGACGTGACCGTGTTGTGGTACGTCTTGAAAGTCCGGGTGGTATGGTTCATGGATATGGTTTGGCGGCAGCTCAATTGGTTCGTTTGCGTGATGCAGGTTTTCATTTAACGATTTGTGTCGATAAGGTCGCGGCAAGTGGCGGCTACATGATGGCTTGTATTGCAAATGAAATTATTTCTGCACCGTTTGCTGTTGTGGGTTCGATTGGTGTTGTGGCTCAGGTACCAAATTTTAATCGTCTTTTAAAAGAACATAACGTGGACTTCGAACTTTACACAGCAGGGCAATATAAACGTACTGTCACCATGTTTGGTGAGAATACCCCTGAAGGTAAGGCGAAATTTGAAGAAGAGCTACAACAAACGCATGTGTTGTTTAAGCACTTTGTAGAGAAATATCGTCCACAGCTTAATGTGGACAAGGTTGCTACAGGTGAACATTGGTATGGTCAAGATGCACTTGATTTAAACCTTGTAGATAAACTACAAACTTCCGATGAGTATCTATTAGCATTGTTACCTCAGCATGACGTATATGTAATTAATACCCGTAAAAAAGCAACTTTGGGTGAAAAATTAGGTTTACAAGCAGCTCAAATGGCAGATAGCCTGATTCCGGCTGTAATGAATAAAGTGGCTGATACTTTAGCAAAAGCGAATTCAACCTTAGTCCAAATGCGCGATACTAAATTTTAATTAAGATATATTTTCAAATTAAAGAGTGCCTTTTAGGGGTGCTCTTTTTTATGCGAAAGACTAAAAGAATTTAGTTTGAATTGCCGGAATGCCCATTCATTTTTATAAAAAATAGATATTGAATAAAGATTCAAAAAAAATTGTTGATAAATATACTTATTGAATTGTGATAGATAAGTGATTTTGATATTTTAGGCAACAATAAAATAGCTTTTAGATGTTTCATTTAAAAAGTTACACATTTAAAAATATAACTGAAATTCAGGATAGGAAATAATGACAAGAATAATTGTGGCATCCAAAGAGGGTTTGGACGTTCTGCAAGATGGTCAACTCAATAAAGTAATTTTAAATCAGCCTACTATTATTCAGATTGGTGTAAGCCAAAAAGATATTGCATCCATGGAAAAACAGGGTGGGCGCTTAGTTATCCATTTAAAAAATGGAGAGACTATTGTCTTAGAAAATTTCTTTAATGAAGCAACAAATACAACAGAGCATTCACTTGTTTTTCCGACTGAACATGGAAAATTTGTTGAAGCGCAATTCGATGCTCAAGGTAAAGTGATCGATTATAAAGGCTTAAATCATGTTACAGATTTAGGCTATGCCAGTACGAGTCCAGCAGCTGCAACTATGGCGGTTGATAGTGATCCAAGTTTTACGATGGGTAATGTACTCAAAGCAGGCTTAGCAGTTTTAGCTGCGGAAGGATTATATCTTTGGGCTTTTAAGAAAGATGATAAGGATGACTCATCAAGTGCACCTGATTTAATCGCACCTGCTGCTCCTACAGCTACGCTTGCTGATGATACCGTGACAGTGACTGGTAAAACTGAAGCAAATGCAAAAATCTATCTTAAAGATGCTGCAGGCAATACAGTCGCATCGGGTGTTGCAGATGCAAGTGGTAACTACACTGTTAAATTAGATAAGCCGCTCGTGAATGGGGAAAAATTAAACGTTATTGCCCAAGATGCGGCTGGAAATAGTTCTAAAGCGACTGTTGTGACAGGTACAAAAGATACAATACCTCCAGATGCTCCGCAGGCCCAATTGAGCGATGATGGTTCATTGTTGACTGGTAAGGCAGAGGCAAATGCCAAAATTACAGTTTATGACGCCACTGGCAAAGTATTAGGAACTGTTTTTGCAAATAAAGATGGTATTTATTCTTTAAAGCTTACTCCGCCATTAACCAGTGAAGCGGGCGGTAAAGTGGTTGCCGAAGATGCTGCGGGTAACAAATCTGAGGAAGTTAAAATTATTGCGGGTAAAGATACCATACCGCCAGCATCTCCTTTTGTTGAAGTAAATAAAGAAGGGTCGGTAATACATGGTAAAACTGAAGCAAATGCAAAAGTTCAAATAAAAGATGCCGATGGTAAAGTGATTGGAAGTGGGACCGCCGATGCTCAAGGTGAATTTCAAATTACACTTTCACCTGCTTTAAAAGAGGCGCAAAAGGGCACAGTGGTTGTGGAAGATGCTGCTGGTAATGTATCTAAACCAGTTGAAATTACGCCAGGCTTTGACTCGATTGCACCAGATAAACCGACTGTTCAAATTAATACAGATGGTACTTCTGTAACCGGTACGGCTGAGGCCAATGCCAAAATTGAAATTAAAGATACAACAGGGAAGGTAATTGGTAGTGGAACAGCGGATGCGAATGGAAAATTTACAATTTCTATTTCACCAGCTTTAACGGATAATAAACATGCTTCGGTATCAGCTATAGATAATGCTGGAAATAAGTCTGAAGTTGTTGATATTGTAGGTACAAAAGATACAACACCACCAGCAAAACCTATATTAAATAGCGTAGATGATGATGTAGGCGCTGTTAAAGGAGCTATAACGGCTGGTTCTGAAACTGACGATGCTAGACCAAAACTTACAGGCTCAGGTGAAGCAAATGCAACTCTTACGATTTATGATAATGGTGTTGCAATTGGAGTTGTGACGGTAACAAGTGGTAGATCTTGGTCATTTACATTTGATAAAGACTTAGCTCTTGGTAAGCATACTATTACTTTGACTCAAACTGATGCGGCAGGCCTTACCAGTGAGGCAAGTTCTCCATTTACCTTTTATGTAGTTGCACCGAAAGCTGCGAGCCTGTCTGAAACTTCAGTAGATACTTTAAGTACAGAAGGGCCATCTTTGGCAGATAGTGTCGGATTGCATACTTTAAAGGCAGCGCAAAGTACAACAACTGAGATGAATAACCCGCAGAAATCGGTTCCTTTAGATGATTTATTAAAAAGTTCTACGGCTAGTGAATCAGACCCAATCGCAAAGCTTCTCTCATCAACAGCGTTAAAAACGACTCAGGCATCTGAGCCAATTGAAGTAAATGCATCAGTTGGTCAGACAACATCAAATCCTGATCATCCTTTACCTGATACAACTTCTTCGGTTTTACAAAACCTTTTAGATCAAACTTATCCAGTTGTTTAGGGTATTTGAGACAACATGTAAAAAGCGCTCAATGAGCGCTTTTTTAATTTTAATTTATTGTTTGATTTTTTGGTGTTGTGAGAAGAGCGATTAGCCCATAGAGGATTGCGCCAATTGTAGCGAGTAACATGTCTTTATGTGCATCCCACATATCACCTTGTTGCCCATTATAATTTTCAGCTTGTTCAGGTGATAGCCCGATTGCAATTGCCCATTCGATCAGTTCATAAAAGACACTAGACGCCATCACAAACTGGACTACAAGTAAGAATAAAGAAAAAGGACGTGCAGTGGGTAACCATACTTGGAATACACGATAAATAAGAGGATAGAGCAAAACACCATAGGCAAGATGAACTAAACGATCATACATATTGCGGGACCAGCCCATATATTGATCTAGGTTGAAATGGAACACCTGTTGTATCCAGTCATTGTATGGAACGTAGGAGTAGAGATAGTGAGCACCAATAATATGGATTAATAAAAACAGTAGATAAAAAGTAAAACTTAAGAAATCCAGTCCAATTTTTTTGAAAATAATAAAAAGCAGAATCACCATAAAAACAGTGCCAGCTTGATGAAGCAAATAAGCCTCAAACTCAAGTGGTTGAATACCTGAAATGATAATGGCAATAAAAAGCAGGCCAAGTGCAATATAGTGTTTAACTTTGAATTCTTTTTCGATCATTTTATAAATAAGTCTTTATTCTGATTTGTATGAGTGTAATAAAAAAGCGAAGCCTAAGCTTCGCTTTTTATAACTTTTTTAATTAGATTTTGCTAATTAATTCGTTAATTTGTTTAGCTTGTTCAGCAGCATTACCTGTGTAAGTTGCAGGTGTAAGCTCAGCTAAGCGGGCACGCTCTTCACTTGGTACTTGAGCAAGTTCGTTACCATTTACGAAGTCAACCATCATGTCACGCGTCATTGCTTGACCACGAGTTAATGCTTTTAACTTCTCATATGGTTTTTCAACATTATAACGACGCATAACTGTTTGAATTGGCTCTGCAAGAACTTCTTGAGCTTGGTCAAGATCTTCATTTAAGCGGTTTGCATTGAGTTCAAGTTTACCAATACCTTTTAAACAAGCATCAAAAGCAATTAAGCTTTGAGCAAAACCAACACCCATGTTACGAAGTACAGTTGAGTCAGTTAAGTCACGCTGCCAGCGAGAAATTGGTAATTTTTCGCCTAAGTGAGCCAACACTGCATTTGCAATACCTAAGTTACCCTCAGAGTTTTCAAAGTCGATTGGGTTAACTTTATGTGGCATAGTTGATGAGCCAACTTCACCTTCTTTAAGTTTTTGCTTGAAGTAACCTAAAGAGATATAACCCCATACGTCACGGTTAAAGTCGATCAAAATTGTATTGAAACGACGTAATGCGTCAAATAACTCAGCCATGTAGTCGTGTGGCTCAATTTGAGTTGTATATGGGTTAAATGTTAAACCTAAAGATTCAACAAAAGCTTGTGAATGCGCTGGCCAATCCACATTTGGATAAGCAGAAAGGTGAGCATTGTAGTTACCTACTGCACCATTGATTTTGCCTAATAATTCAACATTTTCAAATTGTTTGATTTGGCGAGCTAAACGATATGCAACGTTCGCCATTTCTTTACCCAAAGTTGTTGGGCTAGCAGTTTGACCATGTGTACGAGACAACATCGGTTGTTCAGCATGAGTTGTAGCTAAAGCAGAGATTGCATTTAAAATTTGCTTCATGCTTGATACTAAAACTTCACGACCGTTTTTAAGCATAAGTGCATGAGACAAGTTGTTGATGTCTTCTGATGTACAAGCAAAGTGAATGAACTCACCCGCATTTTGTAATTCAGCAATACCTGCAATTTTCTCTTTCAAGAAATATTCAACTGCTTTTACATCATGGTTAGTTGTACGTTCAATTTCTTTAATGCGGTTTGCATCTTCTTCAGAGAAGCTGCTTACGATGGCATCTAGAGCTGCATTTGTTTCAGCTGAGAAAGGAGCAACTTCAACAATTTCCGGACGGTTAGAAAGCGCTTGTAACCAACGCACTTCCACAGTGACACGAGCATGAATTAAACCAAACTCAGAAAGAAAAGGGCGTAGCGCATCACATTTGCTGGCATAACGTCCATCTAATGGTGATAGTGCGGTTAAAGCGTTCATAACGATTCCTTAATGCTGGAATAAACATAAAACAAAAATAATCTCGTTACAGCCTTAGATAACTTGGTACTGTAAACGAGCAAGTGCTTGAATATCCTGTAGCAATTTACGTTTGCTAAAAATCATGTTCCATGAACTACCGCCGAGTTGTCGCCATAAATGGGCCATTTGTAGCCCCGTAAACAGACAAGCACGAATACGGTTGGTATGGTTGGTATCTTTAAATGCCTCAGCATTACCACGAACAAGAATACGTGGATTAATCTGTCCGGCAGTTTCAACATAGGTTTGCGCCAAATTGGCTAAAATACTTGGATGTAAATAGTTATTATCAAAAAAAGAAAGCTGTTTTAAAATCTTCTGCTGCGCTTTTTCAATAATCGCCACATATTCAGGATTGCTATAGACCTTTTTCTCTAACTGCAAAAGTGACATCGCATAAGACATTGGAAGTTTTGCACTACGCATTTTAGGCAAACGAGATTTAGGCGCATTGGTAAAAGGCTGAGTGATACAATTTTCAAGAGTTTTAAGACCCAACGAAATATCAGCCAATTGATTGAAAAAATCCAACGTCTGAACAGCATTATTATTTGTTGTAGGGCGAATATTTAAACTCGCCTTTATTAATAACTCAAAATAAAAGTTACCGCTTTCACCAATACTTTGCTGACCTGTCATGGCGGTCATATGCGTAAGCTGGGTCGCTTGAAATACCCCAGCCAAGGCAAGGGCACGGTTTTGGCGAACATTCAAGGCTTGTGATTGTTGAAAGGGTAACTCCACCATGCCATTCATTCCCTTAAATAAAATTTGGTGTAGGGGCGTTTGTATGGTGAATAACACCCCCGCCTAGGCAAACTTCATCCGAATAAAATACAACACTTTGACCTGGTGTAACTGCGCGTTGAGGTTCATCAAACTCAACACGAACACCATGCTCACTATTTTCATCAATAAACACTGTACAAGCTTGATCAGGCTGGCGATAGCGTGTTTTAGCGGTGCAACGTAATCCTTCAGCCGGAATATTTTGCTCGCCTGCTACCCAGTCAATGGCCTCACTCCAAAGCTGTGTACTTTGCATAAGTGGATGATCATGTCCTTGGCCGACCACTAAACGGTTATTGGCAACATCTTTATGAAGTACAAACCATGCACCTTCTGATGCACCTTTCATACCGCCTAGACCAATACCGCCACGTTGACCGAGCGTATAGTACATCAGACCGTGATGTTCACCAACTTCTTTACCGTTATCAAGTACAATTTTACCTGGTTGAGCGGGTAAATATTGTTTAAGGAAGTCATTAAAGCGACGTTCACCGATAAAACATATACCAGTTGAATCTTTTTTCTTCGCAGTTGCTAAGTCCAGTTCTTCAGCAATTCTACGAACTTCCGGTTTTTCAATTTCCCCTACCGGGAAGAGAGTTTTATTAATTTCACGGCCATGCACTGCATGTAAGAAATAAGTTTGGTCTTTATTGTTATCTAAACCACGTAATAAAGGTGCATATGCTTCACCTTTAGAGTTATAAGCAGTTTCAGCACGACGAGCATAATGACCTGTTGCAATAAAATCTGCACCTAAGGTCATGGCATGATCTAAAAATGCGCGAAACTTAATTTCTTTATTACATAAGATATCTGGGTTTGGAGTGCGACCGGCTGCATATTCAGCCAAGAAGTGTTCGAATACGCGGTCCCAATATTCCATAGCAAAGTTTGCAGTATGAAGTTTAATACCGATTTTATCTGCGACTGCTTGAGCATCGGCTAAATCTTCCATTGCCGTACAGTATTCCGTGCCATCATCTTCCTCCCAGTTTTTCATGAAAAGGCCTTCAACTTGATAACCCTGTTGAAGTAAGAGCGCCGCAGAAACAGAGGAATCTACGCCACCAGACATACCGACGATGACACGTTGTTGCATAGGACTAGGCATCCAAATGAGAAGTTAATGAGGGAGAGAAAGGGTGCTCATAAATAAGAGCTAAAGGATAATGTTGTCCTTTCATGGCGTCTTCAATGGCTTTAATGACAAGAGGACTACGTGCACGGGCAGATTCTTTAAGTTCATCTAGAGTCATCCAGACAGCAGAAACAATACCTGTATCAAGTTTTGGATCGCTTTCGACGTGGGTCACATGCGCTAAAAAGCAGAAGCGATAATAAGTACGGTCCGGAAACATAGGGGGGGTATAAGTATAAATACCAAGTAGGGCATCTATATCTATATGATGTCCTGTTTCTTCAAGCGTTTCACGGATCGCTGCTTCTGTTAGTGTTTCACCACATTCCACATGACCAGCAGGTTGATTAAACACTGTGTGTACAAAACCTTCGCTATGTTCTTCGACAAAAAGATAGCGTCCATCTTTTTCTACGACTGTAGCGACAGTGACATGAGGAGTCCATGCGGCCATAAAAAAGCACCATGAATTTAAAAGTCGTATGATACGAAATTTAGGGGTTTTTGGCTACGGTCATCTTACAAACGATAGAGCATGCGAATAACTCTATCGTTTGAAAAACTCGGTTTGTTTTAATTTATTTGATTATCTTTATGGCTATTTTGCACTTTTACATAATGTCTTGCTGAGTAAGGTAAAAATGCCAATTCTTTTTCGGTTAGAGGACGTACTTGTTGTACGGGGCTTCCAACATAAAGATAACCACTTTTTAAGACTTTACGAGGCGGAACTAAGCTTCCCGCACCAATCATCACATCATCTTCAATAACAACATCATCTAAAATAACCGTATTGATTCCGACTAGTACGCGGTTACCAATAGTACAGCCATGTAAAGTCACATGATGCCCTACTGTCACATCTTCACCAATAATAAGAGGTGAACCATTAGGTTTGGCATCATTTTTATGGCTGACATGTAGCATACAATGGTCTTGTACATTACTGTTTTTGCCAATTTGAATACTATTTACATCTCCGCGAATGACTGCAAAAGGCCATACCGAAACATTTTCGGCCAATTTAACATCACCTACAACCACGGACATTTCATCAATGTAACAGCTTGGATCAATTTGTGGGTGATGGTCTAAATAAGGACGGATGTTTTTTGCCATGAGAAGTATCAATAGAAAATTTAGTAAAAGTATAAAATAAAAAAGCACTCACGCTAATAGCATGAGTGCTTAATTCAACTATTCTAAAATTATTTAAATTTAGAATAAGTTGCTGAAGAATTGTTTGATATGGTCAATTAAACGTGCGAAGAAACCAGCTTCTTCAACAGGTTTTAAAGCAACCAATGGTTTTTCAGCAATAACTTTACCGTCTAAACTTGCAACAAGCTTACCAACGACTTGACCTTTTTGAAGTGGTGCATTTAGGTTCGGTTGAACAACCAATTGAGTTTTAATGCCGTCCGCTTTGCCTTTAGGCATAGTCACATTAAAGTTTTCAGCTAAACCAACCTGAACTTCATTTTCTTTACCAAACCAAACTTTAGCTTTTGCAAGCACTTGGTTTGCAGGTTGTACATTTGCAGTTTCAAAGTTTGCAAAACCCCATGCCAATAATGCACGAGTTTGGTCAGCACGTTCAGACATGCTTGGTGTACCAAAAATAACTGAGATTAAACGCATTGGACCGCGTTTACTTGAAGTCGTTAAGCAGTAACCAGCTTCATCAGTATGGCCTGTTTTTAAGCCATCAACACTTGGGTCAGTGTAAAGTAAAGCATTACGGTTACCTTGTTTGATACCGTTAAATGTGAATTCTTTTTCAGAATAAATCGGGTAGTATTTTGAGCTGTCTTTAATAATATGTTGTGCTAAAACAGCCATATCTTTTGCGGTTGAGTAATGACCTTCAGCTGGCATACCTGTTGAGTTAATAAACTGGGTATTGGTCATTCCGATACGTTTTGCTTCCTGGTTCATCATGTGAGCAAAAGTACCTTCATTCCCAGCAATATGTTCAGCCATTGCTTTTGATGCATCATTACCTGACTGAATAATAATACCGCGAAGCATTTCTAAAACAGTTGCTGTGCCATTTAATGGAACATACATACATGATTCAGAACTACTGCCTTTACACCAAGCAGATTCGTTCATACGAACCTGTTCATTTTCGGTAAGCTCACCTTTTAATAATTTTTGTTCAATGATGTAGCTTGTCATCATTTTAGTCATAGAAGCAGGAGCAAGCTTTTCATTTTCATTTTTAGAAGCGAGAATTTGTCCTGTCTCGTAATCCATTAATACATAAGACTTATTATTTAATTCTGGCGGAGCTGATAAGACAGTTGCTGCATAAGAAAAACTTGGTAAGAGGAGGAGTGCAGCAATAGCGCTTTTTCGAGTCATTCTAGGTAATTCCAATATCTTGTATGAAGCAGAAGAGCCTAGCATTTTAGGATAAAGCAAAGCCGACTTCTATGGGGGAAGTCGGCTTTTTCAAACAGTATTGTAACTAGAGAGTTTTTAACTAATTTAGTTTTGCGATTGATAAGCTTTCACGTCTTGGCAAACTAACGTATTTTGTTCGTTACCAGCAGCTTTTGCATCATTACGTGCTTCTTTTAAGACTTTCTTGAAGCTCTTGTCTTTACTACGTTTTTCTAAAGCTGCAACTGGATCGGCTTCATTTGGTAAATAGTCTTTTACAAGACGCTCATAACCTTGAGCAAATTCGGCATCTTTTTTACCAATCAAACTTGGGCAAATTTCAGAAAGTACTTGAATTGCTGCTAATTCTTCCGGTGTAGTACCTTTGGACGGTGTAACTTCAACAACATTTTCATTTTCAGTTTTCTTTTCAGCTGTTTTTTTCTTGTCAGCAGCATAACCCACTGTTGCCATTGTCATGAGTAAAACAACAGAAAGTGATTGAACTAAGCTTTTTTTCATAAACATGGATAACCTGAAACAAAAATTTGAAATATGCCGATAGCTTAAACAATTTAAACGCTAAAAAAATGGAAAAAATGTATTGTTATGTAGGTTTTCTGCTTTATCTCAACAGAAAACCCTAAAGATAAGCGTACTGATTGAGCTAAGCTCTTAATCTTTGTAATTTACCACTTCCTCACAAAGTTCATGTTGTTCGTGGTGATCCATTTCTTTGGCAGCCTGACGTGCTTCACTTAACAGGGTTTTATATTCTGAATCATTTTGCAGCGCAGAGAAGGTAATTGATTTATTGGAATAACCACTCAGGTACATTGCAATAATCTTTTGAGTATTGGTTTCAAGTTTTTTATTTGCACCAACAAAAGTAGGGCAAATTTCTTGTAAGACTTGAGTCGAGGCAATGTCATCTTTAATTAAGCTGTCAGCTTCTTGTGTTGAGATACCCTCATCAGCAAAAACCGCTTGAGTACACAATGTGATACTGATCCCCAATACTTGAAAAAAAGGAGCGAAAGTTTTCATTTTTTCACAATTTTATAATGCTATGGAGGCATAAATATATATAATTCAACAAATAATTCAATTGAGAAAACCTCTGGGTTTATTTGTCGAGAAAGATTTTTTGTGAATATTTTAATTGCCAATGATGACGGTGTATTTGCACCAGGTATACAAGCTTTAGCTGACGCGTTAAAACCACTAGGCCGTGTTGTGGTGGTTGCTCCAGAAAGTGAAAGAAGCGGGTTTTCGAGTGCCTTAACTTTAGATCGTCCTTTACGTCCTATTCAAATTGCTGAAGATGTATGGGCTGTTAATGGCACACCAGCCGATTGTGTTTATTTATCCATGAATGGATTATTTGACTTCGAATTTGATTTGGTTGTTAGTGGAATCAATAGTGGCGCAAATTTAGGCGATGATGTTTTATATTCGGGAACTGTTGGCGCCGCCTTTGAAGGTCGTTTAATGAAACAACCGGCAATTGCGGTTTCTTTGGCCGGGCCTGATGTACGTTCATACGACCATAAAGATGATTATGCGCAAGCTGCCAAATGGGTACATGACTTTATTGCAAAAGGTCTACCTGCACTGCCACCGCGACATATTTTTAATATTAATATTCCAGATGTACCTCAGCTTAAAGGTACACAAATTACTTACCAAGGCCGCCGTGCCCAATCTAAACCTATCACCAGCCATGTAGACCCTAGAGGAAGACAGGTTTACTGGATTGGTCTTGCTGGTGAGGCGGTAACTGATCCACAGCGTATTGCTAGTCAAATACAATCTGATTTTTTTGCGGTCGCGAATGGTTTTGTGAGCGTGACGCCAATTCAGATGGACGCAACAAACTATGCGGTTTTAGAAGATTTGCAGGCCAGTTTGGGGTAATAAACTGAGCCGAATGTTATAACTTTGTGAATAAAGAAAAAGAGGAACATGTTTCCTCTTACTTTTTTGGTACTCTTAGCCGAAATGATTTGTAGCATTTAGTGAGGGAGATCGATGCATTTAACTGGGCAACAAAGCAGATTGCATATTCAAAGAGACAAAATAATGAAAATTATGATGTTGTCTGTAGCTGTAGGTTTTACTGTTGCAATGGCAGGATGTGCTTCTAAACCACAAATTAATAATAGTTCTCGCTATGCAATGGCTCCTAACTATTACACAGTCCGTTCAGGTGATACTTTAAGTGGTATTGCAATGCGTTATGGTCTGGACTATCTCAGTATTGCAGAGATGAATGGTATTGCACCGCCATATCGTATTTATGTTAATCAATCATTACGATTGAAGAAATCTTCTTCACCAAGAACCGTGTCGACACAAGTCATGGCGCAACCGGAACCGATTAAGCGTCAAACAATTGCTTTACCGACAACTACTGCACCAACTACAACCACTCCGCCACCAGCAACTGTTGCGCCATCAACCAATACAACAGTGGGAGCATCTATTCCAAGCTCAAGCTTACGTTGGGTGAAACCAAATAACGGTCCGGTTATTCAAGGCTTTAATTTGGCGAATAATGTCAAAGGAATCCGTTACGGTGGTAACCAAGGTGACCCGATTTATGCGGCGGCTGATGGTCAAGTTGTATACGCAGCCGATGGTCTGAAAGAATATGGTAACTTAGTTTTAATTAAACATATTGATGGTTACATCAGTGCGTATGCCCACAATAGCAAGATGATGGTCAAGAGTGGTGACAATGTAACCGCAGGCCAAAAGATTGCTGAAATGGGGTCTTCAGGGGCATCTCGCGTTATGCTTGAGTTCCAAATTCGCCTTGACGGTAAACCGATCAACCCTGCAAATCTTTTACCAAATTAGCTAATGCATTAAATATAGGTTTCCTCGTATAATACAATTGGTTGCTTTCATTACAACAATAAGCATTTTTTATAAATTTAGAATTAGATTTGAGGAAACCTATGTTAGATCAGCTTCGTGCGATGGGTGTTTTTGCTTGTGTGGTTGAAAAAAGTTCATTTAGTGGTGCGGCACGTGAATTAGGCATTACAACAAGTGCTGTAAGTCAGCAAATCCGTTCTCTTGAAAATGAAATGGATGTAATTTTATTACATCGTTCTACGCGAAAACTTAGTTTGACTGAGGCAGGGCAGGCTTTTTTCTCAAGTTGCCAAGAAATGTTGGCAGCAGCAGAAAGAGGCAAAATCAGAATCAATGAATTACGAGATGATTTGATTGGTGACTTGCGTATTGCAACTACCCCTGATTTAGCGGTTCAGCACATTATTCCTGCTTTATCTCACTGGATGTCTGCCCATCGTGGTCTATCTGTTCATTTTGAAGTGGGGCATCGATATATCGATTTAATCGAAGAGCGAATTGATATTGCTGTGCGCATGAGTTCTACAGCGGTAGAAGAGAGCGACTCTGTTATTCCTATGGCTTTTGTCGATCAGATTTTGGTAGCTTCTCCCAGCTATCTCAATCAAACAAGCCCGATCTTGCATCCAAATGATTTAAACAACCATGAGTTGCTTTCTATCAATGCAATGAATGACTCACGTAGTTTTAATTTTCAGCACGCTAAAACTGGTGAAAAATTAAATATCGAGATGGCAAGCCGTTTGCAAAGTAATAATTTACAAGTGGCTAAAGCGCTATGCCAGCAAGGGCATGGAATTGCCAGAATTTTATATTTAGATGCTCAAAAAGAATTGAAGAATGGTTCTTTAATTGAAATTCTTCCAGATTGGAAACTCCCAGCTTTCACTTTATATGCAGAGATTGCAAAACACGATCAACAGCCAATGAAGATTCAACGTTGTGTCGAAGCGCTTAAGCAATACTTCAGTCAGTTGGCTGGCGGAAGAGCAATGCAGATTGTTCGTTAATTTTTTACCTCATTCATAAAAAAAGGGCTTGTTATTACAAGCCCTTTTTTATGTCAGTGTTATTTTTGCTTTAGCGTAGCAACTTCCTCTTGTATTTCTTGAGGAAGATCATCGGCTGTGAGTTCTTCATGTTTTTTAATTTTTTTCTTATTTTTCTTTTTCTTCTTTGGCTCCTCTTCAACTTCTGCGCCATCTTCGATCGCTTGCCAGTATTCAAGCTGTTCCATTACAGCAGCATAAATAGAATGTTTGCTGTATTTGCCTTTTTTGTCGAGGGTACCAACAGGGCGAGCCATTAAAATCTCAAGTGCTTGATCAATTGTATCAATTGCATGGATATGGAATTGACCCATTCGCACCGCATCAATCACATCTTGACGTAGCATCAAGTGTTGCATGTTTTGGCGTGGAATAATGACACCCTGTTTGCCAGTTAAACCTTGTAGCTTACATGCATCATAGAAGCCTTCAATTTTTGCATTCACGCCACCAATTGGTTGAACTTGACCTAACTGGTTCATAGAACCGGTAATTGCCCATGACTGATCAATTGGTAACTGACTAATTGCAGAGATTAATGCAGAAAGCTCGGCAACGGTTGCACTGTCGCCGTCCACTTGGCCGTAACTTTGTTCAAAAGCCAGAGCAGCAGAAAAATGTAAAATCTGTTCACGGCCAAAGTGAGCTTTTAAGAAGCTAGACATGAGTAACACGCCTTTGGCATGCAATGAACCGCCTAGTTCTACACTACGTTCAATATCAAGAATATCGCCACCGCCTTGATAAACCGAGGCAGTTAAGCGTGAAGGTAAACCAAACTCAACATCTGCATAGTGAATGACAGAGAGGGCATTAATTTGACCTAAACGATGGCCAGAAGTTTCGATTAACTGGGTTCCACGCGATAAATCTTGCCAGTAAAGTTCTCTTAAATAGCCTAAGCGATATTGTCGGTGTTGTAGGGCAAGGTTAATGTGCTGGTCGGTTACCATCTTATCATTGGCTTTAAATGCATGATGATGTGCTTCACGAATAAGATCACCCAACGTTGAAGCATGTAACGACAATGAGCTCTGGTCTTCGGCCTGACGGCTTGAGTCAGTCAGTAATGCCGCTAGAGCACTGCGGTCAAATGGAAGCAGTTTATCGGCTTGTACATAGTCAGCAATCAGCTGCATATAAGCTTGTTCATTTTCGTCATTACGTTGTAATGTATCGGTAAAATCTGCGCGAATTTTAAATACGCTACCAAGCTCTGGTTCTACTTCTAAAATTTCATAATAAATCTCAGGCTCTGCCATCAGTACCACTTTAATATCAAGTGGAATAGCAGCAGGCTCTATCGAGATACTGCCGGTTAAAGTCAACATATGTTCAAGAGAAGAGAGCTTGAGTTGGCCCGATTTTAAGGCACGCTTTAAACCTTGCCATGCATAAGGCTGTTCGAGTAGTTGTTCAGCCTCCAGCATTAAAAAACCACCATTGGCTTGATGTAGGGCACCGGGACGAATAAGAGTGAAATCTGTAGTAATTGTACCGTTGTGGGTGAGTTGTTCTACATGACCCAGCAAGTTGTAGTGTGTTGGGAAATCTTCAAAAATAACTGGCGCACCACTGTTTGGTTTATTTGAGACAATCACATTTGCTTGATAACGCGCCGGTACGCGATTGAACATAGCAGGAGCAAAGTCATCTTCTTCTTGTTCTAAAATTAACTCAACATTGTCAATGATATCTTGAGCATACTGTTTTAAATAATCTTCAAGGCCTTTCACTTGACCATATTTATTTAAAATTAAGTCCATGCGTGGCATAACCACTTGAGTGGCGATGTCTCGATTTAAAACAGAAACTTTGTCGCGCGCGTCATCTTCTAAGTCGCCCAAATGCAGACCAAGACGCTCAAGCTTTTTATCCATATAGCGAATATTGGCTGCAATCTCAGCACGCTGTTTACTATTTAAAGCGTCAATTTCTGTTTGAGTCAGTTCTTGAACCTGATTATCTTTTAACTGTACAGGTACAAAGCCATGTTTCTCATTTCGAGAAATCAATTTTAGATCAAGTTCTTCGCCTTCTTTCGTTAATTCGACAAGTGCCTGTTGCTGTTCATCACCAGTTTCCTGACGGATTCGCTCGATACGGTTATGATAAGTCTCTGCGCTAAAACGGCGTTCAAGCTGCTTTAAAATAATTTGCCAAGTTTGATGAAGAGTTTGTTGAAACTTGGTTCCTTGTCCAGCAGGGAAGCGTAACGCAATGGGCTGACGAGCCTGTTTAAAGTTATAAACATATACCCAATCATCTGGAGTAGGCATTGTTTTGGCATGTTGTTGTAGTAAACGCTTAATCATGGTGCGTTTACCTAAGCCTGCTGTTCCTACCGCAAAAATGTTATAACCAGAGTAGGGTAAGGAAATGCCAGCTTCTACCGAAGCTTTGGCGCGGTCTTGCCCTAAAAAGTTGTTGAGCGGCTTTATGCGTTTTGTTGAGGCTGGAATATTTTCAAAATTTGGAATATGCGTAAGTTGTTCGGGTTTTAACGCTGTTTTATCTAAAGTCATTTTAATATCAGGTTGCTCAAAAGCTGAAGGAAATGCATTTATTGTGACGTTTGTGGTGTTTGTTTTAGCGAGTGATAAAGTTGAAGATGTCACTTGATCAAGTTTTTGTGTCACTGTTGATATCCAGCAAAAGAAAACGAAGGTTGAAGATTAAAGGTATACAGGTTTAGCATAAAATATCAAGCAAACTTGCCGTTTTTATCATCAAAACAAAACTTGATTGCATAAAGAATCTTGAAAGCAATTGTAAGAAGCGATTGAATAGGCGCATTTATAATTTATGGAAAATAAAAAACGAATGATTTCTGAATCGAAAGGGTGGAAAAGTTCTTTTAAAGCTTTCTTGGATCGCCGTGCAATCATTATGTTGTTTTTGGGTTTTTCATCGGGAATTCCAATTTTTCTAATTTTTTCAACTTTATCATTTTGGTTGACTGAGGCTGGAATTAACCGAAGTACTATTACAATGTTCTCTTGGGCAGCTTTGGCTTATTCATTTAAGTTTATTTGGGCGCCGCTAATAGACAAGTTACCCTTGCCATATCTAACCAGAAGAATGGGCCTAAGACGTAGTTGGTTGTTGGTATCACAACTTTTGGTAATTTGTGCAATTTGTATGATGGCATTTACAAATCCATTACCCAACACATCTGATTTCGGTTCATTGTCAAATTTAACGATTATGGCAGGGGCTGCTATTTTTCTTGGGTTCTCATCAGCAACACAAGATATTATTGTGGATGCTTACCGTATCGAATTAACTGAAGACCCAAATATACAAACTGTTTTAGCTTCAACTTATAATGCAGGGTATCGCACTGCTACAATTATTACTCAATTAGGTGCACTATTATTTGCTGCATCTTTGGGAACAGCAGTTGGTAATTATATTTATGAAGCATGGCGAACCACCTATTTATTAATGGCTGGTTTGATGATTGTAGGAATTATTACAACTTTACTCATCCATGAACCTGTAGTTAAGCGCCTACAACATCATTATCATGCAAAAGATTATGTCCAGTTATTTGCAGTTTTTGTTATTTCAACCATAGTTTTTGGAATTAGTTTTTATCAAATCGGTTTAATTTTTGATTCATTTTCTATCGAAGATGCTTTTTTAAATTTTATACTTTTAGTTATTAAGCTTTTAATTAGTATATCAATTGCTGTTATTGTTATTCTGGGTTTAATTAAATTTGGTTTAATTAATAAAAAAATTGTTGTAGAAACATGGTTGTCACCTTTACTAGACTTTTTTAAGCGATATGGATTAAAAGTAGCTTTAGCAATTTTATTATTAATAGGTTTCTATCGTATTTCAGATGTCGTTGCTGGGGTAATGGCTAATCTGTTTTATTTAGATTTAAATTTTGATAAAGAAGAAATTGCTTGGTTTAATAAGTTTTTTGCGATTTTCTTTGTAATATTAGGTGGATTTCTCGGAGGGATGTTAGCTCAGCGTTATAACGTCATGAAAATGATGTTGTTAGGAGCAATTTTAGCGAGCACAACTAATTTAATTTTTGTTGGTTTAGTCAAATCTGGTGCTTCTATGCAAGAGGTCCGGGTTAATATTGGCGATCAAGTATATACCGCAAACCCTGATGAGGTAGGAAACTGGTCTTTAAAATTTCCAAGTAATACTTTAACAACCCAAGCAGAAGTTTCTATTGCCTCGCAACCTAAAGGGTATATTGAACCTTTAAAAATAACTATTCCACTAAAACTATACAAAAATGAGCCAAAACCGGAGATTTATATCCAAGCTATAGGGGGCGATAATCTTGTATATAAAGATGAGTTAGCAAAAGATATAATCCTTCATGGCACTTTGCTAAATTTGCCGAAAAATAGTCAAATAAAATCTGTAAATATTTTCTTAAATCCACAAGTTAAAGTAGATGGTAAAATTAAAAATAGTGACTGGAATGCAGTTATTTCAGGGACAGAACTTGCTAAGCTTGATGCAATAAGAGTGCAGGCAAATTATGAGGTTAATGGGCAAACAAAGACTTTAGTTCAGACTCATACCTATCAAAAAAATTTATCAGAAAGCCAACCTAGATATCGTATGAGTTTATCCGATATCCCAGCGATTCCGATTGATAAAAATATTGATATCGAATTGAAAGGAAAAGTAGTTGTACCTTACAGTAAGACATGGCTTGTTATGGGAATCATATTTGATAATCTAGCTTCGGGTCTGGCAGGAGCGGTTTTTATTGCATTTCTTTCAAGTCTAACAAGTGTATCTTTTACAGCTATGCAATACGCTATTTTTAGTTCATTAATGTTATTACTGCCTAAAACTATTGGCGGATACTCAGGTACAATAGTAAATCATATAGGCTATTCTGGCTTTTTTACGGTTACGTTCTTGATGGGATTACCAATTTTACTACTTGTAATTTGGGTAAGTAAGTTATTGGCTAAACAAGCATCAGAATGAGGGTTTTCTGGAGATAAATATATGCGAATGCTTCATACAATGTTGCGAGTAGGCAATTTAGAACAATCTTTAAAGTTCTATACCGAAGTATTAGGGATGAAGTTACTTCGTAAGCGTGATTATGAAGAAGGTCGCTTTACACTGGCATTTGTTGGTTATGGCGATGAAGAAAATAATACCGTGCTTGAACTTACTCATAACTGGGATACCTCAAGTTATGATTTAGGAAATGGCTATGGTCACATTGCGATTGGTGTTGAAGATGCTTATAAAGCATGTGAAGAAATCAAAGCACGTGGCGGTAAAGTCGTTCGTGAAGCTGGCCCAATGAAGGGTGGTGTAACGGTGATTGCATTTGTTGAAGATCCGGATGGCTACAAAGTCGAGCTTATTCAACAAGACGCAAATGCTAGAAATAATTAAATAAATGACTCAGGCGCTTTAAGATTTAGGTCTTAAAAGTCTAGCTTTATTTTTATAGCCCAGTATGATGAAGGCTTGACCAAATGGTCAATTTATCAACTGGGCTTTTCTTTATCTAAAATAATCATAGGATGTGAACATGCTGAAGTTCTTGGCACTTGATCGATTTACAATTTTGTTGGTTGGCATGGTACTACTAGCAACTTTTTTTCCAGTCAGTGGTCAAGCTGCGCAGTATTTCAATACATTAACTACAGTCGCGATTGCTATTTTATTTTTCTTGCATGGTGCCAAGCTGTCTCGTGAGGCAGTCATTGAAGGTATTTTGCATTGGAAAATGCACTTACTGGTATTTGCAATTACGTTCTTTATTTTTCCTGCTATTGGTTTATTGGCTAAACCTATTCTTTTACCTCTATTAGGGCAGCAGCTCTATTGGGGTTTTTTGTTTATGTGTTTCTTGCCATCTACTGTTCAGTCTTCTATTGCATTTACTTCAGTTGCAAAAGGGAATGTAGCGGGGGCGGTATGTAGCGCATCTTTCTCAAACTTGGTAGGTATGTTTATTACGCCGGTTTTAGTCAGTTTCTTTATTTTAGGACAAAGTCAGCACGGATTTGATCCTACATCTTCAATTATACAAATTACTTTGTTGCTATTAGTGCCTTTTGTTTTAGGGCAATTACTTCGTCCCTATGTTTTTCCATATATGGCAAAAGTACCAAGTATTGTAAAAGCATTTGACCAAGGTTCAATTTTGATGGTGGTCTATGGTGCATTTAGTGGGGCAGTGGTTGCGGGGCTTTGGCATCAGGTGAGTTGGAAAACCTTACTACTTTTGACCATTGCTTGTTCTGTTTTACTCACCATTATTATGCTGCTTGCACTTTATCTACCGCGCGCTTTTGGTTTCAACCGAGCTGATCAAATTACAGTGTTCTTTTGTGGTTCAAAAAAGACCTTGGCCAGTGGTGTACCTATGGCACAAATCTTATTTATTGGCCAACCTTTAGGTATGATCGTTTTACCAATTATGATCTTTCACCAAATACAGTTAATGGTCTGTGGGGTGATTGCAAATTACTTGGCTAAATCCCAAGATTAATTCGCAAAAAAAATTTATATGGCGTATAATACTGCCCACTTGTTGTGCTTAGCTCTAACCCTTGAGGTTTCGGTGGGCCAAAAGAATGGTCTGTTGTGGTGTTGATCTGCTTGTAAAAGCTTTCCTCAATTTAATTGAGAGTGATCAATTGCGATGACAGCTTAAGCCTTTCTTCAATTAGGAGTAATCGACGATGCGCGCCGATATTCACCCAAAATATGAAAAATTAGTTGCAACTTGTTCTTGCGGTAACGTAATCGAAACTCGTTCTGCTTTAGGTAAAGAAACTATTTACCTTGACGTATGTTCAGCTTGCCACCCTTTCTACACTGGTAAACAAAAGAATGTAGACACTGGTGGTCGTATCGACAAATTCAAACAACGTTTTGCTGGTATGTCTCGCTCTATCAAGCGTTAATACTTCAAAACGAAACAAAAAACGGGCTTATGCCCGTTTTTTGTTTTTAATATACAAGACCATTATTGGTCTTGTACGTCTGTTAAGCGGTCAAGTTTTTTCTGAAAATAATCACCTTGTAGAAAGCGCACTTCTACATTCCATGCATTGGCAAACAGGTTCATATCATTCAAGTGAGCTAATAAAATTCCAATCGGTTTTACAGTCAAATAGTTCAATATTTTTTCTTGTAAGTTATTAAGCCCTTGGTCTGAGCTTAATAGATCAGTTTTGCTGGACTGTAATTTTACAAGTTGAATATCAAGCTGCTGTAATATTGAATCGCTATACATAGAAGAAGCAAAATCTCGAATTGAAATTTCCGCACCATGTTGGCGTAAGCGAGCAATGTGTTGTTGAGCAATTGGAAGATAAGGCTGAAGAGCGTGTTCTGAAAATTGCAAAATCAGTGGGCTTTCAATTTTACTTCCGATAATAGTCAATAGTTTGGAAATCAGCTCAGGGAATGTTTTATCTTTCAGCAAAATATCAATATTAAGGTTAATAATGAGTTTCGCTTTAGGATACTGAGCAATGAAATTATGAAGCTGTTTACACGCTTCTACCAATATCCAGCGGTCTAACTGAATTGAAAGTTCTGCATCTTCTTTAAGATCACTTAAATCATTTAAGTCATACCATTGTTCACCCGCAATAAAACCACTTGTCACTTCATAGTTATGAGTTTCTTGGTCATGCTTATCGTAAATTTGCTGGTACTTCAGATGTATTTCGCCCTGAGCTAGTTTTTGTCTTAACTGCTGGAGCAAAGAGGACTGAGGCGTATGGTCAAAATGTTCAATTGTTAAATCAAGAGGAACAGCTTCAATGCTCGGTGAAACCGTTTTTTCTACTGTTGGCATTACTTCAAGTTGAGGTGTAACCCGAGGTAAATCCTGTTTTTCAGCCTCGTTCAATAATGAGCTAAAAGAGTTCTCAGTTAAGGGCTGGTTGAGAAAAGCATAACCAAGCTTTAACTGCACTGAAAAGTTTTGCTCATTTACTTTTAACAAATGTTCTTTTTGCAAAGTTTGTAAACTCGTTAGCTGTGAGTTTAAAACTGAACTATTTTCGGCTTGTAAAATCCCGACATAACTACCCAAGTCGACTTGGAAAATTGGCATCTGTGCATGGTCTTTTAAAAAACCATGGAGCTGATTGAAATATTGTCCTAAAGTTTGCCAACCCTGTTGAAAAAGTCGTTCTGGGCACTGTGCAAGTCTAAATAAAACAACGGCGTTTGCTTGGGCAGGGTGGGTCGATAAATGACGATTAATCTGCGGCCAAGCTGCACTCAACCCAACACTTTTTTCGGACGGAGTACTATTTGCTGGAGTAGTTAAATCAACTTGATAGTCGATGGTGAGTTGTACCGCGTCTTCTTCTTGGCTTGGAATAAACTCGAGTTTTAGCGCATTATTACCCGAAATAGCCTGATGCTGACTCTGAATTTCAAAGCGTGCTTGATCGAACTGGCCTAAAGAAATTTTCTTAAACCGCTGCTTAAAAACATTTAAATCGTTGGGTTGTAAGACATCTAAAATCGGCAATCCGATAATGTCTTCTTCTTGTTGAAAACCAAAAAGATTCAAATATTCGGTATTTGCCTTAATGTGGATGCCTTCTTGAAAAATAGCAACCGCTTTATGGCTGTTGTCGACCAGCGTTTGCGTATGCGTATGAATGGTATCAAGCTCGGCCAAAAGACGTTGTTCCGTCTGTAAAAGGCGGCTGTATGACAGTGCCCGAACCAGCGTAATATAGAAATAATCTAGCGGTTCTAATGGGACTACATCATAAATCCCTTTTTGAATATAGCTTTGATATTGCTGCGCTTGGTAGTCGTCTGGCTGTAAAAATAATATTGGAAGCTGCGGCTGTTCTGAGGCTTGAACAAGGGAGAGAGTTTGTTCAATTTTCAAATCATAGGCGCGACCAAAAATAATGACATCCCACGATGTATTGAGCTGCTTTTCAAAACTTTTTAAATCATCAAGTAATAAGGCATTAACTTGATAATCATTCCCCGATAATAAATTTAAAATTTGGTTATAACGTAACTGGTTATCATCAATAATGAGTAAACGTATTTCAGTACGTTTTAACCTTTTAGATAGTAAAGAGTTTCTCACTTTAATGCTTCCCATAAATCTTGGCTATTCACGGTGTTATTCTTTTTCAGCATGAACTGATCAAGCAGGTACTGTTGCTGCTCATTCAGAAGCTCAAATTGAAATTGAATAAAACTTTGAGTAATGAGTTGTGCTTTGAGTAGATACACTTTGATTTCTTCTGTCCCCAATCGTAAATGAATTGTTTGTTGCTCTCTAAAAATTTGAGACCCCGGTAAAATAAGCGTGTTTTGTATTTCTTCTAGGTTTTGAGTTTGTAGTAATAGTGCAGGGTGATAATTACGCGTATGACGCTCTGCCTGAATATGTACAGCGCAAGGGAACATGGCCTGTGAAAGAATTTCTAAACCCAGTTCCAGACTTTTTTCTGTAGATTGTTTAATCCAGCGAATTACACCGCCACGCCACTGACCATGTAGCGTTTCCTTCACCAAAATATATTCGCCGGTTCTTAAGTTTTTAGGTGCTTCGCCGGACCATTTAATACGATAGCCATTAACACTAATATCAAGCACTGTAGTTTGATAAATGGTTTTACTCTCACGGCTTAAGCGTTGATAAGACGAGGTTTGTTGTTCTTTTTTCTCTAAATTGGATAAGACTTTCGATTCACTTTGTAAATTATAGTTATTACTCAGTTGTAGCGTTTCTTCAAAGTTTTTGGCTTTAGATAAATAAAAATGTGCAGTACTTAAGCCAAAACAGATTTGTAAAGCTGCATTATATTCATAACGCTCATGACGGCGCTGTGCTGTGGTTCCCAAAATCGTTTGAACGTGAAACTTTAATGCGGGACTCAAATAAATCTTTTCATTTTTAGACATATATTGAGCATTTTTATGCATGGTAGCAGTGACATGCTCAAGCAAAGCTTGCGTGCTAATAAAAATACTTGGATTGAAATTTGAGCTTTGTTTCTTGTTATATACAGGCGGATGATCTTTAGTCGGGTCGACCACATACTTTGTTGAAGCAGTGTCTTTCGGCAAGATCTGAATCATGCGTGCCCAGTCAAAACTACATTGAAACAGGGCCTGAATTTCTGACTGGCGAATCTGATTGGTGTTAAAAATATCTAATAAAATAAGCTGAGCATAAGCCTGCGTAATATTGGCTAGCGGATGCTGTACACCTTGAATATGATTAATATTGGTTAAATGATATTTGTATTGAACCGCTGTTTCATAAAGCTGGTGGGCAATTAACCATTGACCTTTTACAGGTTCGCTATAGAGCATATGCTGTTGATATAAAAGATTGGTCAACTGCTGCAATGCGTGGAATGTCGCCAGAATTCGTGCGGTTTGTAAATTTTTCTTTTGTTTAAAAGAGAATAAAGAAAACTTCTGCTTTTGTAGCTGTTCGTGGCTTGTTTGCGCAATATTTAAATAAATACTGGCAAAATAACAGCGCAGAAGCATAGCCAGTTCAATAATGTGCTCGTTACGGTCGGTACTAATGACGCCTTGGTTAAAGAAGTTTTTTTCTAAACTCGCCAACACATTATTAATGGTTGGGTGAAGTGTCTGAATTAAGTCAAAGCGTAAGGTTTCACTACAATTTAACTCATTCAGCTCCAAAATTGCTGTAAATAGCGCTTTTGAAGTATCACCCAATTGCATAATAGAAAGGGTAGTGACCCACTCGTTAAGATCTTTAATGTTGGCTTCACAAAAGCTTAACCGTTCACGAGTAAGTGCGGTTTGATTGTGAAAAATGTCCGAAAGTGCATTATTCATCATCACTTATTATATAACTCAAAAAGTTGTAGCCCCAAAAAGCGGTGTTTTATTCTTTTCGCCCGCAATTTCCCTGACGAGTTTAGGAACCAAATATCCTGGTAGGCTCGCTAACACGTCTTGATATATCGCATCTATTTCAGATGGTATTAAATCAAAATGTTGTGCGCCTTTTACTTTATCTAATACATGTAAGTAATATGGCATAACGCGAGCTTCAAATAGACGATAACTTAAATCAGTTAAAGTTTGAGCAGAATCATTCACCCCTTTAAGCAATACTGCCTGATTTAGAACAGTAATGTAGTGTTCAGATAGCTGCAACAATTTTGAACAAGTAAAGTCATCGAGTTCAGAAGCATGGTTTGAGTGTACCACCAGAATAATACGCAGCCTACTGTTTTTTAATAAAGAAATAAGCTCTTCGTCGATACGGTTTGGAATGACAATTGGAACGCGTGAATGAATTCTCAGAATCTTCACTTGTTTGAGAGATGATAAACGTTCTAACCAAAGCGCTAATTTACGGTTAGAAAGCGTAAGAGGGTCACCTCCGCTTAAAATCACTTCGTTAATATCGGGGTTCGACTCGATATAATTTTTAATGTTTAGCCAATCTTCATTTTTAGGTAAATTTTCTTGATAAGGAAAGTGGCGGCGGAAGCAGTAACGGCAATGGACCGCACATGCACCGGTCAAAGTCAGTAAAAAACGAGATTTATATTTATGTAAAACACCCGGTAACTGATTGGCTGCTTCTTCACCTAAAGGGTCGGTGACAAACTCAGGATGTTCCTCAAGTTCTAAATGATGTGGCAACACTTGGAGTAAAAGCGGATCAAGAGGATCTTTAGCGTTCATTTTTCCGACGAACGCACGCGGAACACGCAATTTAAACTTTTCAGAAGCCAGAATCGCCCCTGATAATAGCTGATCAGTGGATAACTCGAGCAGGTTCAACAACTCTAAAGGATCGGTAATAAGGTCACTGAGTTGTGATTGCCAGTTTTGCTCTTGGTGTAAATAGTTTATCATGCGACACGATTAAGATAATGCAACAGCGCATTATATCGCATAGTTGACTTGTTAAGTTTGGAGTGTGCCAGTCATGGCCAATTATTCTACAAATGATTTCAAGCCAGGCCTTAAGGTCATGCTTGATAGTAACCCATGTTCAATCATGGAAAACGAATACGTAAAACCGGGTAAAGGCCAAGCGTTCAACCGTGTAAAATTACGTAACCTTAAAACTGGTAAAGTTTTAGAAAAAACTTTTAAATCTGGTGATACTTTAGAAGCTGCTGACATCGTAGAAGTAGAAATGAACTACCTATACAACGATGGCGAAATGTGGCACTTCATGGACCCAGAAAGCTTCGAACAAATTGCAGCTGACAAAACTGCAATGGGTGATGCTGCTAAATGGTTAAAAGACGACTCAAATGAAACATGTACAATCATGTTATTCAACGGCGTTCCTTTAAACGTAAATGCACCTAACTTCGTTGTATTGAAAGTTGTTGAAACTGATCCGGGCGTACGTGGTGATACTTCTGGCGGTGGCGGTAAGCCAGCTAAGCTTGAAACAGGTGCGGTTGTTCGTGTTCCGTTATTTGTTCAGCAAGAAGAAAGCGTTCGTGTAGATACTCGTACTGGTGAGTATTTAGAGCGTGCATAATAGTTAAAAAATAAACTATTATCGAAGGGATGATGTCAATCATCCCTTTTTTTATGCGAAAGTATAAGAGGAAAAAGAACAAAGGAGGAGTAGAGTCACAAGGATTGAGCAGAGAACAGTACATAACAATATAAAACTGCTGTAATTATTTATTGAGAGGTTAAGAATGGACACAATGCAAGCGAAATCTACGCTTCCCTCCAAATTGGTCTGGAGCCTAGTAGCAATTATAGGTGCTATTTCTTTCGGGATGCTGGCGCTAAGTCGTGGTGAACATGTTAATGCAGTATGGTTGGTACTGGCAGCTGCATGTGTGTATAGCATCGCATATCGATTTTATAGTCTATTTATTGCAACTAAAGTATTTGAATTAAACCCGAGACGGTTAACTCCTGCACATCGTTTAGCCGATGGCTTAGACTATGTGCCAACAAATAAGTATGTACTGTTTGGACACCACTTTGCCGCGATTGCCGGCGCAGGGCCATTAGTTGGGCCGATTTTGGCTGCACAAATGGGCTTTTTACCGGGCACCATCTGGTTATTGGTTGGTGTGGTTCTGGCGGGTGCGGTACAAGACTTTCTAGTTTTATTTATATCAACACGCCGTGATGGCCGTTCACTGGGTGAAATGGCAAAGCAGGAGCTTGGTCCTTTTGCCGGTATTGTGGTCATGTTGGGCGCACTTGGGGTAATGATTATTATCCTTGCGGTATTGGCTTTAGTTGTTGTGAAAGCACTTGCACATAGTCCGTGGGGTGTCTTTAGTATTGCAGCCACTATTCCAATTGCATTGTTCATGGGCGTTTACATGCGCTTCATTCGTCCGGGACGTATTGCAGAAGTTTCAATTATTGGCTTCGTTTTAATGATGCTGGCAATTGTATATGGTGGACATGTTGCCGCAGATCCATATTGGGGTGAATTCTTCACTTTAACTGGAACACAGCTCACTTGGTGCCTCATTATTTATGGTTTTATCGCATCGGTACTACCAGTTTGGTTGCTATTAGCACCACGTGATTATTTATCTACTTTCCTTAAAATCGGGGTTATTCTTGGTTTGGCAGTCGGTATTGTGATTGCATTGCCTGACCTTAAAATGCCTGCTGTTACCCATTTTATTGACGGTACAGGTCCAGTTTTCTCAGGTAGCTTATTCCCGTTCTTATTTATTACCATTGCCTGTGGTGCCATTTCTGGTTTCCATGCGCTGGTATCGAGTGGTACGACACCAAAACTTGTTGATAACGAAGTTAATATCCGCATGATCGGTTACGGCGGTATGCTTATGGAGTCTTTTGTCGGGATCATGGCGATGATCTGTGCGACAGTATTAGACCCAGGTGTGTACTTCGCGATTAATGCGCCAGCAGCAGTGCTCGGTACAACCGTAGAATCTGCGGCGGAAGCTGTACGTAATTTAGGCTTTGTGGTTACGCCTGAAATGTTGACGGTTTTAGCTCAAGAAGTGGGTGAAAGCTCAATCCTTTCACGTACAGGTGGTGCGCCTACCTTTGCTATTGGTATGGCTCATATCATTTCTGAAATCTTTAATAGCCGTGCCATGATGGCATTCTGGTACCACTTTGCGATTTTATTTGAAGCATTGTTCATTTTAACTGCGGTAGATGCAGGAACACGTGCTTGTCGTTTTATGGTGCAAGACACGGTTGGTATTGTTATTCCGGCGGTTAAATCTTCAGGTTCATTCTTTGGTAACTTGTTAGGTACAGCCGTTGCGGTAGGTGGATGGGGCTTCTTCGTCTATCAAGGTGTGATTGACCCACTTGGCGGCGTCAACTCATTATGGCCTCTATTTGGTGTGGGTAACCAAATGTTGGCTTCGATGGCACTCATTTTGGGTACAGTGATTCTGTTCAAAATGAAAAAAGAGAAGTATGTGTGGGTGACAATCATTCCAACCATTTTCTTGTTCATTACCTGTATGACAGCAGGGTGGCAGAAGATTTTCCACGAAAACCCGAAAATCGGTTTCTTGGCTCAAGCACATAAGTTCTCCGATGCGATTGCTCGTGGTGAAATTCTTAAGCCTGCAAAAACCATTGCCGAAATGCAAACTATTGTGATGTCGAACCAGATTAATGCTGCACTTTGTGGCTTCTTTATGATTGTATCGATTGTCATGATTATTGCCTCAATTGGTATTGTTCGTCGTGCTTTAGCAAGTCCAACACCGACTGTAAATGAAGCGCCTGCGGTATATACCGATCCTGAAGTGGTTACCACTCGAGGAGAATAAAGATGAATTTTAAATTTGCAAAAAATGGTACTGTCATTATTGCGAAAATCATCAAAATGACCGTGCTTTCGCAAAAAGAGATATTACTCTCTCCAAAGAACTGGTCACGTATCGCAACCTTATGGCAGCGTTTACAGCAAAGCTTCCGACTCATGGTTGGTGTGCCGGACTATCAAACGTATCTGGAGCATATGAAAGCCCATCATCCAGATTTAACACCTATGGATGCACAAACTTTCTATCGACATTGTGTTGATGCAAGATACCCATCTGCAGGTGGTACTTTGAAGAAGTGCCCTTGTTAAGTTGACCTTGATATTTGGCTAAACAAAGACGGTATGTGGTTGAACCATGTACCGTTTTACTTTTTGGGAAATGAAAAAGAGTTTGCTCAAAGTCTGCTCATTTGTATTTTTTTCACTGGTAAATCACTTGTTTTGCTTTTGAAAAATGAATATGATGCTTTCCATCTTAGGCGTATAGCTCAGTTGGTTAGAGCGCTACGTTGACATCGTAGAGGTCTCCAGTTCGAGTCTGGATATGCCTACCAAGATTTAAAGTCATATAAACTCGAATAGCTTTATATGACTGAAAAAGCCCTAAACTATATGGTTTAGGGCTTTTTTATTGCTTTAGATAATCGAGGGATTTGATTTAAGTATTAAGAAGAAGTGTTTAAATCTTTTTTGATTGTTAAGAGCTTAAAACAAAATATGTCGCTAAATGGTAATTTTTGTCGTCCAAAGAAGTTCTTCTATTAAGAAGAATTAAATAATATTTCCTTTTCCAATAACAAAAAAAAGGAAACTTCAATGGTAACTTATGGCAATGATCAAAACGGTTTATGGCTAAAGTTCGATAATTTTACTTCAAATGATATTAGGCAAATTGAATATATAAATAATGTCTTATATGTCACTAATTATTCAGGAACTTACTATTCACTTAATTTTAATTCTCTTGCTAAAGCTCGCATGATTTTCAGTGATGGGGTCGAAAAACAGGTTTTATTTACAAGTGGGGGTAATGGTCTAAACATTTCTACTGCAAACAGTGAGTGGATTGTAGGCACAAATTCAGTCGATCAAATAAGTAGTGGTGCGGGAAATGATCGTCTATTTGGTGGAGTAGGAGACGATATTTATCAATTCAGCAAAGGGGACGGAATAGATAAAGTCACTGACTATAGTGGAAATAACACGATTCAGTTTATGGCGAGTAATTTGGCAGACCTATCTATACAAGGCAATGGAAGTAATTTAGAAGTCAAATACTCTGATACTGATGCAGTATTAATTGAAGGGAATGTAAGTAACTTTAAATTTTTAGATGGTACAACCGCCACACTCGATCAATTACTTACAAATAAAACAATTACACTCACTGGTACCAAAGGCAATGAAACGATTAATGGCTTTGCATCCAATGACATTATCAATGGCCTTGAAGGTAATGACACTTTAAACGGAAACGCGGGGAATGATACGTTAAATGGTGGTGCTGGCGATGATAGGTTATATGGTGGAACAGGTAATGACTTAACTGTAGGTGGAACTGGAAACGATTGGTTAGCATCAGGAAGTGGTGATGATACTTATCAATTTAGCAAAGGAGATGGTAACGATACCATTAACGATTATTCGGGTAAAAATACTATCCAAATTACCGATGTTTCTGCAAAAGATATTACATTCACAACTAACGCTAATAATGAGTTAGTCATTAATTATTCAGCAACGGATAGCATCACGTTAAAAGCCTACATTAACAACTACATTCTTTCAGATGGCGTGGTCCAAACCTATCAGCAGTTTCTAACAGGAAAAACTGCAACCTGGAATGGGACAGATAACGCCGATAACTTTTCGGGCACTCTTCCAAATGATGTGATCACTGGAGGTAAAGGTAATGACACATTAAATGGGCGCGAAGGTGACGATACTTACCGTTTTTCTTTAGGAGATGGGATAGATACAATTAATGGAGATTATTCGGGTAACAACACGATTGTGTTTACAGATGTTAAATCTACCGATGTACAATATAGTTTTGATAAAACAACTTTAAATATCCAGTACAGCGATAGTGATATTGTTAAGTTAACTGGCTATCTTGCCAGCAATAATAAAAACTTTAGTATTCAATTTGCCGATGGCGTGACGATTGATCGTGCCCAACTAGATACGACGGTTGGAGTGAATTACTGGGTACGCGCGCTTGTTGCCACAACAAATAGTAATCCAGACTTTAAGTATATTTTCCCTTCAACCGCACCTGATTACCTACTCGATGCAAATGGTCAAGCACCTGCATGGTGGAGTCCTTTTAGCCAAGCTCAGCAAGACTTTATGACTCAGGTTTATCAGAAAGCTTCTGAGTTTTCAGCATTAACTTTTACTTTAACGGACAATGCATCGCAGCTTAATACTGTTGCTGCATACCGCAATAGCACTGCGGCTACGGCTTATGCACAGTATCCAAGCGGAGCTTTTGTTGGTTCAGATGTGGCGTTTGGCCCTGATTTTTGGTTTGACCCAGCGGGTACTTGGGTAACTGCGAGTTATCCGCATGAGTTGGGGCATGCTTTAGGGCTACGCCATACTTTTGAAGGTTCCACTATTGATAGTTTCTCAAAAGAAGAAGACACGCGTAAATGGTCAGTCATGTCGTATGACCGTACTGGTATGTCATATGATGGCTCTTTTGCACCGTTTGATGTTGCTGCTTTGCAAGCGATATATGGGGTGAATAGTTCTGCGCGTGCAGGTAATGATAGCTATGTGTTTGATAGCACTAAAGGCGTTTTAATATGGGATGGTGCAGGCGTAGATATAATCAATGCAAGTAACGCTACACAAGCCGCTACCATCGATCTTAATCAGGGCGGCTGGAGTTATATTGGTGAAAAATCTTCTCATATATCGAGTGCAAACCAACTAAGCATTAATCTTGGCACTCAAATCGAAAATGCAATTGGAGGCGCTTACGATGATATTTTAGTTGGGAACAATTTATCTAACCGACTTGAAGGTGGCGCTGGCAACGACACTTTAAAAGGAAATTGGGGAGACGATGTTCTATTGGGCGGTGCTGGAAATGACACACTTGATGGAGGAAAAGGTGCAGATAGCCTGATTGGTGGAACGGGTGACGATACTTATTATGTAGACAATGTAGGCGATAGCATTGTAGAGAATACTAGTGAGGGGAATGATAAAGTAATCTCCGATATAAATTATACCTTAGGAGATAACCTAGAAAACCTCACTTTAAATGGCGCGGATAATTTAAACGGCAATGGAAATGCGCTGAATAATGTCATCATTGGTAATGCAGGTAATAACATTTTAAATGGATATGCCGGAAATGACACATTGAATGGTGGAGCTGGAAACGACACCTTAGATGGTGGGGCTGGCAATGACACTTTAGATGGCGGAATTGGGATTGATACGTTGATTGGAGGTTTGGGTGATGACATCTATTATGTTGATAACGTAAATGATGTCATTATCGAGAAGATTAACGAAGGATTTGAGACCGTTAACTCAACTGTGAGTTATGCGTTAGATAGCGGAAACGCGCTAAATAATTTGAATCTGTTGGGAACAGACAACATTGATGGAACGGGTAATGGAAATGGAAATACGATTGTTGGGAACAGTGGTAATAACATTTTAAGTGGTGGTACTAACAATGATGTTTTAAATGGCGGTGCGGGTCATGACATTTTAAATGGTGGAAAAGATAACGATACCTTGATTGGTGGTTTAGGCTCTGACACTGCTTTATATAAACTATTAAATACAAACGATGTAACGGGTGGTAACGGAGCTGATGTTTGGAAAGACTTTAAAGTAGGCAATACCTTAACCGACAGTGAAGCCGACAAAATTGATATTAGTGAACTGCTCATCAATTACGCTAATGGCAGTACTGTAAACTCTATTTTTTCTTATCTCTCATTAGACCTCAATGGAAATAACAGTATTTTAAATATTGACCGAGATGGTGCAGGAACTGCTTATAACAGTACCTCTTTTTTAACCTTAAATAATGTCAACACTACTTTAAATACTTTATGGGACAACCATCAGATCCTTGTCTAAATGAATGGTATGTAAGTGGCTAACTAGCTTTAAAAAGATGCTTAGGTGAGATGGCTTAAGCATCTTTTTTATAATTAAAAAATTAGATTTCTCCTAGAACGTTTTTCGTAAAGCTTTGATGAGTGATTTATTTCATTAATAAAAATAAAAATAAAAAAATGTAATATTGTGGTAAGCTTTATTCTGATGTTTAGAGCGCTCACAAATTTTAAATTTTTCGATCTGGAAATGAGATGACTACACAGAAAATTAATGCACGTACTTTAATTACAGATCTGTTACTGGCTTCAGAAGGTAAAATAATTTCAATTAAAGAAATGATCCTTGCTGCAAAGCTGTTTGGAATTAGTGAAAACGGAATAAGAGTTGCTGTCACCCGTTTAGCTAGTGAAGGGGTCATTGTTTCTGCTGAAAGAGGCTTTTATCAGTTAAGTGAGCAATCTCTTGAATGGGCAGATGTAATGTTAAACCGAAGAGCAGGTTTAAAAGAAACAAAAGCTTGGAATCAAAAGTATTTATGTGTTCTTACAGGAACATTGGGGCGTGTTGACCGTACAGCTTTAAAAAGAAGAGAAAGAGCACTTAAAAAATACGGATTTCGTGAACTTGAACCAAGTGTATATATTCGACCAGATAACTTGGTTATTTCTTTGGAAGACATGCTAGAGCATATGAAATCTATAGGCTTGGAGTCAGGAGCCAAGATGTGCCATATCAATTCCTTTGATCAGATTACGACAGGGATGATTAAAGATTTATGGCAAACCGAAAACTTAAATAAAAATTATGAAAAATATAGCCATATTATTCAGCATTGGCTCAGTCGAGTACCTGCTTTAGGCCTTGAGGATGCTGCAAGAGAATCGTTATTGCTGGGCCGCCAGACAATTTCTTTATTAATGAATGATCCTTTACTCCCTGAACCTTTTGTAAATGTTGAGGCAAGGGAGCAATTTACTGCAGATGTTAAAAAGTTAGATGAAGTTGGGCAAAGATTATGGAAACAGTTACATGAACTAACTTTTGGTACAGCCGCAACGAGCTTATTAAATTTAGAATTACCCGCCGTTGCGGATGTAACTCCTAAAATTCTTAATTAATAGAAGAGCATGATTACAGGAGTATGGATATGCCTTTATATCAATCAGCTTTAGCAAAGGATATTTTTAAAGATCAGATAATTATAGTAACTGGAGGCGGTTCGGGTATTGGCTGGTGTACTGCTCATGAATTGGCTTCCTTAGGTGCGCAAGTCATTCTTACAGGTAGGACCGAAGAAAAACTACAACAAGTAAAACAAGAAATTATTGAAGATGGAGGTAAGGCATCTTATCGAGTATGTGATAATCGTGATGAAGAGAAAGTAAAACAAACAGTTAGTTCTATTGTTGAAGAATTCGGCCAGATTAATGGATTAGTCAATAACGCAGGTGGTCAATTCCCTGCATTTCTTGAAACTATGTCTGCTAATGCTTTTGATAGTGTAATCCGCAATACCTTGCTGGGTACTTTTCTTATGATGAGAGAAGTTTTTAATCAAAGTATGGTGAAAACGGGCGGTAGTATTGTGAATATGACAATAGATATGTGGAGTGGTTTACCGAGTATGGGACACTCTGGAGCTGCTCGTGCTGGTATCGATAACCTTACTAAGACTTCAGCACTCGAATGGGCTAGAGCTGGGGTAAGAGTTAATGCTGTTGCACCAGGTTGGGTAATGGCCTCAGGTCTCGACTCTTATAAAGATGGCATGAAGGCCATGATCCCTACAGTGTCTTCAAAAATCCCTTTAAAACGAATGGCTACAGAATCAGAGGTCTCAGCTTTAATGTGTTTTTTACTGTCGCCAGCAGCTTCTTTTATAACAGGGATGAACGTCAGAATTGATGGGGGAGCATCTTTAGTTTCACCTTTCTTTCCATTGATTGACCATGAAAAATCAATACCATTTGAAGCATTTCATAGAGACGGTATACCTAATGTTATTAAAGAAATGAACCAATCAAAATTATAAGAAATCTCTTTAATATTCTAATAAATTAGTTACTTAAGTCTTTTCAGTAAAGTTAGTTTTATTTGATTACAAATGAATAAGGATATGAAAAATATATCCTTAAGTTTTCTTTTTCTTTAATTTTAATATTACAAAAAATAAATTTTATAAAAATAATAGAAATATTTCATATTTTATAATAAAGTTTAATTTGTGAAATGAATTAAGTCTTCTCAATCCCGCTTAGGAGAAAAAAAAGATGAATACGCGTGTGAGTGTGACTGAGTTATTTAGTCGTGAAGAAATTAAAGAGCTTACTGAGCCTTCGGATATACATGGTTTGTGGGCAGTAGGTTCTACGTGGGCCGTAATTGGAGCAACTTTTGCAGGTGTTGGACTAACTTGGAGTTATTTACCTTGGTGGGGTAAATTGCTGATTTGTTTAGCAGCATTGGCTGTATTGGCTGGACGCCAATTAGCCTTGGCAATATTGATGCATGACGCCTCACACAATAGCTTGTTTAAAACAAAATGGATGAATGATTATCTGGTCGATTGGTTATGTGCACGCCCAATCTGGAATGACGTACATAAATATCGGGCTCACCACACACGTCATCATGCCAAAACATCAACACCAGAAGATCCTGACTTAACATTAGTCGCAGGCTTTCCAACCACGAAAACGTCTTTAACTCGTAAATTTTTACGTGATTTAGTTGGTATTACAGGTTTTAAATTTACTGTGGGCCGTATTTTGATGGATGCTGAAGTTTTGAAATGGACGGTTGCGAATGACTTAACTTGGTTACCGCGTGAAAACCGTCAGTGGTATGACTATCCAAAGGTATTTCTTAAAAATAGTAGTAAGGCAATTATTGCTAATGCTTCCATCTTTGGCATTTTATGGGCTTTTGGTCGTCCAGAATTATATTTACTTTGGCCTCTTGCTTATTTAACGCCATTTCCACTTTTTATTCGTATTCGGTCTATGGCTGAGCATGCTGGTACTCAAATAAGCAATAATGCTTTAACGAATACCCGAACCACAAAAGCAGGATGGTTGGCTCGGGCCTTTGTTGCTCCCATTCGAGTGAACTATCACATGGAACATCATTTAATGGCGGCGGTGCCTTTCTTTAAGTTGCCAAAAATGCATCAGATGTTACGAGAACGTGGCCATGTTCCAGAGCCGCCAACTTATGCGCAAGTTATTCATATGTTGTCTAATCGTCAAACCAATCAACACCCATTAAATAGTGTAGAGCAGGGCGAGTGATGATTACGGATAAACAAACTCGTATAAGTGACTTTCTTAGTCGAGAGGAGATTAGCCAATTTTCTCAGCGCTCAAATCTATGGGGATTATGGTGCATTTTCTCTGTATGGTTAATCATTGGCTTAGCATTTACAGTCATGGCTCTGGCAATTGACTACTTACCTTGGTATTTCGCAATTCCTGTTGTATGCATAGGAACAGTGGTTTTAGGGGGGCGCCATTTGGCATTGGCGATTGTAATGCACGAGGCGGCACACCATACACTCTTTAAAAGCCGCTGGATGAATGACGTATTCGCTAATTGGGCATCGGCCAAATTTATTTGGAATGATGTACATAAATTTCGTGCCCACCATATGGTGCATCATGCGAATACAACAGCAAGTTTTGATCCTGATCGCCCAATATATGAAGCTTTACCTGTGACTAAAAAATCTTTAATTCGAAAATTTGGTCGTGATTTGGTTGGGCTAACAGGGATCAAGTTCTTTATTGGCCGAATTTTGATGAGTGCTGGCGTACTGAAGTGGTCTGATGCAACAGGTGAGCGGGCAGATACGCGTGGTTGGCCATGGCATCGTTACGTTACCAACTTTATCAAGGACTTCTGGCCAACTTTTGTGACTAATCTTGGGTTATATCTCATCCTTGCTGTGATGGGGCATGCTTGGTTATTTCTGATTTGGATAATAGCTTATGCCATCCCTTTTACTGTATTTGTACGTATTCGTGCAATGGCAGAGCATGCGTGTTTAGAGCTTGTACCCGATACGCTTCGTAATACTCGTACTACTTCTGCTGGTTGGATTGCCCGTATGACTGTGGCACCTATACGTGTAAATTTTCATATGGAACATCATTTGATGGCTTCCGCTCCTTATTATCGCCTTCCCAAATTGCATAAGTTGTTATATAGCCGTGGCAAGGTGCCTAAACCGCCTAGCTATTTAGATGTCGTACATTTATGTAGCTCAAAACCGATAGAAAAATAAATCCATTGAATTGTATTCAATGAAACAATGAAGGAATAAAAAATGGGAATTCTAGCTAAAGTCTTTGATCGCGGTGCTCACTTTCCTGTGCGCCATATGAGTTTTAATTTTAATCAGTCTCAAGCTACTTTATTTAAGGATAACCCTTGGGGAGAGTACTGGCTGGCAACCTTGTCTGCCATGTTTCCTGCGGGTGAGCGATTTTTTGTACATAGTGTAAGAAACTTACAAAATCAGGCTAAAACAGAAAGACTTCAAAAAGATATTGCAGCCTTTATTGGACAAGAGGCGATGCATGCTAAAGAACATGAACATCTGAACCAACTTATACAGTCATCTGGACTCGATACCGAACCTGTTTCAGCCAATGTGGAATGGTTAATGGCTAGGCTGAAAAAATATTTCACACCAACCCAGCAATTAGCAATTACTTCGGCTGCTGAACATTTTACGGCCATTATTGCACGGCAGATTATGAGACGTTCCGATTTGCAGGAGCGTTTATCGAGTAATGAAACTTTAAAAAATATCTGGTTATGGCATGCGGTAGAAGAAAGCGAACATAAAAGTGTGGCCTTCGATTTATATCAAGATGTCTCTGGGGGCAATTTCATTCGGCTTCTTGTGATGCCGTTTGTGACTTTATATATGGCAGGAATAATGGCAGCGGGTACGGTGTATCTGGGCATAACTCACTTTTCCGCATGGAAGTTACTCCACCTAAAAGAATTTAATGCATTAATTCTTGGAAGGAATGGTTTTTTAAGTACTTTATGGAAAGATTATTTGGACTATTACAAATTAGATTTTCATCCAGAACAACATGACTCAAAAGCTTTGGAAGAGCGCACTAAAGCACAGCTTGGGTTTTAATAGATTTATTTTAAATGTCCAATCGTAAGAGATTGGACATTTAAGCTGAAAAACTGATGAATTAGGTTCTTTCAGAATCTAGCATTTCATTGTTTTTAACAACATCTTGCGCTTTTTGATAGCTTTCGATGAGCAATTGGTACGGTGGGAAAATTGCACTATAAGCTGCTGCAAAGTCTGCTGCATCACTACGATGCCATGTTTTTTGTAGCTCCGAACACACAGCCGCTGTATCAATTGGCACTACACCAGCTTGTACAACTCGAGCTAATGTAATTTCTTGAGCCATTTTTGAATATGTTCCAGATGCATCAATCACCGCAAAGACTTGGAAACCTTCAGCAACTGCACTGATACTTGGGAAAGCCATACATACGCTGGTAATAGTACCCGCAATAATCAGTTGTTTTTTACCGGTTGCTTTGACTGCTTCAACAAAGTCAGGGTTATCCCAAGCATTAATTTGACCTTTACGGGCAACATATTGTGCATGAGGAGCAAACTGGTGAATTTCTGGAATTAAAGGACCATTTGGACCTTGGGGAACAGAAGCAGTGGTAATCACTGGCACATTACATAGCGTTGCAACTTTAGCCAGAGTAACCACATTTGCACGTAACTCAGGAACAGTAAGATCTTTTACAGTTTGAAATAAGCCACTTTGATGGTCGATTAGTAGCATTGCAACATTATTTGGGTCGATTACGGGTGCTTGACCGTTAAAATTTGCTGGTGTACTCATTTTATGCTCCACTTTATTTCGATAAATTTAAAGTCGGAAGGATGACTAAATAAAACAGGGGGATAGCTGTTTTTGTATAGTTATTCACTTCTTGTTTAATTAAGATATAACGAAAATATGAGCCTAGAAGCTGCCAAAATTTGATTTTAGTGTTCTATTATTTGAACAATAAGAGGTAGGAAATGCAGGATTTAAACGATCTATATTACTTTGCAAAAATTGTTGAATATGGTGGTTATTCTGCTGCCGCTAGAGCGCTCGATATTCCAAAATCTAAACTCAGCCGAAGAGTTGCACTTTTAGAAGAAAGACTCGGTGTACGTTTATTGCATCGTTCCACTAGACAATTTAGTGTGACTGAACTCGGCCAACAATATTATCAATACTGTCACGCGATTTTGATCGATGCTGAAAATGCCCAAGAATTTATTGATTTAAACCAGTCAGAGCCGCGTGGAACGATTCGGGTGTCTTGTCCGCCTGCGTTATTGCATCATCACATGGGCGAGTTTCTGACTAAATTTATGCTGCAATTCCCAAAAATAAAAATCTATATTGATGTGACCAACCGAAATGTTGATGTCTTAAATGAAGGAATTGATATTGCTTTTCGTGTTCGCTATCCGCCACTCAAAGATAGTGGTCTGGTCATGAAAAAATTTGTGACCAGTGATCAGTGTTTAGTCGCGCACCCTCGGGTTTTATCTAAACAGCCGATACCTCAAACTTTAGATGAATTGCATCAGTTCAGAACTATTGGGCTTGGTAATGCAGAGCAACAAAGTGTGTGGGTACTTCATCATCAGGAGCATGGAACAACTCATTTCCAGCATGACCCTGATTTAATTGTGAATGACATGACCGGGGTATTACAGGCTGTTATTCATGGCTTAGGTATTGCTCCTTTACCGATTATGATGGCTCACGAATATATTTTGCGTAAAGAACTGATTGTGGTTTTACCTGAATGGAAACCTACAAGCGGTATTGTCCATGCGGCTTATGCTTCTAGAAAAGGATTATTACCTGCCATCAAAAGGTTGCTGGATTTTTTAGAAGAGCAGTTTAATCAACTCGATAAAGACTTATTAGGTTATCGATAACTAAATTAAAAGCAGTAAAAAACTTAAATTTTTATTATTTTTTTATAGATTAACTTTATGAAAAATAAATAGAAATTAAAATGATTTTATATTGTCGTGAAATGGTCAGTTATGTCGTGAAATGAAGTTCTCCTCAAGAAGCTAAGTGGTTAATCTCTGGCTGATAAATCATCACAGTCCTGTGAAATATTTATCAAAAAACAAGTCATAACACCCTAATTACTTCTAAAGATTTGAAGGAGATAAATATGTATAAAAAGAATATTGGGGGACTAATTAATGCTCTAGCATTAGTTATATATAGTTCTTCAGTCATGGCAGCAGATAACTCAAGTTCTTTTGTAAAACTGGAATTTACCGTCACCAAACCTTTCCTTTTTTTCTCACAGACATCAGGTAATACTTGTGGAGGAGTATTAATTCGCAATGATGTAGTTTTAACGGCGGCACATTGTACGGCGGCAGTTTGGGGTGATAGTGCAAATCAAGGCTATACACTGGGTGGGACGGTGAAATATGGGGCGAGTTTTTTATCTCAAGCTCAAGCAGCATCTTTTAAAAAAGATGAGGGCTGGGTTGAGATTCCCGATGTAGATATCGCTTTAATACGCCTATCTCATCCTATTGATAATAATAGCGGTGCAACCGTAGCCAAAATTCCAGCCGCATGTAGTCAAACTGAAGCAAGGCAAAATATTGGGCGTGGTGATGTAACGGCTTATTTAGGTCGTAGTAGTACGGGTGCGGCCTTACCTGAAAATTTATATGGCACTTCATATGTCAATATTCGAGATGTAGGTCCTTCACCGTTAGCACGAGGGATTTACTATAAGGCAACCGCTTCTATGAATGCTGGGGATTCTGGTGGACCTTGGCTGTCAGATGATAATACTTTAATTGGTATTAATAACGGTATTGCGGGTACTGATAAATACGGTGCTGTAATCTGTCAGTATACTCATCAAATCAATGAAGTATTGGTGAAATGGTCAGCAGCCGGAAACCAAACTGGAGCAGTAACACCACCAACTACACCGCCGTCAGTAGAGCCAACGACTCAACCGCCGGTAACAAATCCACCAACAACTTCACAGCCGACAACTGAACCTAAAACTACCGATAACGTTGTTTTTAGTTTCTTTAACTGGCTTGCTTCATTGTTTGGTTTTTAATTCGTACTTATTAAAAGATCAAGATACTTCGGTATCTTGATCTTTTTTTACTTAGATTGAATGGGTTTATTAAGCGACCACTTTAATTACTTTAGTTGTGGCGTCGTAGTCTTTCAAATTGACGTGATGCAGCTTATGTTTAATCACAAAACCAAACTCGGGCCAAATAATATGGTTACGACCCGCATCATCTAGATAATAGCTTTTACAAACATCTGGTCTTACCGGCATTTTAGCTAATCGTTTATCTATACGGTCATTAAAACGTTTTTGAACATCTGCTTTGACTTCAATACGGTCCAGACGTTGCTGCTGTATTAACTTCACCATTTTTGCGATATAAACGGATTGTTGCTCAGCGGTCCACATCACTGAACCCACGGTGTTTTGAGAGTTTGGACCTAGCATCATAAACATGTTAGGGAAACCATGAATTGACATCCCCATATATGCACGCGGTTGACGCTGCCATACCTCGCTTAAACTGCGGCCTGCTGCACCTTTAATAATTTTATAAATCGCAGGTTCTGCGACCGCATAGCCAGTACCGAAAATAATGGTATCTACTTTAATTTCTTTCCCATCTTCACCGACTACACCATTTTCAGTGATATGAGACAAGCCCTGAAAGAGGACAGTCACATTCGGTTTGGCTAAAGCTGTATACCAGTTATTAGAAAACATTGGACGCTTACAACCTAAGGTATGTGTAGGTGTTAATGCCTTACGCATTTCTGGGTCTTTAACACCTAAAAAGATGTTTAACTTTCCTAAGGCATGCAGTTTTCGCATGATGTTTTCATTCATGAAAATTGGAAGTGAAGGTTCTAGGCTCCACAGCGCACTTTCACGAATAATTTTTTCTAAAATTGGCGCTTTCTTAAATGTAACTTTTACAATATTTGGAACGGCAAAGTCCGGTTTTGGTAAAACCCATGAAGGCGTACGTTGGAAACTATAAAGATGGCCAACTTTAGGCTGAATGGCTGGTAAAAACTGAATAGCTGAAGCGCCGCTACCGATCACAGCTACTTTTTCACCTGTTAAATCATGCTCATGATTCCATTTACCTGAGTGAAACATAGTGCCTTTAAACTTTTCTTGACCCGGGAAGCTCGGCATTTTTGCTTCACCAATAAAACCTGTCGCAGGTACAAAGATTTTTGCACTATATTTTTTACCATCACGTGTGCTAATGAGCCAGCGATTTAGGCCATTATTCCATTCGGCATGAGTGACTTCGGTGTTAAGTTTAATCTGATTCACAATCTCAAACTTATAAGCCACATCTTCTAAATATTGTCGAATTTCGGCTTGAGGCGCATAGGTTCGCGACCAGTTTGGATTTGGAGCAAATCCAAGAGAATACATTTCACTCGGTACGTCACAAAATAGGCCCGGGTAATCATTTAATGCCCATGTGCCACCAATACGACTAGCCATATCTAAAATGACAACGTTTTTAATTCCTTGCTCTTTTAACTTGATGCAAGTACTTAAACCTGAGGGACCAGCTCCAATAATAAGTACATCTACAAGTTGAGTTGGGGTAGAGGGTTTGACTAATTTATTCATAGAAAAATCCTGAAATAAAGTATAAATGACTTGGCTGATAGAGTTGCGTACAGCCTTAAGTGGAGCGATCAGTCTTCTGAAAATGTTGAATTAAGTACTGAGTGATAATGTTGGGTTGTTCAGCTTGTAAAAAATGACCGCAGCCGGGAACGTAGACACTCTCAATTCCTTGCGGGAAATAAGATGTCTGGGCTAAAGCTTGATGTAGCCGTATATTCATACAACCATCGTCCAAACCAGCTAAAGCCAGTGTGGGTGTGGTGACTGGGCTTAATAAATGCCGATTTGCTCTGAGATTGTCCGAATTTAAAACTGCAAATAAGTTGTGGTAATAGCGGGTAGCTGCCCAAGCAATATCGGGATTTTGAAAAGCCGCGCGGGTAGGTGAAAAATCTGACTCAGTAAAATTCCAAGTAGGTGACCATTTACGCCAGATTTTTTCTACAAAACCTGCGTTATTACGAGATAGCACCTGTTCAGCAAATCTTGATTGCATGAGCAACATATAAGAAGACATGTAGAGCTGACGCGGGAAATTAGGTATGGCTTTAACAATATCCTTAAGATTTGGAATAGGAGGAACGGCCAACAAACTCATGCTATGCAAAGCTTCGGATTGCCCACTTGCAAAGCTCATTGCAATTGCAGCTCCCCAGTCATGTCCTACGAGGTGAGCTTTATTTTTTAAGCGTCCTTTCGCTTTTAAAAGTTCTAACCAAGCTGCTAAATCTGCAAGAGCAGAGGCGAGACCGTAATGTGCCTGCCGATTTACAGAATCTTGGGTGTAACCACGCAGCCAAGGGACAAAAACTTGATAGCCCGCTTTTACAAGTAAAGGGTATACGTGGTCCCAACTATGCGGTGTGTCGGGAAAACCATGTATAAGTATCACCAAAGAGGCATCAGCTTCACCATATAGAGTCCCATGCAAAGTGAGTCCATCACGGTTTAACGTTAATTGCTCGACCTGAATCATGGCACTGCTCAGCTTTTCATTTTTGAAGAAAGCGCTTTGGCATAAGCCTCTACGGCTAATTGAGCTGCTGGGGACTGAGCTAAATAAGCTAAAGCTTTTTCGACATCACCATCATGTTCAGGGTGATAGCTCAATTTGCTCCATCCTTTTAAAGCAGTCAAAATCATGCCGAGATCAGGTAAACTTTTCTTTTTCTTTGCAGTTTTTTGAAATAACCAAACTAAAGCCAATGGATTTTTTTTAGCAATTTTTTGGGCTTCTTTGGTTCCATCGAGATGACAAAGATAGACCGTTGAACCGAGCCAGAACCCAACCATTGCAGCAAAAGCAAACCCCATGCTGAGCTGTCTGCCTAAATAGCCTTTAACGCCGTCTCCAGCTAAAGCTCGATAAGCATCATAGCCAACAGTACGATGCTCAACTTCTTCGGCACCGTGCCAGCGTACAATATCTAGCATAGCTGGATCTGCACCTTCTAGGCCTTCTGCATCTAAAGCCCATGTACCAAAGAAACAAAAATAGTGTTCAAGCCCTGCAATAATGCCCATACGAAAGGCGAGCCACTGTTTTGGATAGCGCTTAAAAGGGCCATAAATTCCAAAAGGAGTATCGCCCATAAAGCCATCTTTAAAGAACCAGTTTAAAAAATCTTTAAAAGGTGTTGGATCTATGCCATGGGTCTGAAAATAAATCTCTGCACCTTTATGTGCATTGGCGTGGGCCGCTTCTTGGGCAATAAAACCACGGATATCTGCTTTCAGGTTTTTATCTTCAACATAGGGCAACGTTTTGTTTGCAAGGCGACAAAACCAGTGCTCAACAGCAGGTAAAAGAACGTGCATGCTGTTCAGTACATGTGTCGTTAACACATCATTTGGAACCCAATGCCGAGGTGTTTGAGAAAAATCAAACTGTACTTTCCGTGCAACAATATGATGATCAATAAATGTGCTCATAGTAGAATCCTGCCTACTTAAATCAGATCGAAATTGACTCAATTTTTTTGATCAAGCTACGAGATTTGACGTAACCATTGGCTGCAAACCACTGCAATGCATCACGTACTGCAATTTCAATGGGTGTTTGAGGAAGTCCAAGCTCTTGAATGGCTTTTGTACAATTAAATGAGGTGCCGAGCTGACCGATTTTGGCTGCTGAAGGGGTCACAAGAGGAGCTTTATGAGTAATATGCTCTGTTACCCACAAAGCTGCATGGCCTGCAAGTTGAGATGAGACGCCTTCAACTACACTTGGAATAGTCATTACTGGGCGCCAGATGCCCAAGAGCTGATGAACTGTTTTTGCCATCGCTACGCCGTCAAGATCTTGATTACCTAAAATATAGGTCTCGCCACTTTTACCTTTTTGCGCGGCCAAGACATGGCCTTTTGCTACATCGCGTACATCAACCATGTTGTTAATTGCACCCGGTACAGCAAGGGCAGGCATGGTAGCGATGGTGAGTAAAAGTTTTCCTGTCGGGGTTGGGGCAATATCTTGAGGGCCAATTGGACCTGTCGGGCAGACAATCACAATATCTAAGCCGCCCGCGGCAAACTGTAAGGCAACCTGATGTGCTTCAAATTTTGTTAAAACGTATGCATCTCCAGTCGCGCCTAAAGCAAATGGACTTGTTTCGGTGGCCTGAATGCCTTTTGGTTGACCTGCAAAACATGCGCCTGTACTGGTGTAAACAACACGTTTAACACCAGCTTTTTTTGCAGCATTGAGTACGGTTCGTGTTCCTTCAACATTGACTTTACGCATAAGCTCAGGCTTTGGAAGCCATAAGGCATAAATTGCGGCAGTATGGAAAACCAAATCACAACCAGATACTGCTTCATCCATTTTTGCTGGGTCGGTAATGTCGCCCGCAATTAACTCAACATCTAACCCTTCTAAATTGGTTAATTTTTCTTGAGGTAAATGCAGTACACGTACTTCATAATTCTCATTGAGTAAAGTACGTACAATGTGGGAACCAATAAAACCAGCACCACCAGTAACCAGAGCTTTCATATTTCACCAATCTTTATTAGATTTTTATCCTGTACAAAGTGGATAAAAATGCGGCAACTTAGTAAGAGGTACTATGCCGAATCTGAAATATGTGTCATAGTTCTTGAAATGACAGTTTTGACCATTTCACGACATTTTATTGAGAAAAATAAAGAGAGCATATTGTGAATCCGTCTTTACCTGGAACCTATGTCAGCCTTATGGCGGATGTCGTCCAAAAGCTAAATGTATCTCCTGAAGAACTCTTAGAAGGAAGTGGAGTTTCTGTTGAGCAACTGTTGGAACCCTTTTGGTATTTAGATTTCAATATTTTTAATAATCTTCTAAATAGAGCAGTCGAACTGACCAATGAGCCTGCATTAGGTATTTATCTTGGCTTGCAAATGACCGTGTCTTGTCATGGTTCGGTTGGTCTTGCTGCAATGGTTTCACAAAATTTGGGTGAAGCTTTAAATGTCATGGAACAGTTCATTGGACTACGTTGTCCAGCGTTAAAACCACGTCTTGAAATAGAAAATGATTTAGCTTTTTTATATTTAGATCAACCCATGACAAACTTTAAAATGGGTATTGTAGGGATGACATTTTTGATGGTGGGCTTTGCTCAAATGTCGAATGCCATTACCGGACAAAAATTAGAAATAAAAGCCGAATTAAATTACCCTGAACCTGCTTTCTTGGAACAAGTTCAAGAATTATTGCCATGCGAGATTCAATTTAATCAGCCATTCAACCGTTTGGTTTTTTCGGAAAATTTTTTGGCACTACCATTAATTATGGCTGACCCATTGGCGGCACGTTTAGCTCGTGAACAGTGTAAGCATGATTTAAACAAGTTAGCTGCTAAACGTGGAGAAAAACACCCACTTACGGCTTTAGTGCGTGAGTTACTTTTTGATGAAGTAGAAGGCTTCTTTAAAATGAAAGATGTTGCCGAAAAATTGCATTTAACTGAAAGAACGTTGCAACGTCAGTTAGCAAAAGAAGGGGTTACTTTTCAAATTTTGTTAGATCAGGTCCGAGAGCGTCATGCAAAAAAATTATTAAATCATCATGAATATAGTATTTCTTATATTTCAGAAAAATTGGGCTATTCAGAGGTCACTCATTTTACTCGAGCATTTAAACGTTGGACCAATCAGACTCCGAAACAATATCGAAATTTGAGAGAAGAACAAGAATAAAATTTTAATGAAGATATTCGTAATTTGGAAAATAACCAAGCTTCTAAACTCAGGAATCTGTAACCTCTAAAATTTCGCTGATTCTTAAATTAAAGTGCGAAGATAGGTCTTGATGCAAAGCCACACTAAAACTAGTAGAAATATTTTTGTAGCAAGGCTTCTATTACTCATGTCTTTTATTTTGATAAATAATTATCAACAGATTATTGGTGTGGTTGATAGTGGATATGCCTACCAAGATTTAAAGTCATAATGCTTCTTTACTGGAGACTCAGTGAAAAAAATTGATGTATCCGACAATCGTAGAGCAGGTAGCCGCTTAGGGTCTTTCTTTAATACCGAACGCGTTTTAGATAGTGATAAGTTCTTTATTAATGTTGATTAATAATTAAAATTAATGAAGTACCTCCTATTTGAGGTACTTCTAGGATCTATATTTATGCAAAAAAAACTTCCAATACCAGATAACTTACCAAATCATTTAACGGACATTTTTTATCATATCAATATAAATTTGCCTAAAGGTGATCTAAAAGAAACTGTAGAGCTGGATAAAGCAATAAATCAAGTTAACGCAAGTGATGTATATGCTTTACAGGATTATCCTCTGCATAATTTATCTGAATATGCGGGTTGGGCTATTAATTCAGAAACAACTCAAACTGCGAGTATAGAAAGCCCTTTATTCATTGCCAATTGGTACTACTGGGGGCAACAGCTTTATAGATCTATTAATCCGTATAAATTAGACCTAAAAACTCCAAGTTTGTTAGAAATTCCTGCTTATACAAAATTACCAGAGTCTTTAGATTCGGTCATTCCTGAACAAGATGAAAGACTTGATCTTTCTGATACCGATGCCAAAAAGATTATTGGCCCTATCTCTGCCATGCATGGTGTTATTCCTAAGGGCAGCATATTTAAACAAGGCGATGTGATTCTAAAAAAAGATGAGAGGTTAACTCCTGAAAAACTAATTATCTTAAGACGGGCAGGGATCAAAGAATTAACTATTTATAAAAAACCAAAAATTCTTATTGTAAGTATGCATTCTTTTGATAAAGAAGAAATGAGTGAGGAAAGTCTGTATGTTAAAGATGTTTTGAAAACATGGGGCTATGAGCAGGTAGAAATCAAATCACTTAAACCTGAACGTTACGATGCTGCATTTAATAGCCTTAAAAAAGATAATAATTCGGCTTTAGATGAATCATTAACGACAGGCAGGAACGATTATATAAAGTTCTTTGAAGAACAGACTATGAATTTTGATGTCATTCTTTGTTGTACATATCAAAATAGTCGTTCCGCTTTATTTCAGCTTGAGAAACTTCCGATCTTTGATCAAAGTAGTATATCAGCGGCTTTGAATACTCGTTGTATGCCTGGTAATGAAATTAAAATTCTCAAGGGTAAAGATAGAACGCCACCTAGTCGTGAGACAGTTCAGATTTATGATGAGAACGGTAAACACAAAGGTATGCGTGTAGTCGTTACAGAAGACAAAGCGACTATTATTAACTTACCGGGTGATATCCAAGATATTGCGATTCTGATGCATGCTTTTGTGAAATATATTTTAAATAAACACATCTCAGACTTTTTTGATCATGCTTATTTCAAAGGTAAAACGGACATAGAGATTGTTCCTGATGTAACAAATAGAAAATTGTTATGGGGTCATTACAAGGCTCACGAAAGTGGGGAATATATATTAGAAATTATTGAACAGCAGCCATATCAAATAGAGCCACCTCTTAGTGCAAATTGTATTGTAATGGTTCCGTTTCAAGAAAAAGTAATTGCCAAAGGCAATGATTTATATTTTATGAAAATAGATTGAATCTATTTTCTATGTATAACTTAATTGGGCGATGTAACCTTTAAACTTTTTTAATGGTTACACCTCCAAAACTTTATCCTATAAAACTATTACCCTAACCCCACCTTTATAAACCCCTCTTAAACAATAACTTACTCATTATTTAGCCTTACTTTTTTAATGATCTAAATTAAAGCAAATGTCATTTTGTGTGCTTGACTGCAATAAATGTGAAGCTTATCCTTTGCCTGCTGGCCACATTGCCAGTCGGTTTTGACGAACCGTTTCACACGAGTATCAGAATTATTCCTTCTGAGGGATAGTTTTGGGCAGCTCTTCGTCTCCCTCTCGTAGCGGTAGGACGGAAGGGGGACACCTTCGGGTGTGCTGGCCTCGTGTGACCAGTTCGTCAACCCTCTTTCGTTCTGCCACCATAATTTTAATGCCTTGGCAGAACTCCCAATAAAAAGGAGTTGGCTTTGCACATCCATTATTTCTTGGCTCTCAATGCCAAAAGCTATAACGACACCACATAAACCTTAAAGCAGTTTGAGGGCCATTAGGCCTTTCAGGCTTTAAATCGTCACAACAAAAAACTTAGCAACAATAAAACTTGAGATGTGCCAAGCACAGTCTTTATAGGCTTTGCTGTGCCTTTTTTTCTCCCAAAAAAGTATCTCATTTACAAACAACAAGAATTTATAACGGTAAAACTATGCCAAATTTAATTCTCCCAACGCGTGCCTTATACGTTGTAAATAAAGCGATTGATCTGTTTCATCACCGTGGATTTCACCTTATTGGCGTCGACAGAATAGTGAAAGAATCAGAGATTACAAAAGCGACTTTTTATAATTATTTTCACTCTAAAGAAAGGCTTATTGAAATCTGCCTGATGGTGCAAAAAGAAAAGCTCCAAGAACAAGTAGTCGCAATGGTTGAGTATGATTTAAGTACTTCCGCAATCGATAAACTCAAAAACCTTTACTTTCTACATACCGATCTAGAAGGGCCGTATTACTTATTATTTAAAGCCGTTTTTGAGATTAAAAATAGCTATCCCAACGCTTATCAATCCGCAGTGCGCTATAGAACATGGCTCAAAAATGAAATTTATAGCCAGCTTAGAATACTAAAATCTGATGTCTCTTTTACCGATGCCAAACTATTTTTATATATGGTGGAAGGCACAATCATTCAGCTTTTAAGCTCTGGTGGGGTAAACGAGCGGGAGAGTGTGTTTGAGTGTTTTTTACGAGGGCTAACTACATGCAAATGAAAATTTTAGGGTTGCGCCAGTAGCGGCTAAATAGGAGTTATAAAAAAGGGGGCTGCATGCTGTATTTATCAAAAAATAACTTGTTTATTCAGCATGGCTCCTTTAAATAATGAAAAGAGAAAAACAACAATGATCTCTATAGCTGTATGAAGGAGGGCGTTATTTGAAGTTATTTATTGTGATATTTATTGCCATTTTTTCGAGTATTGGAATCATTTGCTTAATCGCATTACTCAGAAATTCAAAAAATTATTCACCATCGGGTGAGCATGATTATTCAGCTTCAACACATTCACCACACCATCATATTTACGATAACAGTCACCATAGTTCTCATTCATCAAATGATTGCTCATCATTTTCCGACTCAGGCGCATGTGATGGAGGCGGTAGCAGTGACTAAAAAGCCCTTTCATATAAAAGGGCTTTTAAGCAGTTTAAGGTAAATCAAACCAGATAAATTGGCTGTCTTCATTTGCATGAATCACGGCATTATCTTCAAAGACCAGAGCATCACCCGCTTTCACTTCGTACTCACCAATACGCACTTCACCTGAAATTACATGAACGTAATTAACTCGTTTTGAAGTCTCAACTGGCAGTTCACGACCTTTTTCAAGTACAGCAGATTTTACCTCTGCATCTTGGCGAATATGCATTGGTGCATTTGCATCAGGCCCTGCAATCAAATGCCATTCGTTAGGTTGATTACGTGGGTCCAAACTAATTTGCTGATAATTTGGCTCGGCTTCTTTTACATCGGGAATAATCCAGATTTGTAATAAGTGCACTGGCGTATCGGTGTTATTGATCTCACTATGAGCAACACCTGTACCAGCACTCATAAGTTGCCATTCACCTGCTTTAATCTGGCCTTCATTTCCCATGGTGTCACGGTGTGAAATTGCACCATCAAGCACACAGGTTAAAATTTCCATATTATCATGCGAGTGAGTGCCGAAACCGTTGTGGGCATCGATTCGGTCATCATTAATGACTCGAAGTGCACTTACCCCCATATATTTAGGGTTATACCAGCTACCAAACGAAAAGCTATGATAAGACTCTAACCAGCCTGCTTTAACATGACCACGATCTTCACTACGATGCAAATAAGCATTCATGACTCGATCTCCTCAATTATTATTTATCTCTTGAGGAATATGTTAAACCTGTGGGGTAAAGCTAAAAATAGAGTAGATGCAACATATTGTTGCATTTTTAAGATGATTAAGATTTTTATAAATATTCGTTTTAAATTTTAGATATAAAAAAAGCCTGTATAAAGCAGGCTTTTTAAAAAGACATTTACATATAAATGCCTACCTATAAGGCTTTAAAGGAAATTATAGATAGACATTGAGTTTGATTAAGCAGATAAAAACTCCGCGTATTTAGAAATATCGACATTGCCACCACTAATAATAATGCCGATACGTTTGCCTTTTAACTCATATTTTAAATTACGGGCAGCCGCAAATCCGAGACATCCAGTCGGTTCGACCACCATCTTCATTCTTTCAGCAAAAAACTTCATAGCGTTAATGAGTTCTTCGTCTGTGACCGTCAAAATATCATCAACTTTCTGTTGAATAATAGGAAAGGTCAATTTGCCCAAATATTGAGTTTGCGCGCCATCGGCAATGGTTGGTGGGGTATCAATATGAACAATTTCGCCTTTTCTAAAAGACATTTGTCCATCATTTCCTAGCGCAGGTTCAACGCCATATATTTTACAGTTCGGAGAAAGCTGTCGAGCAGACAGGGCAGAACCTGCCAGCAAACCGCCACCACCTAAACATACAAACAGGTAATCTAAATCACCGACTTCTTCAAATAACTCTTTAGCAGCCGTACCTTGACCTGCAATCACATGCGGATGGTCATAAGACGGAATTAATGTCAGACCATTTTTTTCGGCAATCTCTTTTCCAATTTTTTCCCGATCTTCCGTATAACGGTCAAATTCAACAATATTACCGCCGTATTCTCGCGTTGCTGCCATTTTTGCAGCAGGTGCATCTTTAGGCATGATAATGGTTGCTGGAATACCAAGAATTTTTGATGAAAGCGCAATGGCTTGTGCATGATTTCCCGAAGAAAAAACAACTACGCCTGCTTTCTTTTGAGTCTCATTAAATTGCAAAAGTGCATTCATGGCACCACGAAATTTGAAAGCGCCTACACGCTGAAAATTCTCACATTTAAAGAACACTTCTGCTTCAAATTCATTGTTCACCGTACGTGAAGTTAAAACAGGAGTTTTATTTATAAAATCTTTTATACGTTCAGCAGCGGCTGCGACATCTTCATAATTTGGAAGGGTTAAATTGTTCATAATTAAACCTGATTCTATTCAATGTTTTCGGATGCAAGATTTCGTATTGCCAAGGAAAGCACAATCTATTGACCTTGTTTAGATAAAATATATATATTTAGATAAAATGTCTAATTTATTTTTTAATTTGATAACAATGAGATATAAGATTTTGATTTACATTAAGTTTAAAATTAGATAAAAAGTCTAAATTACTGTTTGTGTACTTCCCTCTAGGGTTTGAAACAGTATTAAGTCATTAGGAGAAATACATTGGGCAATCGTGATAAACATTTACTCACTCAACTTGATACCATCGCGAAAGGGTTAAGTGAAACACTAGCGCCTTTTTGTGAAGTGGTTGTCCATGACTTAACCAATCCTGAGCATGCCATACTTTCAATACACAATAATTTGTCTGGCCGAAAAGTTGGAGATCCGGCAACTGAGTTGGGGCTGGCAAGAATCATGTCTCCGGAGTTTCCAAACCTTATTACAAACTATGCTAACCAGTTTGCAGATGGCCGCCCTGCAAAAAGCACCTCGATCGGTATTAAAGATGAAGAGGGCCAGTACGTAGCTGCTTTATGTATGAATATTGATTTAACCTTATTTAGAGGGATGCAAAGTGCTTTAGAGCATTTCACTAAAATTGAAACTGACAGCATTATTGAAAATTTGGAACCAAATGGCACGGAAGCAATTCGAAAATATATCGATCAGTTTGCTTCAAAACATGCCACTACACCGCGTATGTTAAAACTCAATGAGAGAAAGCAATTAATACAAGAACTCAAGAATAATGGCTTACTAGAAATTAAAAAGGCGGTGGAAACGGTTGCCCAACATTTAGGTATATCCAGAGCCAGTGCCTATTTGTATGTAAAAGAAACTTAATTTGCCAAATCGAGGTCATCATATTCGTTCAAGGTCTTACCTTGCTGAATATGTTCCTGATAATGTTGAGCACGCAGTTTGTCTAACTCTGAACTTGATATGCCATCTCTCCAATAGCCAGCAATACGCACGTCATTTTTATTTAACTGTTGGTCTTCTAGAAAAAATTGACGTAAGGCTCTTGCTTCGTTGCGTTCGCAAGCTGCCCAAATCGTAATATTTTCATAATTTTCTAGTGCAAATGCTGCCTTTAAAAGAAGGCCTTTCTGTGACGTGTGATGTTCTTTATGGAACGAATGAATTTTGACATGCTCAAGTTCGGGTAATTGGCTAGCAATGTCTTTTTCAAAACTTTCAATGAAAATATCCGCACTTATGCCGAGTTCCCATTGCTTGAGTATTGAATATAACGCGGGTACAGCCGTATCGTCGGCAAACATGACCACATGCTTTTTGGCTGTGAAATTGGGAATGAAATGGGGGCGTGGGCCAATAAGCCCGATTTTTGTACCCACTTGAGCCGAATTAAGCCATTCCATTGCTGGGCTTAAATCTTCATGTTTAACAAAATCAATTTCGATTTGAGCATTTACAGGGTTAAATGAACGGACCGTATAGACGCGTGAAATGGGTTGTCCCTCTGGCGGATTGCTCACAATTAACCGAATTGCCAAATTGGGAGCTTGCCAAAGCTCTGGTTGTAATGTATTGATTTTTCCTTGAATTCTTACAATAGAAGGATACGGCGTCTGGATCGAGACAATAGTCATCTCAAGTTGTTCCATATCTTGTAAATGGTCTTTTTCTTTTAGTAAGTCGCCATATTCTTGTTTCGATTTTTCTGCAATTTTTGTCATATATATAACCCAAGCTTAATGATTACTATAGAGCGCGATAATTGATATAGATGTAATCTCTCTATGAGCTACGATAACGAAGTTAGCTCTTAATGTAAATAATAATCATTATTAATTGTGTGTTTTAGACCATAGAAATAGTTCTCTAAGCAATTAAATCGAATAGCAAAAATTATTTTATTATTTTGATATTTATCATTTTTTATTAATGGCTTTTAAAAGAAAGAAATTGATATTTCTCTTAATAGTAATTGTAAATGATTATCATTTATATTATTGTGCTGGGGTATCTATTATTCAAACAAACAGCGATGAAAACGACATTTTTATAACTTTGTTTTGAATATTAGGTTGGGTGGTATTGCATAAAGAATAGGGTGAGGACCAAGATAAATGCTAAAAGATTTGAGTCAAAATTTAGGGCAAATGAATGATAAAAATAACAATATAGAAAATTTCTTAAAGCGAATTTATGAAAATATTTTTGATCAAAATTCCAATCGAACAGCACTCATTTTTGAAGGTCGTAGCATTAGTTATGCTGAGGTAGGGACTCAAGTCGCCAAAGTCATGTATGCGCTAAAAATGCAAGACTTGGCAACAGGGTCCGTGGTGGCAATTTGCCTGAGAAAAAGTCCTGAGCATATTTATACAGCTTTGGCATGTGCGCTCACTGGCATCATTTGGCTACCTGTAGATATGGATTCTCCGCCGTCGCGACTGAACTATTTATTGACGAATAGTCGGGCAGATGTTGTGGTGAGTGACTCATCCATTGCAGGTGTGCAAAACCTAAATATTAAAGAAATTTTATCGGCCACAACTGAGTATGAACCGAGCTTAAATGCCGAAATTAACCGACGTCCGGCTTATTATTTATATACTTCGGGAAGTACAGGAACTCCGAAATGTGTGGTCTTAAATAATCAAGCCACAGAAAACACGCTACAACAGACGATCTCGGAATGGAAAATTACTACTGACGATGTGATTATGGCGGTAACACCGTTTCACCATGATATGTCGGTATTTGACGTATTTGCTTCAATGGCAGTGGGTGCAACTTTGGTGGTTCCATCTTTTGAGCAAAGTAAAAATGCTGTTGTCTGGGCCGATTTAGTAGATAGTTACAAGGTTACGATTTGGAGCAGTGTTCCTGCCATTGTCGATATGTTGTTCAGTGTAGCTCAAAAAGAACAATTACAATCTTTGCGTTTAATTGCCCAAGGCGGCGACTATATCAAGCCCTCACTTATAACGAAGTTAAGACAACAATTACCTAACGCTCGTTTATTTTCATTAGGTGGGCCTACCGAGACCACAATTTGGAGTATATGGCATGAAATAAATGAGCAGGATCAGGAAATTATTCCGTATGGAAAAGCTTTAGAAAATAACCAGTATTTTATTTTGGATGAAAATCTGAAACCTTGCCAAATGGGCGAGGTCGGTACGATGTACATGACTGGCCTGAATTTATCTAATGGTTATTTACTTGATGGGGAAATTAATTATAAAGATTTCGTTGATATTCAAGTGAGCGAAAATGAAACTCAAACTGCTTTTCGCATGAGTGATCAAGGATATTTTAGGGAAGATGGAAATATTATTTTTGCGGGACGTGAGGAAGGTTATTTAAAGATAAAAGGTGTAAGAATCTCTGCGGCCGAGGTTGAAAATGCTTTGATGAAGAACCCGTATATCCATAACTGTGTAGTGATCAGTTGTGTACACCCAACAACTGAAACTCAAGAGTTAGTCGCTGTTTACACCCTAGAAAATAAATACAAAACTACTCGCCTAAATAGCCCCGAATTAAAGAACTTTTTAAAAGTGCATTTGCCGAGTTCACATATTCCTTCGAAATATTTGGCCGTCGAAACCATACCTCTCACTCGAAATGGAAAAATTGATCGTAAAGCTGTGCAAGAAATCGCTCAGGGGAAAATTTACGTAACTTCTGCGTTGTCTGCAAACTCTTCTAAAGCATCGTCAGCAGTAGCTGAGGTGGGGGATTCGGTTTTATCGGTTTTCCGTGAATGCATAGCTGACAGCCAAGCTGAAAAAATGGATATTTTTTATAGAAGTGAAATATTAGATATAGGAATTCGTTCGAAACAACTCATGAGTATTGCTCAGAAACTTTCTCAAAAGCTTAATACACAAATTGATTTTTATACGCTAGTTAGCTGCAAAACAATTCAGGATGTGGTGAATAAAGTAGAGCAGCAAATAAAATAGAAAAATTGAAATGTGCTTAAAAGCGAAGTTGAGATGTTTGCTTTTAAGCACATAGTTGGTTTTAGGGCAACTAGATTTGAGCTAAGGTTGCGTTAATTTTTTCACAGATACTTTGCACTGTTGCAGTCGGGAAGCGGTGGGCCTGATACGTAATAATCATGCTTAACTGATGCTGTCCATCAATCACATTTTCCATAATTTCAAAATGTAATCCGAACATCGATTCATCACGTTCGGGCAAAATCTGACGATAAGGAAGGTTTTGTCCCTGAGGTGTTTTAAGCGCGCCGTTTAAAGCATTATTTGAATGGATATGAATAAACACATCAAATAACAGTCCTTCATCTGCGCTCATCCCTAATGCATTTTGTATATGGTTGATTGGAATATCTGCATAGGCCATCGAGGTATTAATCATTGTACTGATATTGTGGAGCAACGATTGGAATGAATCTGAAGGGCTAAACTGTGTGCGATGCGCCACCATAGTCGTAAAGTAACCCACCGTATCAAAAAACTCAGGATCAGTTCGTCCAGAGGCAGAAGTACCAATCACAATATCTTTTAAATTACCTTGTTGCTGTAATGCATGGGCGATAGCAGTATAGAGAACCGTGAAAATAGAAGAGCTGTGTTGTCTCGAAAATGCGAGAAGCTTTTCATGCATTTCCGGTGCAAATTTAAATTCGAGCCATTGGACTTGTGGTTTTTCCTTTTCAGCATTTAATTCATGTTCCGAAACAGGAAGGCTTAGACCTTTGGTTGCCCCTGTTAGCAGGTTAGTCCAATAATTTAGATGGTTTTGGTTGATCCCTTGCTTTTGCTGGAGTAAAGAAAAATCAAGAATGGATTGGGCTGGTGCCTTCCAGTTTGGGGCTTGAGCATTTGAACGAGCAAGATAAGCATGCGCAAGGTCAGCCATAATGGTATTTAAAGACCATTCATCAATCACCATGTGGTGAACTAAAAACGATAGAGTTTGGCGACCTTTGGCATTTCGAATTAAACGAATTCTTAAGGGAAGTTCGCGAGTTAAATCAAATTTATATGAAGCTTCACTTGCAAGCGTTGCATCTTTACTTTCGGCACTGTTCCAAAACCATTTGAATTGTTGAAGTTCAGATGTAGGAACCACCTGTTGATAGGTTTGACCATTGGCGCTATTAAAAATTGTGCGTAAACCTGCATGGCGCTCAACAATATCTGTAAAGGCTTGAAAGAAAATATCTTCATTAATTTCTTCAAGGAATTCTACGGCAAATGGCAAGTTATAAATTGGGCTAAAATCGAACGCAGAATAAGCTTGCCACAGGAAATCTTGAGCTAAAGTAAGCGGGGCTTTATCGACACTTTGTAAGGTGGATTTTTCGGTTTTTGCAGATTTAACGAAAGCATATTGGGCTAAATCAGCAGCAGATGGGGATTTAAAGAAATCATTAAATTGAATCTCAATTCCATGTTTATTAAGTAGGTTTCCAATAATTCGTGTTGCTAATAGTGAATGGCCACCAAAATCAAAAAAGTCATCATGTTGGCTCATTTCTGGTTCAGCGAGCGTATTTCGGAACTCTTCTAAAATAATTTCTGAAACATAGGTTTGGTTAGGTTGTTCTGACGCTTTTGCGAAACTTGTATCTAGATGATGTGAGATATCAATTTCCGTCAGTACCAATGGCATATTATTTGGTGAATATTGTAGATATCTATTTTGTATAGCCTGAATGAAATCTGACTTTTGATAGCTTTCATCAAGAATAGGGTGGAGCGCTAAAATAAGAAAATAGTCTTGTTCAGTTTCTACGAGACTTGTAAAAAAAGGGGGATGAAATTCTGCATTCCATGATTGCGCTTTTAAGGTAGCTATCTGCTCAAATACTTGTTCTGTATTGCTCTTTTTTAATTCTAGGCAAGCTGTATGGTCATCAAAAGGATATTTGTATAAATCGCCTTCGTCACTAAATGTATAGCGGACATTTAAGTCAGGCGTAGTTTTAATAATGTCTTGAATTGCTTTAATCAGCAGTTGAATGTCTAAACCTTGATTAACTTTCCACAGATTAAAACGTCGATTAACTTGTTCAGGCTGCTGTAATTGCAACATCCAGATATGTTCTTCGTAATCAGTAACCGAAAGGAGAGAGGGCGATTTGGAAAATTGTTCCAACATAAATGAATCCTGGTTTATCAAATGGCTATTTTCATCAATTTTTATTTCGCAAATTTTTTACATTAGATTAAATTTAATATAATTCATAATGTTATAGATTTGCTTGTTTGCAAAAATTGACCTTTTTCTAATGAGTTGATGTCCACATGAACTGTACTGATGTAACAGTAGGGTTACATTTTACCTTTAAACATACTATAATTGATTCTCATTTACATCAAGATTATTATTTGCAAGTAGATAGTACCAATTGAGAATGACGAATTTTTAAAATAGAAAATAAATAATAAGTGATTGATTAATATTTATTTAATTCGAAATTGGTTGGGCAAAAATAATTTAAAGATGAAAAAAACGCTCCTCGGAATAGGGCGGTGATTTTGCCTATTCAAAAGGAACTGATTCTGTTGTCTCGATAAAATTGAGGAATTTTCATGAGAATATTCAATCATGAAAGGTTAATAAGCCCATCAAATGTTGAACAAATTTTCCCTCGCTTTGTTTTGATGGGACTAAATTTGCAATTTGCATCGGCTTTATTACGCTCAAGTGGGGCACGCCACTGATGCAATTCGGCTTATTCTGTATTTTTATCATTTTATGTATTTGCTCGTTATTGCTCGGGGCTGAGCAAATACAGTGGTCTACCTTATTTTCTTTTTCTCATGAGAGTTGGCTCACTCTTACAGCCAGCCGTATCCCTCGTTTAATTACTATTGTGCTCACCGGTATCGGGTTGGCGGTATGTGGCGTCATCTTGCAGCATATTGTGCGTAACAAGTTTGTTGAACCGGAAACTTCGGGTGGTTTAGATGCTGCCAAACTGGGAATTTTAGTGTCGTTAACTTTAGTTCCGGTAACCAGCACGCTGAGTAAAATGATATTTGCGATCATTTTTTGTTTTATTGCTAGCTTAATTTATATCGCAATTATTCGGCGGATCCGTTTTAGAAATACGGTTTTAGTACCGGTTATTGGCTTGATGTACGGCAGTGTACTGAGTGCCTTAGCTGAGTTTTATGCCTATCGCTTTAATATTTTACAAAGTATGCAAGGGTGGCTTTTAGGGGACTTTTCAAAAATTGTCCAAGGTCATTATGAAGTCATTTACATTATTTTTCCGATTGTTGTCCTGACTTATCTTTTTGCACACCGCTTTACCGTGATTGGTATGGGTGAAGAGATGGCTTCTAGCTTAGGACTCAGTTATGCGGCTATAGCCGCCATTGGTTTAATACTGGTTGCCATTACAGTTTCGACCACAGTAATTACGGTTGGTGCTATTCCTTTTGTCGGGCTCGTGGTCCCCAATTTAGTCGCACTGAAATACGGAGAGAACTTAGCTAAAACCTTGCCCATTGTGGCTTTAGGTGGGGCGTCTCTATTACTGGTTTGCGACATTCTTGGTCGCTCAATCATTTATCCATTTGAAGTGCCAATTGGACTTACCGCAGGTGGTGTGGGGGGAATTATTTTCCTCATCCTCATTTTGAGGGAGTTCAGATAATGCGTATTACAAAGCTATGGATGATTTATCTGATTGTCGTCTGTCTAGCAGTAGTTTTTTTATTTTTAAACTCAGGGTTAGATTTTGATTATGTCATTCCTAATCGACTTCTGCGTCTTGCCACGATTGTGATAGCCGGTATTTGTGTTGCTTTTTCCTCGATTGTTTTTCAAACGTTGGTGGGTAATCGTATTTTGACCCCTTCCATTATGGGCTATGAAGCGATTTATCTCTTATGGCAAGTTTTGTTGTTGTTCTTTTGGGGGACACATGGACTAAGCCAGTTAGGGGTAAATGGTAATTTCTTTATCTCTATCGTTTTAATGCTGCTTTATTCGTGGGTAATCCATAAGTGGTTATTGCCATATGGCAGAAATGATGTCTTTCTCCTGTTGCTTTTAGGCTTAGTCCTTACGATGGTCGTCGGGACGGTTACTCAATTTATTCAACTCAAAATTAATCCTGGTGAATTTTCTGTTTTCCAAGGCCTTAGCTATGCTTCTTTTAATCGCTCTCAACCAGAAACTTTATTGTATGCCAGCTTAGCCGTAGTCATTGTTCTATTCCTCGGTAGGAAAGCACTTCCTGTTTTGGATGTTCTGGTTTTAGGGCGTGAGCAAGCCATTTCATTAGGCATTCATCATCACCGCTATGTCAGTTTCTATTTAGCCCTGATCGCTATTTTGGTTGCGGTATCTACCAGTCTGATTGGCCCAACAGTATTTATGGGCGTATTTATTGCCAACATTACTTATGCACTAGCAAGAAGTTATAAGCATAAATTAACGCTGCCCATGGGTTGTGCCATCACGATTGCCATATTTATTGCTGCTCAAATTTTAGTTGAGCACGTTTTTAATTACAAAACGACCGTCAGCATTTTGGTCAATCTGGTATGTGGCATTTATTTCCTTGCGCTGACGGTTCGTACCCGAGGTGTTGCATGATTCATGTCAAGAATATCAATAAGTCATATGGAAATAAGCCAATACTGACTGACGTAAATGTTGAATTTCCTACAGGTCAGGTGACGTCACTCATTGGTCCAAATGGAGCCGGAAAATCGACTTTGCTCATGATGATGGCACGTTTAATTGAGCCAGATAAAGGCGAGATTTTTCTTAATCATCAAAATATTGCGGATATTAAAACCGCTGTTTACGCCAAGCATGTCGCGACTTTACGTCAAGCACCCGGCTTTAATTTGCGCTTAACCGTAGAAGAGCTGGTGTCATTTGGACGCTTTCCCTATAGCCGTGGTGTTTTAACCGAGCAAGATCATCAGGTGGTTGATGAAGCTATTGAGTTTCTTTCTTTAGAACCACTGCGCAAATCTTACATAGATGAAATTAGTGGTGGTCAAAGGCAAATGGCCTTTTTGGCGATGACGATCGCCCAGCAAACAGACGTACTTTTATTAGATGAACCCTTAAATAACCTTGATATGAAACATGCCGTTCAAATTATGCGTGCACTCAGACGCTTATGTGATGAACAAGGGCGCACTGTGATTTTAGTCATTCATGACATCAATTTTGCCACGAATTACTCTGACCATATTGTCGCGCTCAAGAACGGCAAGCTTCATTTCAGTGGGTTAACGGAACAAGTGATTACAGAGGCGCAATTAAATGATCTGTACGAGCTTGATTTTGAAATTACATACAGTGAGCGTGGCTGTATGTGTAATTACTTCAACTCATCTGGAGCTTGAATACATATGAACTGGAAGAAAAAGTATGGGGGAGTAGCCCTCATCATAGCGGCAGCTGTCACTCTACAAGCATGTGATCAAAAAGTTGCAGATACCACTCAAGCTTCTCAGAAGCTAGCAGAACCGATTACGGTAAAACATGCGCTTGGAACTACGGTGATAGATCATTTACCGCAACGCGTTGCCGTACTTGATATGAATGAAGCTGACTTTCTAGATCAACTCAATGTCCCGATTATGGGAATGCCAAAAGATTATGTTCCACACTTTTTGGAAAAATATAAAAAAGATGCACAAATTCAGGATTTGGGTGCAATTGTACAGCCCAATATGGAAAGGATATATGCATTAAAGCCAGACTTGATTTTGATGACGCCATTACACGTTAATCAGTATCAGGAACTGTCCAAAATTGCCCCGACCATTCATTACGATATCAACTTCAACAATAGCGAGAGTAATCATATTGGTCTGGTTAAAGACCATATGATGACCTTAGGAAAAATATTTAATAAAGAAGATTTAGCCCGCCAGAAAGTTTCTGAACTTGTTGAACAGGTGAAGCAAGTACAAGCCGTAACGGCCAATCGCCCAGAAAGAGCATTAGTCGTTCTTCATAACAATGGGGCATTTAGTAATTTTGGTATTCAGTCACGCTATGGCTTTATTTTTAGTGCTTTTGGGGTAAAGCCTGCAAGTGGTGTGGTGGATACAAGTCTACATGGGCAACCTATTTCGAGTGAATTCATCAAAAAAGCGGATCCCGATATTCTTTATATCGTGGACCGAACTGCTGTGATGGAACATCGCTCAAACATTAATGCTGCCAGTGTTGAAAATCCATTATTACGTCAAACCAAAGCATGGAAAAACGGTCGTGTCATTTTTGTCGATGCCGATGCGTGGTACACCACGGCTGCAAGCCCAACCTCACTCAAAATAGTGATGGAAGATGTGAAAAAAGGCTATCAATAAATTTTTGGGCACATCACTTAGTTAAATTTTACAGCATAAATTTTCACTATTTTGCTATGAATTTTAAGCAGATAGTTAATAAAAAATGAATCACAACATTAAAGGTCTTTCAATGAACAACGTTAGCGATAACCGTAATTTTAAAACTGGGAATGATCAAAGAATTAATCACCGTTCTTTTGTATTAAATGGTGTTGCATCTGCACAAATGGCCCTTCGATTAGGCTATGCATTAGGCACCGTATTTGTTCTATGTGCATCAAACACCTATGCTGCTGTTATTGATAATTCAACAAAAACTCTAGAACAACAACAGGCTGCTCAAACAAATGTAGCAGCTTTACCCGCAATTACCGTAAAAGCTGAACAAGATGATACTTATGCGGGAGGGCAGGTTTCGTCGAAAAGCTCAGTTGGCTTTTTAGGTAATAAAACCGCTATGGAAACCCCGTTTAATACCATTGCGTATACAGAAAAATATATTGCAGATCAGCAAGCGAAAGATATCACCGATGTGATTGCAAAAACGGATCCATCTATTTTTTCAACTGGCGCTTACGGCGTAATTGCAGAAAGTTATGCTATTCGTGGATTTAGATCAAGTTCTGTGGCTGCTGGCCGCGATACTTCTATGGGCGGATTATATGGTATTGCTCCTTTATATCGCGCCTCACCGGAAATGTTTGAACGTATTGACGTGTTAAAAGGCCCTTCAGCAATGTTAAACGGAATGCCTCCAGGTTCAACTTTAGGGGGAACAGTTAATTTGGTTCCGAAACGTGCAGGAGATGATCCCTTAACTCGTTTTACAACGACGTATATGTCGGATTCACAATTCGGAGGCCATCTGGATATTGGGCGCCGTTTTGGTGAAAACAAAGAGTTTGGTGTGCGGTTCAATAGCGTATATCGAGATGGTGAAGGACCGATTAAAGAGCAGGAAAAAACCACTCATCTATTTTCACTTGGTTTAGATTGGAGAGGCGACAATGCACGACTTTCAGCCGATTTATATACTAGCCGTGACCATGCTGACGGTATAAATCGTGGTTTAACCATTTTACCGGGTGTTAATTTACCCAAAGCGCCAAATCCCGATACTTTATTGAACCCAACGTGGACGGTCTATAACACGCGTGATACGGGAGGTATGATCCGAGGCGAGTATGACTTAAATGATAAGTGGATGGCGTATGCAACGGCAGGTATGAGTAAAACAGAATATAACACTTTAGGTGCTGCTAAAACTGAAATACAAAACGAAGCGGGAGATATAAAGTTTAATATTGCACATTTAGGTTTCAAATATGAACGTAAATCTGCTGAAGTGGGTTTACGTGGTAAATTTGATACAGGTGCTGTCAAACATGCTCTGGCATTCAATGCAACACATTACCGCGAAACGGATGACGAAGCTGGTATTAGACAGGGATTTCCTGAGGGAGATCGTGTAACTAATATTTATAATCCGAACTGGGGCAGTAAACCGAATCGCGTTCCTATTGCACCTATTTTTAGTAATAAAGAAAATTTAACAAGTGTTGGCTTAGCCGATACGATGTCGGTTCTTCAAGATCAAGTCCAATTAACCTTAGGACTGCGTTTTCAAAATATTGTCACCGAAAGTTTAAATGGGCAGGGCGTCCGAAATATTAACGGTCGTTATGATAAGAACGCTATTACACCTGCAGCTGCAATTTTGGTAAAAGCAAATGATCATGTTTCATTATATGCAAACTATATTGAAGGATTAAGCTCAGGGGGAACCGTACCTACAGGACAAAACTACGAAAATGAGGGGCAAATATTTTCTCCTTTTAAAACTAAACAGATGGAAACCGGAATTAAAATTGACAGCGGTAACTTCACCAATACGTTTAGTGTATTTCAGATCAAATCTAGAAATTCGTATGTAATTAAAAGTACCGATGAAAAAATCAAATCTATTTATGGTGCTGATGGAGAACAACGTAATCGCGGAGTTGAATGGGGCTTTTATGGTTCACCTGTTGACAATATTCGTGTAATGGGAGGATTAACTTATATTGATCCTAAAATTACAAAAACCAGAATTGCAAGCGAGTTAGGAAATGTTGTTGCCGGTGTTCCAAAAGTGCAAGCTAAGCTTGGTATTGAAGGTGATGTGTCGTATATCCCGGGCTTAACTTTGACTGCCAATGCGACAGCTGCGTCTAAACAATATATTTATAATGATAATTCAACCTCAGTGCCTGGACGTGAAGTGTACGGAATTGGCGCACGTTATAATACGAAAATAGCTCAATTTCCTGTCACTATTCGCGGGAATATTGATAACCTCACCAATAAGTCATATTGGTCAATGCCTCAATTTACAAATTTAATGCTTGGTGCACCACGTACTTATTTATTATCTGCCACAATTGATTTTTAATTTGATCTAAAAAGAACATATAAAAAAACTGCCAAATTTGATTTGGCAGTTTTTTATTAAGCGTTTTTTTATTTTGGTAAACCATAGTGCTGGAAAGAAGACTGTTTAGGAATTCGATAAGCATTACGCCCCAGTAATTGATTAATAATGACTGAGTTTCGAGTTGCTCCGATCCCTAAGTCTGGAGAACCAACGCCTTGCTGAAAAATCTCGGCATTTTGAATGAAAATTCGACCTTGTCCCTGATCACAACGTAAAGCCGTAAAGTCTTCTTGAACAATACAATCATTTTTATCATCAACAGCTAAAATAGAACCCTTCATATTTTGGAACCATTCAGGCCAATCATGAACATAGCCTGTAGCTGCGACAAGGGCATCAGTTTCTAATTCGCAACGTTGATCGAGTTGGGTGTGCAAACAGGTTAAACGCAGAGAACCCGATTCAAGTTCTTCAACCGATTCAACCTCACAGCTTGTGTATAGGCTTAAACCAGATTTTTCACCAGCCACTGAACGCTCATAAAGCACATCATATATATCGCCAATGGTTGAGAAGCTAATCCCTTTATAGATCAGGCCCTGACTAGCAGCAATATCGCGGCGTTTATCTCTAGGCAGGCTTTGGAAATATTGCATATATGCAGGGGTAAAGCATTCTTGCCCAAGTTTAGAATATTCCATTGGGTGAAAGCCGGCAGAACGTGTGATCCAACGAATAGATGCGCCTGCTTTTACTTGTTCTGGGGTAAGTGAATTAAATAAAGCAAGCACACATTCTGCTGCACTCTGGCCTGAGCCAATAACCGTGACCTGTTTACATTGTTTAAGTTGTTCCTGAATTTTTGCAAACTCCGCAGAATGTTTTACTAAAGGGTGTTTGCATGTTTCAAGCCACGTAGGAATTCGAGGTTTAGTCCCAATACCAATCGCCAGATTTTGGCTTATATATTTTTGTTTTTCGCCCGAGGCTGATTCACTTTCTATAATAAATTTATCCAGCTTGGCATCATATTCCACATGGCTTACGTTTTCTCCAAATCGACAATCCGGTAATTGTTTTGAAGCCCAACGGCAATAATGGTCATATTCACGGCGTGGAATTAAAAAACTGTCGTAATAATAAAACTGATGTAAGCGATCATGTTGATGTAAATAATTAATATAGCCTAAGGGATGGCAAGGATTGGCCATAGTAACCAAGTCGGCAAAGAAAGGAACTTGTAATGTCGTACCTTGCAATAGCAACCCTTCATGCCATCGAAATTCTGGTTTACGTTCTAAAAATACGCTTTTGATTTCGGGATGATGAGACAAAAGAGCAGCTAAACCTAAGTTGAATGGCCCAATACCAATTCCGGTAATATCTATTTTTTTCATGTTTATACTTTATCTGTTTCCAAAATGATGAAAGTTCAAAATACGAATTAATGTGCTGTTAGTAGTTTCTCTACATCAGCAATATTGCGACATTGAATAAGTTGAACAGGTGAGAGCTGAATCGCGTATGTTTCATTAATACGTTTTGAAACGGCCTTTAAATGATGTGGACGTAGCCCGAGATGAGTAAAATGAGTTGAGTTGTCCACTTCCTTATTTGGCGTGTGGCCTATCACTTCTAAGTAAATGTCGAGTAGTTGATTTTGCTGTTTAGCATTATTTTCAAGTGGTATAGATGAATGATCGGACTCATTATTTTTAAAATATGGTCGTTTATTTTGAAGCTCACTGAAAAAATTGCTGAGATCAAAACTGAATATTTCTGAACCAATAATTTGCTTGATTGCTAATTGCAGTGCATCCAAGAAATCGTCAATCATGTTGGGTGGAAATGCTTCTTGGGCATAATCAATATCGAAAATTAAAGCGCCGTCATTTCTTGTGCTAAAGCGAATATCAATTGCAACTTGAGGTGTTTGAGTAAGGCCATCTAGTTGCTGAATAGGATGAGATTCAGATAATACCGGCCATGACAAACCATTTGTAATTACAATCGGCAATACTGGAGCAGTGCCAACTTTTTCAAATAATAGTCGAGCGAGATCAACGCCTGAAAATGAAAGATGCTGTAACCCCTCTAAAACTTCAGTTTGTAAGCGGTTTGCTTGTTCAGCAAATTGATCTAAAGCTTTCCACTCAACAGCAATAAACGTAGAGCTATTAGAAAATGGTCCGGCATAGAGGGGAAGTGTAGGAACAGCAACGCATAGAGATTTTTCAGTGTTCCAATGAGATAGCACTTCCAAAATAAGCGCCATGATAACTGAGTTTTTAAACAGTGAATGTTTTGCGCCAATTTTAGACAACTGTTTAAATTGATCTTTTTCTATAACCAGACTATTACGTTGGTAACGTGAAGTCGGTAAATGCTGTAAGGGCGTTTTCCACGGAAGCGCAGGAATAGCCGATAATTTAGAAAATTTTCTTTCCCAGTAAGCCATATCTGCTTGATAAACAGATAAGCTATTTTCAACTTCATTTTTTTCTATTTGTGTTTGGATATCATGTTGTTGTCCATCAAACAGCTCTAACATAAGTGAAGCTATAGATCGGCCATCTAAAATCAATGCATCAAAGCGGACAAAAATTGTTAATAGATTATTTTTTAATAAAAATACGGTGATATTCCAAGGCGACTGATTTAAATCAAATAGCTCATGCGTATAACTATTTTTATAGGACTCGATGTGGTGAGAAGCATGTTCAGGTTCCCATGTAGTTAGGTCTATTTCTTTTAAATTGACACTCACTTGATCGCTTACATATTGTACTAACCTGTTTTTATCAATATAGGTTCGTAAGCTGTCATGCCGCCGTACCATTTCTGTCAATCGTTGTCTTAATAAAACAATATCCATTGTGCCGTGATACTGCCTAAACTCTTGCATGGCAACACCACCTAAGGGAAGGGCTTGAGTTCGGCCTAATAGGTAGGCTTGCTGTAATGCATTTAATGGTTTTTGAGACGTACGATCTGACGAGGTATTTTGTGCTGGGCTTATAATTTGTGTATTCAGTTGCTCAGGATGTGCGGCAAGATTTTTAAGTAAATGAATAAAAGATTCAAATAAATTCGTGATCCATTCTTTGGGTAGAGCATCTAAACGGATGTCCCAATTAACTAAAATACCGTCATCTACATGAGCAACTTGTGCATCAAGTGCAACTTGCGGCCCTTGTGAAATGACCCAATTCATTGAGCCAAAAACACGGCGGACACGTTCGGAAAGCAAATTATCGTTTTCTAAGTCGAGTGCCGCTGTAAATACCACGGGAGCAATCTGTGCACTACCATGATAACGGGACAGGTCACGTAGAACATTAACACCCGGATAATGTGAATGCTCTAATAACTCAAGCATTTGATTTGCTATTTGTTTGCAGAATGCGGCTAAGGTAGTCGTCTTATTCATATCGACATCAAGGATGACTAAATTAGCAAAATCACCAATAGTGCCTTCGACATTTTTTAAAACTGGCTCGCGCCAAAAAGTAGGAATATTTAATCGGAAGCTGTGATCTTTGGTTGTATGACCAAGCGTATAGGCAAATAGACCTAATATCAGATTGGTCACAGTAATGCGTTGTTCTCTAGCAAGTTGTTGTAATGCTTTTCGTTCTTCCGGCGATAACCACGTACTTAAACGATCACTTTTTGCTGTTTTGAATTCTTGATGAATGAAAGGTAGAGACGGAGCAGGACTAATATGAGGCAGACGTTGTTTCCACCATAAGCGGTCTCGTTGGTTTAATTTTTTTAGGTCAGGGTCTGTCCGTATTTTTTGATACCAGTCAAAAAAATTAGGCGGACGGGAGAATGATATTTCTGGGTCTTCATAAAACAAAGAAAGATCTTCCATCAAGTTCAAAAAACTGGACGGATCTATAGCAATCATGTCCGTATCTACATGAAAACGAAAAATATTATCTTTAAGAACACTTATAGAAAATCTTGCAGTCTGGCCCTGACTTAAATCAAGTTTTTGATGGGTCCATTGCTCCCGTTTTTGCATGAGCATTTGCTCAATTTGATGATCGTTAAGCTTTGAAAAATTATCGACTTCTAATATCTGTTGAGTCTTCTCAGACATAATGTTTGCGATGCCATCGGCACTCAAACTTAATCTCAAAATAGGGTGTTCTTTATAAAGTCGTTGAAGTGCTAAATGTAATTTTTGTAGATCAATAAATTGACCGTCAAATTCTGCATAGAGGTGGGCAGCAACCCCACCTAAAGTTGCGTTGCCAGAGCGACCAAACCAGCAGGCCGCTTGCATCGAAGTTAATTCACACATTGAACGATAACTCGGTTGACAAATTAATCTTGTTTCAGCATCATACAAACAAATGAAAATGATTACCAGTTGCATTTGTTAATCATTTCCAATTTTGCTGTGAATATATAGCTTGTCCGTCTTAAGAGTTTTCTTTTGTCGGTATTCAAATTAAATATTTATGCCGATATGTAAGAAAATTTACAAAGAATCAATAGCTTGATAACCATTAAATTAAATTGAATATTTAGAATGTCATGAAAAAACAGTTGATTGAGTTTGTTCGCTGGTCTCCCGAGAGAGCGCAAAACTATCGAAATAAAGGTTATTGGATTGACCAACCTTTGACGCGCATTTTAACGGTAGGGGTTCAATCGCATCCGCATTCACCGGCAATTATTTGTGGTGAGCGTCAGTTGAGTTATATCGAGCTGGACCAGCTATCAACAAATTTAGCCTCTCGACTAGCTGAAAAAGGCTTGGGCAAGGGTGATACTGCTTTAGTACAACTTCCCAATGTTGCGGAGTTTTATATTGTCTTTTTTGCCTTGCTTAAAGCAGGCGTGGTTGTACTCAATGCGCTATATAGCCATCGCCAATATGAACTAAATGCCTTTATTAAACAGATTCAACCTAAGCTTTTAATTGGTTCGCGTCAGCATGAAGTATTTAGCAATAATCAATTTATTGATTCACTTCATGAAGTAAATTTAAGTCCTGAAATTATTTTGATGCTCAATCATCAAGCTACCGATTTCGGATTATTAGACTGGATTGAAACACCAGCAGAGACCTTTGTCGATTTTTCATCTACACCTGCTGATGAAGTTGCTTTCTTTCAGTTGTCAGGTGGAAGTACGGGAACACCAAAACTTATTCCACGAACGCATAATGACTATGACTATAGTGTGAGGGCCAGTGCCGAGATTTGCGGTTTAAACTCAAATACCCGGTTATTGTGCGCTCTGCCAGCTCCGCATAACTTTATGTTGAGTTCACCCGGTGCATTAGGCGTTTTACATGCAGGTGGATGTGTTGTTATGGCATCAAATCCTGAACCGCTCAATTGCTTCTCTATTATTCAAAGACATCAAGTCAATATGGCATCTTTAGTGCCGAGTGCTGTCATTATGTGGCTAGAAAAAGCCGCGCAATATAAAGATCAAATCCAGTCTTTAAAGTTGCTTCAAGTGGGGGGAGCAAGTTTCCCTGAATCTTTAGCTCGTCAAGTTCCTGAAATCCTCAATTGTAAATTACAACAAGTATTTGGAATGGCCGAAGGCTTGGTCAATTACACCAGACTCGATGACTCCGACGAGCAAATCTTTACGACACAAGGGCGTCCTATCAGTTCTGATGATGAAATCAAAATTGTGGATGATGAGTATAGGGAAGTCCCAGAAGGTGAAATAGGGATGCTTGCGACTCGGGGACCTTATACCTTTTGTGGTTATTACCAAAGCCCTGAACATAATTCACAGGTCTTTGATGAGGACAACTATTACTATTCGGGCGATCTCGTGCAGCGTACTCCTGATGGTAATTTACGTGTAGTAGGAAGAATTAAAGACCAGATTAACCGTGGTGGTGAAAAGATTGCTTCGGAAGAAATAGAAAAACTTATTCTTTTGCATCCAGAAGTTATGCACGCAGCTTTGGTCGCAATTGTTGATGAACAATTCGGTGAAAAAAGTTGTGCCTTTATTGTTTCTCGGAATCCTGAACTTAAAGCTGTTGTGCTCAGACGCCATCTCATGGAGTTAGGCATTGCACAATACAAACTTCCAGACCAGATCAAATTAATCGAAAGTTTGCCACTAACCGCAGTCGGTAAGGTGGACAAAAAACAACTTCGCAGCATTTTAAATACATCTACAACATCTTAATAAATATTGAGCAGCATATGGCTATTTCAAAAATTTCTACTTATCTCATGCCCAAAAGAGAGAGTTATCCAAATAATAAAACAGACTGGCAGTTAGATCCTTCTCGAGCAGTTTTGTTAATTCATGATATGCAGCGTTACTTTTTAAATTTTTACGATGCTGAAAGTGAATTAATTAAAACGGTTGTTAATCATTTAGTTCAACTCAGAAGTTGGGCACATCAGAACAATGTTCCTGTTGTCTATACCGCACAGCCTTATGAACAACCAGCGGCAGATCGAGCATTACTGAATGCGATGTGGGGACCGGGTTTGCCAGCCTCAACAATCGATCAGCAAAAAATTATTGATCAACTTTCTCCTGCTGAACATGACATTGTCTTAACGAAATGGCGTTATAGCGCGTTTAAACGTTCGGATTTGCTTGAAAGAATGCAAAACTGGAATCGTGATCAGCTCATTATTGGCGGTGTCTATGCCCATATCGGTTGTATGGTTACGGCAATTGAAGCCTTTATGAGTGACATACAACCCTTTTTGGTTGGGGATGCAGTTGCCGATTTTTCAGAAGAAGAACATCGCTTAGCTTTGAAATATGTATCTTCACGTTGCGGTCAAGTTGTGGATACCGAATCTGTAGTGGGGCAGGTGGCAACAGGCATTACACGACCTTGGCTAGAGCAAAAGGTCCAGCAGCTTATTGAAGAAGATGAATTAGATCCAGAAGAAAACCTGATTCTTTATGGATTGGACTCATTACGAATTATGCAGTTTTCTTCGGAACTCAAAGCGCAGGGAATCAATATTAGTTTTGAAGAATTAGGACGCACACCCACCTTATCAAATTGGTGGTCATTGGTTGATGCACGGCAAAGGATTGCAGGGTAGAGGGTTGCCATCATAAGGCATACGACAAATCCTGGTCGCTAAATTTATACATAAAATTTATATCTTTGATAGCGACTCCTTAGACGACTTGTAATCGTCATATTAACGGAGCAAAAAATGATTTTATCGCCTGCTGATCAAGAGAGAATAGAGACGTTCTGGAATTATTGTTTAAAACATCAATACTTCAATATTGGATATCCTGAATCTGCAGATTTTGATTATTCTGCTTTATTCCGTTTTTTCAAATTCTCTATTAATAATTGTGGTGATTGGAAAGACTATAGTAATTACGCATTGAATTCTTTTGATTTTGAAAAAGATGTGATGGCGTATTTTGCTGAAATTTTTCAAATTCCCTTTGAAGAAAGCTGGGGATACGTAACCAATGGTGGCACAGAAGGTAATATGTTTGGCTGCTATCTGGCGCGTGAGCTATTTCCTGATTCCACATTATATTACTCAAAAGATACGCATTATTCGGTGAGAAAAATCGCCAAATTATTGCAGATGAAATCTTGTGTGATCGAATCATTGGATAATGGTGAAATCGACTATGATGATTTAATCCATAAAATAAAAACCAATAAAGAAAGTCACCCCATTATTTTTGCAAATATTGGTACGACCATGACGGGCGCAATTGATGATATTGAAATGATTCAAGAGCGCTTAGCGCAAATCGGAATTATACGCCGAGATTATTATATTCATGCCGACGCTGCCTTGAGTGGCATGATTTTACCTTTTGTCGATCATCCTCAAGCATTTTCTTTTGCTCATGGCATCGACTCGATTTGTGTATCTGGTCATAAAATGATTGGCTCACCGATTCCGTGTGGCATTGTTGTGGCCAAACGCCAAAATGTAGAGCGTATATCGGTAGATGTTGACTATATCTCTACACGTGATCAAACCATTAGCGGTTCTCGCAATGGCCATACGGTCTTGTTGATGTGGGCGGCAATACGTAGCCAAACCAATTTACAAAGACGTCAGAGAATTCAACATTGTCTAAAAATGGCCCAGTACGCGGTTGATCGCTTTCAGGCAGTGGGCATTCCTGCTTGGCGGAATCCGAATTCAATCACTGTGGTATTTCCGTGTCCTTCTGAGCACATCTGGAAAAAGCATTATCTGGCAACCTCTGGAAATATGGCTCATTTAATTACTACGGCACATCACCGAGATACACGTCAGATTGATAGCTTAATTGACGACGTTATTTTTGATTTACAAGGTGCCTCTAAACGTACAGTTGGCTTTTAGTCATATCAACCAAGATGATTTAGACAAATCCATATTAATTTTTACAGTCTAGAAAATGATCTAAAAATATTTTGATAGGGTGGTTAGGAAGTTTTTGATGCAATTAAAGTTTTTAAAAAAATACTTTTTATATGATTTTCTTATTCATGCTTTTTTAAAGCCGAAAAAGGCAATTCTTGCTGGTCAATTGAAGCGAGATTTTATTTTAAGTACCGCTTTTTCTATGAATATAAAGAGAGATAAGCATGTCTGATTTAAAGTTATCTCATCTGATGACAGACTCTTCCTTGGCACCTGCACTCAAGCCAGCATTTCCTAAATTATTTGCAGGAACGCTTGCCGCCGTATTTTCTGGTTTAGCCATTTTAACTGCCTTGTGGGGCATGATTCAGTTGATTGGTTATTTATCTTCTTATTGGGTGATCTTTTCAGCGGTTTTTTGGATAGTCGGGGCGGCATTGGCAGCACTGGCTTCATGGTTAGTGCATGATGCAGAGGCTGGATTTTCGGCACGATTACGTCGTCAAATTGCTCATCATTTAATTCGGTTACCTACCACAACCCTATCAAAACAGGGTGACCAAAACTTAAAACGACTGGTTTCAGACGATATCGCAACCTTACACCATATGGTGGCACATTTACCGTCGGAAATTGCGATTTTTGCTGTAATCCCTTTAGTTTCTATTGTTTTATTAGTTGTGTTGGTTGGCCCGATGGCACTTTGGGTATTATTACCTGGGGCAATTGCTTCACTCTATTATTTAATTATTGTTCCCCATGTATCAAAACGGGATGGCGCTGCGCGTATGCAGGTCATGTTAGATATTATTGGTTCTGCTGATGATTATGCGCGCGGCATTCGTGATAATCGAATATATGGGCAACAATCAGGCGCTTTAACAGCCTATACTCAATCAGCACAAAATTTCACTCAAAATATGGTGTCTTGGGTGAGTAAAGTCGCAACACTCGCTGCTGTTGCCACTGCCTTACTACAAGCTGTTGCAACCTTTGCCATAGCCTATCTCGTGGCTTATCAATACGACAGCATGACCTTGGCTGCAACACTTTTCTTTAGCTTGGCCATCGTGACACCTTCGCTACGTTTAGGGCATGGTCTTGATTATGTCGCTGCTGGGCGGGCTGCAGCTACTCGTTTATCTGCTTTCTTAAAAGAGCCATTACTTTCATCGGGCAATCTACAACAGATTGAGGAAGATGTAACACTCGAAATAGTGAATGCAAGCTTTGCAATTGAAAATCAAAAAGTATTGGATCGATTAAGTTATTCATTTCCAAAAAATTCAATGACTGCAATTACAGGGCCGAGTGGAGTTGGCAAAACAACCTTACTGCGAGCACTTGCTGGATTAGCCGTATTGCAAGAAGGTGTCGTTCAATTAGCAAAAACAGATATTTTGCAATTACATGAAAAACTAAGACATGAAAAGGTTTTGTTTATTCCACAAGGTGGAGATGTGTTACCGACCACAGTAAGAGAAAACTTGTCCTTATCTGCCATTAATGCAAATGATGCACAACTTGAGCAGGCATTACTCAAGGCCCAACTAAAAGTAGATTTAAATGCAGATGCAACTTTACTTTCAGGCGGTGAAAAACAACGTATAGGAATAGCGCGTGCGTTTTTATCTTCAGCTCCTATTATTTTATTAGACGAGCCAACGAGCGCACTCGACCAGACCAATGCGACAAAAATAATATTGGAATTAAACCACTTAGCTAAAAACCAGAATAAAACCATCGTCATGGTCACTCATGATCTTGCCTTAGCTGCTCATGCCGACAGCAGGTTAGTGCTTAACGGCCCAACTGACTCAGGGAAATCTTTATGAATACTGCTGCTAAATTAAATAAAGATCAGATTTTTTCGATGCTTCCTCGTTCAGCCAAACAAAAATTAATTATTGTTGGTATCGGATGGATCATTGTTGCAGCAATTGAAGCAATCGCATATACCGTATTGGCATTTGCAATTATCAATCAATGGTCACCAAGCTGGGTTCTCATCAGTGCAATTGCAGCAATATTAGTGACAGTTATAGTCACTCGTGCTGGCTTCCTTACTGGTGTGCGTTTAGCAGGGGACCTATTTGCTGAGTTAGGCAAATCTTTAGCTCGTGCCAAGCTCTCTTGGTTTACTAATGAACAGCGTGCTCAGATTAAAACGATTGCTGGACAGGGAATTCCTGGGTTTATGAGTATCCCTGCTCATCAATTGCAAACCTTTTTACATGCGCCTTTTATGCCTTTATTTCTCACAATAGGAATAGGCCTGCTTGCCGGAGCAGGCGTAGCATTTGTCGCTTTAGGCTTACTTTTACTCTCTTTATTTGCTCAATTCCTAGCACAACGTGCACTCATGCATATTGATAAAAAACGTAATACTGCCGATTTAGCGGCTTCACAAGCAACGCTGGAATTGGTTGATCATGTTGAGTTATTACGCACAGCCGCGGGACCAGAACGTGCGGTTCAAAGGCTGGAACATCGTTGGGAAGAGCAAGAAGAGACATTAATACGGATCAACCGTGCTGCTGCATTTGCAAGTTTTATTGCAACCTTGGCAAGTGTTTTACCCATTGCAGGGATGGCAACATATCTGATGATCGCTGGAGTCAATCATGCTGCTTTGGTATTGGCATTACTCGTCTTAATTGGACGTGCAGCAGCGCCGTTAGGTGAACTTGCTACCGCAGGGTTGCATATCAATGATTTATTTGCTGCACTACGCAACTTTAATCAGATCACCCATCCACCTGAGTTGCCTGAGCCATTACACCCTCAAATTCCTACTGGCCATCATATTTCGGTACAAGGCGTTAGCTATGCGCCAGCACTTGAAAATATATCTCTCGATATCGCATTGGGGAGCAGAGTATGGGTTACCGGACCAAGTGGTAGTGGTAAGAGTACTTTACTTGAATTGCTTACACGGTTTGATGATCCACAAAGAGGAAAAATTACCCTTGGTGGCATAGCTCTTGATCAAATGAAATATGAAGATTTGGTCTCGAATATCGCTTATGTCACACAAGAACCTATTTTGTTCACAGGTACACTGGCTGAAAATATCCGTTTAGGTAAACCTGATGCAACTGATGATGAAATAGAAAAGGCTGCAAGAGATGCCGCATTAGGGGCAATGATTGACCGTAGTTCAGAGGGAATTAATCAATCGGTAGGTAAACAAGGCACCGCATTGTCTGGTGGTGAACGTCAGCGGGTCGCAATTGCCCGAGCATTACTCAAAAATGCGCCGATTTTAATACTTGATGAAGCAACCTCTGCCTTGGATGAAGAGACTGAGCAGGAAATTGTTACAACGATACGTGCTCTTTCTTCTACGGTTATTTTTGTGACACATCGTGATTCAGCCATTTGGCAACCGACTCAAACTATCAATTTAGCTTCAATTTCTATTTAAAAAAATAGAGCAGAAACCTGATTTAAGCATTTTTTATGAAAGAAAAATGCTTAATATTTGGAGAATTCTTAAGTGAATAAACATCAATATAATATGTTCTGTTTACCGCCTGCGGGGAGTAGCGCAAGTATTTATCATCCATGGAAAAAGCAGATTTCTGACAATATTCGTATTATTCCTATTGAATATTCGGGTCATGGTATAAAAATAAATGAACCATTGATTGATGAACCTGATCTATTGGCTATGCAAATTGCCAATGAAATACAAGCTTACTCAGACAAGCCGTTTATTTTATTTGGACATAGTGTGGGAGGTGGCTTGATTTGGAAAGTACTCAATTATTTGAATGAAAAACCCATAATTGATCAGTTGAGATTAATTGTTATAAGTAGCCGACCTGAGCATCACTATATTCAACATATGCGGTACAAGCATGAGCTAACTGATGAAAAAATTATTGATGAATTAAAGCGATACAATAATTTTCCTGATGAAATTTTAAATAATCAGGATGCACTCACATTCTTTCTCAAAATCATTCGTAATGATTTCTATCTTAGTGATCAATTACTTGGCGAGAAGATTCATAAGACTGAGGTTCCGATCGTTGCATTTTATGGCAAACAGGACCCTGATATTCCTAACAAAAGAATGATGGATGCATGGCAACAACACACAGAAAATTGGTTAGGAAGCATTGAGTTTGAAGGGGACCATTTCTACTTTCTCAATCCCGAAACTCGAGTGAAGATGCTTGAAAACATTGCTGCCATCGTTGAAACATTGACCGTAAATATTGAATAAAGTCCATGCTATGAATACGAAGAAGCAGCTAAGTAGAGGGGCTAATTCATGTCTGGATGAAATAAATATTCAATATGAAAAGCTAACAGCTTTCGGGATAGATATACATAAGGTCCAGCTCAGCCAAATCAAAGAAATACCTCAGCTTGATCATATCTATCAGGAGCTGAATATATTTCTTCCACCGAATATAAAAAGCTCACGCTTCATTCGTCAATTAGAGTTCTTGACGGGGCGCTTAGCAGCAAAATATGCATTACAACGCTTCAATTTACAAGACTCTATTGTCTATCAAGGTAGACATGGGGAACCCCTATGGCCCGAAGGAGTGATGGGGGGGATTAGTCATGTTGGATCAAAAAAATCATGTTATGCCATCGCATATGCTAGAAATAACACACCTAAAGAAAAAATATTTGGAATCGATATAGAGTCTCAAAAACATTATATTTTTTTTCAAAAGAAAGATGAATTTTATGATGTTTTTCTCAATAAAAACGAGCAAGAAGAAATTGAAAAGCTACTAAAAGATCAAGCATATTTATATTTGATAATATTCTCCGCTAAAGAAAGTATCATTAAGGCATTTTATTTAAAATATAAGCAAATTATTGATTTTAAGAATATAAAATTTAAAGCGCTAGATGGCGCGTTTCTTTATTTTTACCTTAGACAAGAAAGTTTAATCGAGATAACTCTAGAGGTTAAAGTTTATTTTTTTCATACAAATAACGAGATAATTACAATTTCTTGCATTGAAAACTAAATTTGTTATTGATAATAATAATCATTTGCATTAATGTGTGTTTCAGTATTTTTATATCCTTATATTTAAAAAGAAGTACTACAGAATTTGCTTGAAAAAAATCAATGTGAGAGGTGATATACAGATGATGCAGACTCAAATATCAGTAGAGCAAAATTTAGATCATATCGGTCAAAAGAAATTTTCATGTTTTTCTACGAAGAATTATTATCTCGAGGTCAACGAATTCGTTAAAACGTTAAATACACCTGCAGCAAATACCGCACTATTGAATGAAGAGATTGCAAAATGCTTTGAAGAAATTAAAAAGCAAGGCCATCAAAATCCAGTTTTAATTGGTGCTATACCTTTTGATATTACAAAGAAAAGTAGCTTAAATTTTTATGCTGATCATAAAAAAATAACACAAGCATCTTCTACGATTAATTCATTAAAAAATCGTAATAACATTGAGATAATTAATAAATCATTACTCATTCAACGACAAAAATTTGAAGGTACAGTACAGCTAGCTTTAGATGCTTTTGAGAAAAAGAAGGTAGAAAAAGTTGTTCTCTCTCAGGCTGTTGAATATGAGTTTAACCGTCATCAAGAGCCAGAAAATTTATTGGCTGCTTTATTAAAACAAAATCCAAATGCTTATAATTTTGTGATTCCAGTCGAACATAATAATTATATTCTAGGCGCAAGTCCTGAACTGCTTTTATCAAAACAAGACCGTATTGTAACCAGTAATCCTTTGGCTGGTTCTCGTCCTAAATCTAAAATTTCTGAAAAAAATTTCGTCAGCCAACAAGAATTAAATCATTCTGAGAAAGATCAACATGAACATCGAATTGTGGTTGAAAATATTATTAGAAATTTAGCCACTCATTGTGTAGAGCTTAAGGTTTCTGAATTTCCAGATATTTTAGAAACATCAACGATGTTGCATTTATCATCAGAATTCCAAGGTGTGCTTAAGCAACAGGCTCCCGATGCTTTAAACCTTGCATTAGAATTACATCCAACCCCAGCAGTCTGTGGCTCACCAACTCATGTTGCTAAGCAGTTTATTTTAGATCATGAAGGTTATGACCGACATTATTACACGGGGTTAGTCGGCTGGATGGATGCGGAGGGTAATGGTGAGTGGGTAGTGACGATTCGATGTGGTCTACTCAGTGAAAATAAAATGCGCTTATATGCTGGTGCGGGGATTGTTGAAGGGTCAGATGCTGAAGCTGAATGGTTAGAAACAGAAGCTAAAATGCAAACCATGTTAAATATTCTAAATACAAAAATTGCTGTGTAATGAGAAACCCTAGGCTGGTTTTATTTTTATAATCAAAACAATAACTAAATATTCCACGGGGCTATGCTAAAAAATTTAATAAAAAAGCCTGCATAAAGCAGGCTTTTTTAATTAAGAGGATTATTCTAAGAATTTAACAGTTACGCCTGAACGTACTTTATTACCTAAATCGTTAGCATCCCAGTTCGTTAAACGGATACAACCGTGTGATGCAGTTTTAGAAATTAAAGACGGGTTTGGTGTACCGTGAATACCAAAAGATTTTTTACTTAAACCAATCCAGATATTACCTACAGGCGCATTTGGACCTGGTGGTAAAGAAAGCGGTTTTAAGTTTTTACCTTGTACGAAGTTAGAAGGTGAGTAGCTATACCATGGATTACGAGCTACACCAACTACCTTGTAAGTACCGGTCGGAGAAGGCGTATCAGTACTGCCAATTGTTGCAGGAAATGACGCAATCATTTGGTTACGGCTGTTAAATAGGTACAGTTGTTTTGCACCTTTATGCGCAATAATCAAGTGAATATCTTCTGGTAAGTCATTGCGTACATTTGGAACAATGATTTTTTCACCAACTTTTTTGAATGTCGCAGTCGGGTTAATTTTCTTTAAGAAGGCTTCATCAATATGAAACTTCTCGCCCAACATTTCACTTACGCGTGTGTAGTACAAACCTTTCATTTTTGCTTGTAAAGCATAGTCAGAAGGAATTGATTGTGCGTAAGGACCTTTTAAATCGGCATCGGTAATAGTGTATTCAATAAATGCTGGTTTGTTTTGTTTAGCAACAAGCGCATCCCAAGTTTCTTTAGTCAGTTCACCAGTAGGAGATAAACCATTCATTTGCTGGAAAGATGCAATTGCTTTTAATGTGTTTTTACCGCTCATGCCATCAATTGCACCCGGTGAAGCATGCGCATTGTTTAGCATGACATGGGCACGTGCATAAACTGGTAATTGACCTTTACCAATATTTTCGTACCACTCAGCATTGTTTAAGCCATCTAATGTCCATGAAACGGCTGGAGCAGAAGTGGCAGTCTTAGATGCTGTTGTTGTTTTAGCTGGCGCTGTTGGTTCTGAAGCAGCAATACCTGAATCGGCATTTGGATCTTCAGCTTTTTGTAAATTTTGTAATGTTGTAGACGCTCGATTTAAGTCATTTTGTTCTTGAGCTGTAATCTGTGTCTGGGCTTGAGCTTGAGTTTGAGCTTTAACAGTTGAAGCAGCATCTACAGCAAGCGGATCAATCGGATCTTCTACAGGAGCAGATACTTTTTTAGGAGTGACTGGTTGCTCAGTTGTTGACGCAGCCAAAGCAACATTAGCAATAATACAACTTAAACTCATAGCGAGTAATGAGCGAACAAACATGTAATTCAACCTTAAGAATTTTCATATAAGCAATAGGGTAAGGAGACTGATCCTAAAGTTTATAAAATCACCGATAACGCAATGTATGCGTATTAAGTATTGGTGAATTTAATCATTAAAGGAAGATCAATAAACCCGATGTAACATGTTGCAAGTATTGCAGAAAACCGAGCTTCTTGCAGTAGACTTTTGTGTAAATATGCATTTTTTAGTAGATTGGCAAGTTTTTTGTGTGAAATTGAAATTATAAAAACACTCACCTTTTGTTATGATGCTGCCACATGAAAAAGATAGAGATCGGCAATGACGACACTTAAAAATGATCGTTTCTTACGTGCTTTATTACGTGAGCCTGTAGATACCACTCCAATATGGATGATGCGCCAAGCAGGACGTTATTTGCCTGAATATCGGGAAACACGCTCAAAAGCTGGTGACTTTCTATCTTTATGCAAAAATACGGAATTTGCTTGTGAAGTGACTTTACAGCCTTTGCGTCGCTACGATTTAGACGCAGCAATTTTATTTTCAGATATTTTAACTATTCCAGACGCATTAGGGCTTGGACTATATTTTGAAACTGGAGAAGGTCCGAAGTTTCATAAAACGGTACGTACTGAACAAGATGTGGCTAACTTACCTAAGCTTAATGCTAAAGCCGATCTTGATTATGTCATGAACGCAGTAAGTACAATTCGCTCTGCTTTAGGTGGACAAGTTCCACTGATTGGTTTTTCGGGTAGTCCTTGGACACTGGCGACTTATATGGTTGAAGGCGGTTCAAGCAAAGAGTTCCGTTTTACCAAGCAAATGATGTATGCGCAGCCGGAAGTTTTGCATGCGTTGCTCGACCATTTAGCAGATTCAGTCATTGACTACTTAAATGCGCAAATTGATGCAGGCGCTCAGGCCATCCAGATCTTTGATAGTTGGGGTGGGGCTTTAGCACATCGTGAATATGTAGAGTTCTCTCTTAACTATATGAAAAAGATTATCGCGGGCTTACAACGTGAAAAAGATGGACGCCGTATTCCAGTGATTGTGTTCACTAAAGGTGGCGGTCAATGGTTAGAACCAATGATCACGACAGGTGCCGATGCATTAGGTCTGGACTGGACGACACCATTAAATACGGCTCGAACCACGGTGGCAGGTCGTGTTGCCCTACAAGGGAACCTTGACCCGGCTGTTTTATATGGTTCGGCAGCTTCAATTGAAAAAGCTGTAAAAGCAATGTTAGATGATGCTTACGCAAACGGTGAGAAGACCGGTTACGTTGCTAACTTAGGGCACGGTATTACCCAATGGGTAGATCCGGCGCAGCCAAAAATCTTTGTAGATACGGTACATGAATATAGTGCTAAATATCTAGGATAGTTTTTTGTGCAATATCTGTTTTTACCTCTTCAATTTATTGGCAAGGCTGTTTCGGCAGCCTTGTTTGGTATTTTGCTTCTCATTGCTTTTGCCCTAACTGCGTCGATGGGAAGCCATGAATATATGGGTTTTTATCGTTATGACTATTTACTCATCTATGCAGTGCTGATTCAGATCTGTCTTTTATATTTAAAACTTGAATCATGGGCAGAAGCCAAAGTTATTGCTTTATTTCACGTCATGGCGATGGCCATGGAAATATTCTTAACACATCCTGCGATTGCGTCATGGCAATATCCGCAGCCTGCGGTATTTAAAATTTTAACTGTGCCTTTATTTGCAGGCTTTATGTACTCTGCCGTAGGTAGTTTTTTTGCACGCTCAATACGCCTGCTGCAAGTTTCATTTGAAAAACTTCCGAGTTTTGGAAGTATGCTTTTGCTCGCATTTTTCTCATATATAAATTTTATGAGTAAATTTTTTGTACCCGATATTCGCTATATTTTATTTGCTATCAGTGTTTTTATTTTTTGGAAAACAAAACTTTATTTTCAATTAAATGAGCATAAATTTAAAATCCCGATGCTACCTGTATTGTTAACACTCGCTTTTCTGATCTGGATTGCTGAAAATATTAGTACTTTTTATAAAATCTGGCTCTATCCAAGTCAGGTAGAGGCTTGGCATATGGTGGGGTGGGGTAAACTTGGATCATGGTATTTATTATTACTTTTGAGTTTAGTGTTAGTACTTAAAATATTAGGTCATCGAGATAATCAAGGTAACTGGAATTTAAGATAAATTTTTCTTTTACACTTTTTATCATATTATTTATTTTTTAATTGCTAAATGATTGGCTTATCGCTATCTTTAATATCGTGTAATAAGAATTACACATAACAATACATAAGAAACAATCAATAATGATTTTGGAGATATACATCTATGTTAAAAAAATTAGCTTTAGCTGCTTTGTTAGCAGCTGGTTCAAGTGTTGCTATGGCTGATAACGATGTAGGTTGTGGTGTGGGTACGCAAGTATGGGCTGGCCAAAAAGGAGTGGTGCCTAAAATTCTTGCTGCAACAACAAACGGTATTTTTACTAACCAATTATTAGGTATTACTTTCGGTACTTTAGGTTGCCGTCAAGGTGGAACAGTTACAGCACAAGTTGTTACTTTCACAAATGAAAATGCAGAAGCTTTAGCGCGTGACATGGCTGTAGGCCAAGGTGAAAGCCTGAATGTACTTGCTGAGTTAATGCAAATCAAACCACAAGATAAAGACCGTTTCTTCAAAGTTTCAAAAGCAAACTTTGGTGAAATCTATTCAACAAACAACCAAAACACACTTCAAGTATTAGCATCATTACAAAACGTAATGGCTAAAGACGAAGTTTTAAAAGCTTACGTATAAGTTTGAAATTGAAAACCCTGTCATTTGGCAGGGTTTTTCTTATATTTAATGATAAAAATTGATGAGCTTAATGAAATCGGTTGTTTTAATTTTTGCCTCTTTGGCAGTGAATATTGCGTATTCAGCAGAAACGAATCCATCTATTCAAAACTACTGGTCCATTGCAGAACAAAAAAAATTAGACCAAGACATTACATGGCAAAGGCTCATGTATGCCAATAAAAACCAGAAAAGTGAGGTCACTTATGCTGGCTATTTTCTATCAGAAAATGGAAAAAATAATTTAAAAGAAGAACTGAAAGCAGACATCTCGGCATTATTTATACATACGCAAGATAACCAGTCAATTCGCTGTAAATTTCCGGCACGCAGTCAGTGGCTTATACAGCAATTAGGCATTCAAGAAAATGTATTGCCGCAAGTAAAATGTTCAGAATTTGAAAATTGGATTGGGCAGATTAAGCCTTACAAAGCGACCCTAATTTACGCCACAGATTTTATGGGTAATCCAAGCTCAATGTTTGGGCATACCTTATTGCGTCTAGATCCTAAAGATCAACAGCAGTTAAACCTCGTTTCTTATGCCGTAAACTATGCAGCAACTGTGGCAGGCAATGACAACTGGTCATATGCATGGAAAGGCTTAACAGGGCAGTATCCGGGTGAATACTCACTTATGCCTTACTATCGTAAGGTAAAAGAATATGGTGATTTTGAGAGCCGTGATTTGTGGGAATATGAGCTAAATCTATCTCCAGAAGAAACGCGGTTTTTGGTGAGTCATATTTGGGAAATGCAACATGTAAGCTTCCCTTATTACTTTGTGAGTGATAACTGTGCATATCGGTTATTGGGCTTAGTCGATTTAGTTAAACCTGAATCTCATCTACAAGAAAAGTTTAACTACGCTTCTATTCCAATGGAAACCATTAAAGCGATGCAACAACAGGGACTCACTAAAGCTCCTGTGTATCGACCTGCTTTAGAAACTCAATTATTGGCCCAAGCTCACCAGCATGGCGCATCTTTAGCTAAAGTTGCTCATCAGTTAGCAATGAAGCCAATTAAAGAGTCGTCGGAAACACTTAAATCATTTAGCCCATCAGATCAGGCCAAAATTCTTGAGATGGCTTATGATGATTTATATCTACAGTTTATTGGTCGAAAAGTTGAAGAAAGCTTTGCTCAGCCACAGCTTAGACAGCTTTTAGCACTACGAAGTCAGATTGATTTAGACAAACAGCGCCAAGAACCTAAAAGACCATCAACCGAGCCGACTCAAGGCCATAATGCACGTAATGTCTCGCTAAAACTGGGCGAGGTGCAAGGTGACAAGTTTATCGAGATAGGTCATAGGCAGGCTTATCATGACTTAATAGATCCACAGGGCGGATACCGTGCTGGTACTCAATTATTATTTTTAAATGGTAATGCACAGTGGCGAGATGATCATTTAAAACTAGAACATCTTGATCTGTTAGAAGTGAACTCTTATAACCCGATTCAACCATTTAAAACTCCGCTGACTTGGGGATTTAACTTAGGCTGGCGTCAGGAAGCGGTTCATGACGGCGTTTATAGTGATGAAAAGCAGCATGGCGTAGCGAGTTTTAATGCTCAGGTTGGTTACAGTCTTGCAGATTATGAGCGCAAACATATTTGCTATGGGCAGGTACAAACTTATGTCCAAGCGGGTTCAAATTTAGATAAAGGCTGGCGTGTGGGAGTAGGGCCGACATTAGGATGTATGAATCAGTGGTTTGAAAAATTTAATACTGTGGTACAAGTTGAGCTGCCATATTGGGAAGACCAAAACCAATGGAACTTACGGCTAAATACACAGTGGCAATATGCCATTAATAGTAATAATGCCATTCGCTTTAATTGGGATTATGAAAAACAAAATCATCTAGATTGGATGAAATCAAGCTTAGGATATGTTTGGTTCTTTTAAAGAATAAGTGCATAAAAAAGAGAAATGATATTATCCATTTCTCTTTTTGTTTTTGGCTAAAACGGTTATTTCTTTATTGCATTTAAAACTGTATACGCTGCCTTAATGCGCTCTTCATTTGGAATACGTTTATTGGTTAACATGACTAAGCCAATATTTTCTTTAGGAATAAACACCACATACGTTCCGAAACCGTTAGTTGAGCCAGTTTTATGGTACATCTTAACTGAAGGTTCTTTTGAAATAGCAGTCACTTTATTAGGTTTCATCACAATCTGTTCTGAATTACTGTCTAGTAAAGTTTGTAACATTGCCGGATAAGAAAACTCTTCCCAACCGAGTGCCTGATACATGGTATTTACTTGATAGTGACCCTGATGTGTTTCATTAATTGCCCGTTGAATATCTGCCGGATATTTCTGTGGGTTAAGGTTGGCATGAATAAAACTCAACATGTCGGGTAGTGTCGATTTGACGCCGTATGCTGGGGCATCGAGTGGGCCGGGGTTAACTCGAATCGGCTGATTTTCTTGGTTATAGCCAAAAGCATAGTTTTGCATTTGAGTCTTAGGTACATTTACATAGCTATGTTTTAAGCCAAGGGCCGGAAAAATTGTTTTTTCTAAGACTTGATCGAAAGGTTTATTCATAGACAAAGCAACAACTTTTCCAAATAAGCCAATACTTGGATTTGAATATTGTCTGTATTCACCGATTGGGTTTTTAGGTTTCCAGTCTTTGAAAAAAGTTAAAACTTGTTGGTCTGTTTGTACTTCATCTGGGAACTGCAAGGCAAGGTTACCACTTGTATACGTCGCGAGTTGAAGTAAGTTAACTTGGTTAATCGGTGTATTTTTTAGCTCTTTCCAATATTTTCCGGGTGTGTCTTTAAAAGAGATTTTTCCTTTATTTTTTGCATATCCACCTGCTGTCGCGGTAAATAATTTACTAACAGAACCTAGCTCAAAAATGGTACTGCTATTTACGGCTTTTTTATCTTGAACAGATTGAAGACCATAATACATTTCATACTTTTTATTATTTTGAATAACACCCACAGCCATACCTGGCACATCATATTTTTCTAATAACGGTTTAAAATTTTGATCTACCAGTTTTTTAATTTCTTGGTCTTTTGGTGTATTGTCCGCATAAATTGAGGTACTAAAAATAAAAAGCGGGGATAAAAGTAGACAAGAAATTTTTTTAAATCGCATGATTAGCTCATAAATTATTTAAAAAGAAAGATGCCTACTTTTATAACAAAAATCACCTAATTTAATTGTTATGTTTTATAGGATTGGATTGAAGTTTATCGCGTTCAGCTATAAAAAAAGCCCAACATTGTCGGGCTTTTATTTAGGCAGTAAAAACTATATTAGTAGCTTTCTGGTACTGCACTTAAGAATTCACGGCGCGCTTCTTTATCGGTTTTAAAATCTCCGACAAATGAAACTGTACGGGTGGTAGATTCTTGTTTACCTACACCACGCATCATCATACACATATGTGCTGAATCGATGACTACAGCGACACCGCGAGCACCAGTGACTTCTGCAACAGCTTCAGCGATTTGCTGAGTAAGGTTCTCCTGAATTTGCAAACGACGAGCAAACATCTCGGTAATACGTGCAAATTTAGATAAGCCAAGAACTTTGCCTTCTGGTAAATAGGCAACATGAACACGGCCATAGAATGGGAGAAGATGATGTTCGCAGAGCGAATAAAATTCAATATTCTTCACCAATACCATTTCATGGTTATCTGATGGGAAAACAGCATTATTGGTGACTTCTTCTAAAGTTTTACTATAGCCAGAAGTTAAATATGAAAAAGCTTTAGCCGCACGCACAGGCGTATCTTTAAGGCCGGGACGATTAAGGTCTTCACCGACGGCAGTCAGAATATTTGCGTACGATTGCTGCATTGACATAAGACGTATAAATTTACTCTATTAGACAAGCTCGGCATTGTATCAGAAACATGACCTGATGTTCATAAATCCTCGCACTATATTTATTTTGGTTTTTCTGTACGCTTGATAAAAGATGAATAAATTTCATGTTTTTTAACGTTAATAGTCAAGTGTTTGGACATGAAATGTGCGCTTAATATTGATAAGTTCTAAATGATCGCCTAATGGCATCATATTTGCACAGAAGCATTATTATAAAGCATAAGGATAAAACATGTTAGAACGTCCAATCACCTTCTTTTTCCGTGGTGGTCAGCAGCAAGTAAAAAACGTAGTACCTACAATGACGGTTTTACAATTTCTGCGAGAATATACTCAAACTGGTAAGACTAGGCAGACTGGTACAAAAGAGGGATGTGCTGAGGGCGATTGTGGTGCATGTACAGTAGTGATTGGTGAGTTGGTCAATGACAACCTGCAATTACGTAGTGTGAATGCGTGTATTCAGTTTTTACCAACTTTAGATGGTAAGGCCCTATTTACAGTAGAAGACCTTCATAGCTTATTGCCAGTACCAGATGGCACACTTCATCCGGTACAACAGGCGATGGTTGATATGCATGGTTCACAATGCGGTTTTTGTACACCCGGTTTTATCATGTCGTTATGGTCAATGTATGAAAATGAACAACAGTCTCCAAGCAAAGATAAAATCAGTGATTATCTTTCTGGAAATTTGTGTCGCTGTACAGGCTATCGCCCTATTTTAGATGCAGCACAAAAAGCTTATGACTATCCACGTGTTGTATTAGAACGTCAAAAAGTAATTGATGTATTAAAAGAGATCAAAGCATTACCTGCATTGCATTTGAATGATCAAAAGCAGCAATTTTTTGCACCCAAGACTTTGCAGGATTTTGCTACTTTACGTTTACAGTTGCCGCAAGCACGTATTGTTGCAGGTAGCACAGATGTCGGTTTGTGGGTCACAAAGCAGGGCCGTGATTTGGGCGATATGCTTTATATAGGTCAAGTTGAAGAGCTGAAAAAGATTGTAGTCACAGACCATACTTTAACGATTGGGGCAAATGTAAGTTTGAGCGATGCACTCATTAAAATTTCAGATTTTTATCCCGACTTTCAAGAATTACAGCGCCGTTTTGCTTCCATGCCGATTAAAAATGCAGGAACACTAGGTGGAAATATTGCTAATGGTTCGCCTATTGGTGATTCAATGCCGGCATTAATTACGCTAGGTACACGATTGATTTTGCGTGTAGGTAAGCAGACTCGTGAAATTGCTTTGGAAGACTTTTATTTAGACTATCAAAAAACAGCATTACGACTTGGTGAGTTTGTTGAGGCGATTGTTATTCCGCTTCGTGAAGGGCAGACACGTTTTAAATTTGCCAGCTATAAAATTGCCAAACGATTTGAGCAAGATATTTCTGCGGTATGTGCAGCTATTTCTTGTGAGTTAGATAATGATGATGTCACTCACAATGTAAGAATTGCTTTTGGTGGTATGGCAGCTATTCCCAAACGTGCAAAATATGCAGAAGCCATATTAGAAGGCCAGCAAATTACAGCAGAATTGATCGTTCAGGCGCAGCAGGCATTGTCGCAAGACTATCAGCCTTTAGATGATGGACGTGCTAGCTCGGCATATCGTTTACACGTCGCAAAAAACTGTTTACAGCGTTTTTATGTAGAAAAAATCCTGTCTCAAACACTCACTCGTGTGAATGACCTGATTGCTATGGTGGAGATCTAATATGAATCAAACCATTGACTTAAATATTTCTAAAAAATCAGCTAAAGCAGGCGACTCGATTCCACACGAAAGTGCACATTTACATGTGACGGGGCAGGCAACTTATATTGATGATTTACCCGAGCTTGAAAATACACTGCATTTGGCAGTTGGATTTTCAAGTTGTGCCAAAGGCAAAATCAGTAAGTTTGATTTGGATGCAGTACGTCAAGCTGATGGTGTCCATGCAGTTTTTTCTGCAAAAGATATTGAGGTTGAAAATAATTGGGGGCCAATTGTTAAAGATGATCCAATTTTTGCCGAGGAACAGGTTGAGTTTTATGGACAAGCCTTGTTTGTGGTTGTGGCCGAGAGTTATCAGCAAGCCCGTCAGGCAGTTCGCTTAGCAAAAATTGAGTATGTGCCCGAAACCCCAATTTTAACGATTCAAGATGCGATTAAAAAAGAATCGTGGGTGTTGCCGCCTGTTGAATTTAGCCATGGTGAAGTTGAGCAGGCATTTCAAAACGCAGCACATCAACTTTCAGGTGCTCTTGAGCTGGGTGGGCAAGAGCATTTTTATCTTGAAGGGCAAATTTCCTATGCGATTCCACAAGAAAATCAGAGCTTAAAAGTCTATTGCTCGACACAACATCCAACCGAAATGCAGTTACTGATTTGTCATGCATTAGGCATGAATATGCATCAGGTCAGCGTGGAAAGTCGCCGTATGGGTGGCGGTTTTGGTGGTAAAGAGTCACAGTCAGCGCAGTGGGCATGTATTGCCTCTTTGGCAGCACAAAAAACGGGCCGTCCGTGTAAATTACGCTTAGATCGTGATGATGACATGAGTGCTACAGGCAAACGTCACGGTTTTGCTTATGAGTGGTCTGTGGCTTTTGATGACAGTGGTGTTTTGCAAGGCTTAAAGGTACAACTGGCTTCAAACTGTGGTTTTTCGGCTGATCTTTCTGGGCCAGTGAATGAACGTGCGATTTGCCATATTGGCAATGCCTATTATCTAAATGCAGTTGAGCTACGTAACTTGCGTTGTAAAACTAATACTGTTTCCAATACGGCATATCGTGGTTTTGGTGGACCGCAAGGTATGTTTGTCATTGAAAATATTATTGATGATATTGCTCGTTATTTAGGTTGTGATCCAGTTGAAATTCGTCAGCGCAATTTCTTTGCCGAGCAGCCCGGCGCTGGACGTGACCGTATGCACTATGGGGCAGAAGTCCGTGATAATGTTGCGCCAAAATTGGTAGCCGAACTATTGCAAAGTAGTGATTACGCGAAGCGTAGACAGACTATTCATGCCTTTAATCAGAACAATGACATCATTAAGCGTGGTATTGCGTTAACACCATTAATGTTCGGTATTTCATTTAACGCCGTGCATTACAATCAGGCAGGTGCACTGGTCTATGTGTACATGGATGGCACTGTCGCGATTACACACGGTGGTACAGAAATGGGACAGGGGCTATATACCAAAGTACGGCAGGTTGCTGCACATGAGTTGGGTTTACCAATCGATAGCGTTCGTTTAATTGCAACCGATACTTCTCGTGTGCCCAATACTTCGGCAACTGCAGCATCGAGTGGCGCAGATCTAAACGGTAAAGCTGTTCAAAATGCCTGTATTAAAATTCGTGAGCGTCTGGCTAAACTTGCAGCCGAAATAAGTCAAAGTGAAGCTGACCAAGTCCAGTTTGAAGATAGTATGGTTTCAACAGCCAATGGCTATTCATGGACATTTCCTGACTTGGTTCAGCGGGCATATATGGCACGTGTACAACTATGGGACAGTGGTTTTTATAAAACGCCAGAAATTCACTATGATCAGGTCAACCATTTGGGGCGTCCATTTTTCTATTATGCCTATGGTGCAGCGGTTAGTGAGGTCGCAATAGATACCTTAACTGGGGAAATGAAAGTATTACGTGCCGACATTTTGCATGACGTCGGGCGGTCAATTAACCCTGCAATTGATATTGGACAAATTGAAGGCGGGTTTGTGCAAGGGATGGGATGGCTCACGACAGAAGAGTTGTATTGGCAGCCGCAGGGGCCACACGCAGGCCGTTTGTTTACCCATGCACCTTCAACTTACAAAATCCCGACCAGTGTGGACATTCCTCATATTTTTAATGTCAAACTGTTTAATAATCAAAACCAGGCAGACACTATCTATCGCTCTAAAGCGGTAGGTGAACCGCCATTTATGTTGGCATTATCGGTTTTCTCTGCAATTCGTCAGGCAGTACAGGCAGCTATTCCAGAAAATGCACCGCTCCTACTCAATGCTCCGGCAACTGCCGAGGAAATTTTACGTGCAATTGCTATTGGACGGGGACAAGCTTTGGCTGCTCGCCCACGGGCTAAAATGTAGAAGATTATGCAACATTTACAATGGTGGACTGATTTTGTAGCGTGGCAAGTCGATGCTCTGCCTATGGTATTGGTCACAGTGGTCCGTGCTGATGGTTCTACGCCACGAGAGGTTGGTGCAACGATGTTATTGCGGTTTAATTTGCAACAGCAATGGCAGCAGTCAGATACGATCGGTGGTGGGCATTTAGAGTTTCAGGCGATTGATATTGCTAAAGCAATGTTAAAAGAATCGGAAACTTGTGTGAGACGTATTGAACGCTTTAACCTCAGTGCTCGGCTTGGGCAGTGTTGTGGCGGAGTAATGTGGTTATTGTTTGAAAAAATATCACCCGCTGAAATTGCGTCGGATTTATCTGGGAGTTTGCAAGCATGGCGAACTGGAAAGCATATATGGCGTAATGTCTCACATCAATATGCATCCACTTGGCAAACGATGGATATGGAACAACAACCAAGTTTCGAGTTTCATTCTGGCTGCAGTGAAGAATGGCAATTTGGCCAGCAGATTCAACCAAATACCATGCAAGTGCTGATTTGTGGCGCGGGGCATGTGGGTGAAGCAATTGTCCGTTGTTTATTGCCTATTGGTGTGAGGGTGAAATGGATTGATCCGCGTGATGATATTTTCCCATCCGATTTACTGGAACAGGTGCAATGTTTAACGACTGATACCTTAGAAGCTGAGATTGAGCATTTTGACCGTTCAGGTGCAATTTTAATTTTAACTCATGATCATCAATTAGATTTGCAATTGTGTTTTACAGCCTTAAAACCTATGGCAAAACCATTTGCTTATGTTGGGATGATTGGCTCAAAAAGTAAAAGGGCTATTTTTGAAAAACGTATGCAGGTGCGAGGTTATACTTCGGAAACTTTGCAACGTTTGGTTTGCCCGATCGGGATAGAAGGGATTTCATCGAAACAACCTGCAACGATTGCCATTGCAGTAGTTGCTCAATTATTACAGGTATTTGATGTAAAAAAATGATCCTAAAGGATCATTTTTTTTGTTCGAACTTAGGATTTTTTTCTGCGCGTTTAAGCAGCACGAGAACTGCACCTGTCCCACCTTGATTTTCAGGGGCACTTACAAAGGCCAAAACATCACGATGCTGACGTAGCCATCCGTTGACATAGGTTTTTAAGACCGCTTCTGGGCCTTTACCATGCACAATTTTAATGACATTTTGATTTTCATCTTTTGCCATCTGGATGATTTGTAAAACTGCATCACGTGCTTGTTCAATGGTACAGCCGTGTAAATCTACAGCTTCAAACCAACGCATCTTGCCTGCTTTTAAGTCTTCAAAAACCTTATGTTGAAGAGTCGCAATGCGATAGCTTAACGTTGCTTGGCTTGCGACCGGATTTAAAGCAGCTTGTGTATCTGATAGCTCGGCATGTTCGGTATCACGACCACCTTCGGCAGCTGCACGTTTCGCCAGTGTTTGTGCATCAACTTTTTTGGCACGTGGGGTTTTTACATCGGCAATATTACTATTGTTGATGGGTTTAACGCCTGCAACAGCCTGCTTAAATAGATGTGTGTCTTCCAATTCTTCAGAATCAGCCTGAGATTTTTTAGACTCAGGCTGATTTGCGATTTTGCTTGAATGAGGATTGGAGATTTGCTTTTTAAATTGCTTCAATAACTTTTGTTGCTCTTTAGAAAGCGATGAATCTTTATTACTCATATATCTTCATTAAACCGTTTGAGGTTGTCCAAAAAGGGCAGTAAAAGCTTGATCTGGACGTGGTTGTTTCATAAAACTTTCGCCAACCAAGAAAGTGTGAATATCATGCTCTTGCATCATACGTACATCATCTGGTGTCGCAATACCACTTTCAGTGATCAATAAACGTGAGGCCGGAAGTAATTTTTTCAACCGAATAGTAGTATTTAAATCTACATCAAAGGTTTTTAAATTGCGGTTATTCACGCCTAATAGACATTGCTCAGAAAGCTTTAAGGCACGCTCTAACTCTTCTTCGTCATGAACTTCAACCAATACATCAAGTTGATGCTCAAATGCAGTTTTAGACATTTCTTCGAGTTGCTGGTCAGACAAACAAGCAACAATTAATAAAATACAGTCAGCATGCAAAGCACGTGCTTCAACTACATTGTACGGGTCGACCAAAAAGTCTTTACGTAAAGCAGGTAGGGTACAATGATTACGGGCAATCGCAATATTTTCATCTGCACCCTGAAAGAAATCAACATCGGTCAATACCGATAAACACGCTGCTCCAGCTTGTTCATATTGCTGAGCAATTTCGGCAGGATTAAAGTCTGCGCGAATGATTCCTTTTGATGGAGATGCTTTTTTAATTTCAGCAATCACGCCCGGACGTTTATGTTGTAAAGCATTTGCAAAGCCACGCACCGGAGTCGCTGCTTTTGCAAGCTCTTCTACGTCTTGCAAATTACGTTGTTTTAAACGCGCAGCAAGTTCCTCATGTTTACGGTCAACAATTTTACCTAAAATGGTATTTTGAATATTAATCATGAGAAGTCCTTAATCTGCCTGAGATTGTTTTAATGTTTTAGTAAATTCAGCTAAAACACTCATTTTCTCTAATGCTTGCCCGCCGTAAATAATATCTTGAGCGAATGCAACAGCCTGAGCATAAGTCTTGGTAATGCCCGCTACATAAATGCCTGCGCCTGCATTAAGCGCAATCATGTTTGCAGCTTTTTCACCGATATCAGATTTATTTTTGCTTAAAGCATCTTTAATGAGCTTTAGACTCGCCGTTGCATCTGCGACAACCAAACCATTTAATGTTTGTGACTCAATCCCGACATCTTCAGGATTAAGGGTCCATTCTGTAATTTCACCGTCTTTAAGCTCAGCAATAGTTGTCGGAGCTGCAAGACTAATTTCATCAAGACCATCTTTTGAATGGACAACCATGACATGTTCGGCACCAAGTTGTTTCATCACTTCGGCAATTGGGCGGCACAGTTCATCTGAAAACACACCAATCACAAAGCGTTTTACACCAGCTGGATTGGTCAGTGGGCCGAGTAAATTAAAAATACTTCGAATACCAAGTTCACGACGTGGGCCAGCCGCATATTTCATGGCTTTGTGGTGGTTTGGTGCAAACAAGAAACCTACACCCATTTCGCGGATACAGCGTTCGGTTTGTTGCATATCTAAATCAAGATGAATACCTGCTTGTTCAAGTAGGTCTGATGAACCTGATTTACTTGAAACGCCACGATTACCATGTTTTGCAATGGTCGCACCTGCTGCAGCAATCACAAAGCTAGATGCTGTAGAGACATTAAATAAATTTTGTCCATCACCACCAGTACCCACAATATCAACTAAATGTTTGATATCGCTCACATCGATTTTGATCGCAAATTCTCGCATGACACGTGCAGCAGCTGTCATTTCGTCAATGCTTTCACCTTTCATGCGTAAGCCCATCATTAAAGCACCAATTTGTGCTTCGGTTGCCTCACCTTGCATGATGCTGCGCATAATTTCTTCCATTTGAGGCTGAGTCAAATGAATGTTCTTGGTAATGTGGTTGAGCGCCTGTTGGATATTCATAGTCATGATTTACAGCATTAATGATTAAAATTTTTAGGTGAAGTTGATCGAGTGCGGGAGGTTCGGCCTATTGCGTTCCATGATTCACTAGCTAGGGGGCTATGTTAGCAGAAAATAACCAAAGATTTTTGCTGTTCGATAAGAGTTTTAAAAATTTTGCTCAGTTAGGGTATGGGGTTGAGTCATAAACAGAATTTATTTATTGAAAAAGGTTTTAGTTTATTGTGAGTTTTTATGATAAATAATTAACCATTTGGTATATCTTAAACATCAATATATCTAGAAAAAATGTGTATAAATCAACCAAATAAAAGTGGATATAGTAGGGCGATCTTTATTTTGTCTATTAATAAATATGTATTTAAATAACTTGAAATATGTAGGGGCTTTAAAAAATAAGCGCTCATTTATTTTTGTATTTGTTGCACTGTTTCATCCATTAAAAAGCTATGCGCAAGAAACCGTAGAGCAAACACAAAACCAAGCTAAACCAGATAAAGTAGTCCGTGTTGCAGTAACAGGATCTCGAATTTCAAAAGCACAAAAAGATGGCCCGACTAGTGTGACCGTTATTACCGCAGCCGATATTGAAAAACAAGGTTTTAGTAACGCATTTGATGCACTCAATAACCTGACGCAAAACACTGGTTTTGTGCAAGGTGCCGATTATGGAAATACTTTTACACCTGCGGCTAATGCCATTAGCTTACGAGGCTTAGGACCTAATCATACTTTAACTTTAATTAATGGACATCGGGTTGCAGACTATCCTGTACCTTATGATGGCTCTGTCAATTTCGTAAATTTAGCCAATATTCCAACTGCCATTATTGATCGTATTGAAATATTAAACGGTGGTGCCTCTGCAATTTATGGTTCAGATGCAATTGCAGGCGTGGTGAATATTATTCTGAAAAAGAAAACAGACGGTACTCAATTTAATATTAAGGCAGGTGGAACCAAAAAAGGTGGTGAAAACTTACGTTTACAATTGAGTGGCAGTAAAACTTTAGACAAGCTTAGTCTTGTTTATGGGATTGAACTCAGCGGCCGTGAACCGATATGGGCAGCCGATCGGGATTTTATGAAGAGCCGAACTCGTTTGGGAGAAAAACCAGACACGATTGTGGGCCGTAAAAATGCTGATACTGGTAAATACCTTTCTATTGGTGGATGTCAGGCCTTTAATGGTTTATTTAACGGATCAGTAAATAATATTGGACAAGCAGGGGCGGACAATTGTGCCAGTGGTTTGGCACGGCCAACTTATTGGACGGTACAAACCCAAAACCGCAGCCAAAATGGTTATCTCGGTTTAGATTATGAGTTAAATGATAAAACCCAATTATTTGCCGATTTTTTAATTGGTGCTAACCAAATTGAAAACAATACCCGTAGTCCGATATGGACTTCTTTAGCTGCAACGAGTGGTTATTTCCTAAATCAAGATTCGGGAAATTATGAAATTTGGAATCGTCGTTTTGCACCTGAAGAATTAGGTGGGGTAGAACGAATAAATAAAAAATGGAAAGAAATTTCTTCTAACTTAAATTTTGGAATTCGAGGCGATATTGGAGAGACGAGCTGGAGTTATGAAGCAGCCTATAATGGTTCCATTTATACTAGTCAGCTAAACCGCCAAGGCTTATTACGTTCGAATGTTGATGAATATTTCTTAGGTCAGCAACTTGGTACAGATGCAGATGGTATTCCTATTTATTCACCTCACTTAGATCGTTTAAGTCGACCACTAACAGCAAGTGAATTTGAAAGTATTTCGGGTACAACAAAAGAAAAAGATAAATCGTGGGCACAAAGTTTAACCTTAAGTGCGAATGGTGATGTGTTTAAGTTACCTGCGGGAACTGCCAAACTTGCAGCAGTGGCTGAAATTGGGCGTCAAGGCTTTTCGATTAAGCCAGATCAGGCAGTTGAGAATGGTGAGTTTTATAATACGAGTTCTAGTGGAGAATATAGTGGTACTCGTACACGCCAAGCACTTGGTGCCGAATTATTCTTACCTTTAGCAAAGCCCTTAAATTTAACCTTGTCCGGACGTTATGACCGTTATGCTTTGTCAGATAACAGTATTGATAAGCTAACTTTCGGTTCAGGCCTTGAGTTTAGGCCACATCCGACTTTATTGGTGCGCGGTAACTATGCAACTAGTTTTCGTGCACCAGATATGAACTATCTGTTTTTAAATAAACAAAAAGGTTATTTCGAAAAGACCACCGATTATTTACGTTGTAGCCAAACGGGACAATCTTTAGATAAATGTACCTTTAAAGATTATGCACCTGGGGCGAACTACACTTTAACCGGAAACAAAGAGCTTAAACCTGAAGAGGGTAAATCTTATGGTGCAGGTTTTGTTTGGTCGCCAACCAATAAGTTTGACATTAGCGTCGATTACTGGGATATCAAAATTGATAATCTTGTGAGAAATTTGAGTGATGACAAAATTCTACGTTTAGAAGCAGATTGTCGTTTAGGCAACCAAGATATTAACTCTGCGGCCTGTATTGATGCTTTGGCACGTGTAGAGCGTAACCCTGCAAATGCAGTTGTCGATCCAAATGTAATTAAGAATATTAATATCGTTCCGATTAATGCAGCATCAGACCATACCCGCGGGATTGATTTCACTAGCAGATGGCGCTGGAAAACAGACAGCTTTGGTAACTTTCTCTGGACGGTAAATTATAGTCGTGTACTAGAACATGAATATCAACAATCAAAAGATCACGAGAAAGATGACTATTTAAAAGATTTAAGTAGTCTGGATTGGCGTGACCGTTTTAATACCAGTCTCAGCTGGAGCTTTGGTGATTGGGCATCAACAGTATTAGTTAATCGTTATGGCAAAATTCCAAACGGCGACCAAACTGCTTACCTAAGTCCAACGTATTTGGTGAACTGGAGTGGTACTTATCAAATCTCTCCAAAAGCTTCTGCTTCAATCATTATCAATAACTTGTTTGACAAAGTGAAACGAGATGACACAGGCGGTTGGCCGTATTATCCGATAGGATCATATTCACCATTTGGCCGTCAAGGTTGGTTGGAGTTTAACTATAAATTCTAAGAATGATGTATGGATGCAGCGAAGTGGTACAGCATTTGCTGCATCTTTTTATTTAAAACTACAGAGGATAAAACCCCTTATGCTGGTCAAGCCTTCATTTAAAAAAAGATTACTACTTACAACATTATTATCTTTATCGGCTACACAGATTTTTGCATCGAATAACAGTGAACAAATCCCGATTGGTAAATTACCTGAGTGGGTCGTACCCGAATCTTATGATTTAGATTTTAAGATTGATCCCGCACAAAAAGGCTATACCGGTAAAACTACGATTCATCTAAAACTGGCTCAAGCCACAGATCACATCTGGATTCATGGTAAGTCTTTAACGGTTAAAGATGTGAATATTACATCGGCAGAGGGCGTCAAAACCAAGGCAAAATATGAGCAAGCCTCCGAGGTCGATGGGGTGAGTAAAATTAAATTTGCCAAGACTTTGCCCGCAGGACAGTATCAACTTGTTCTAGATTTTAATGCGGCGTACGACCAGCAGCTCGATGGTATTTATAAAATCGAGTTTGAGGGTAAACCTTATGTGATGACGCAAATGGAAGCAATTAGTGCACGCCAGTCATTCCCATCATTTGATGAACCACGTTTTAAAACGCCGTTTAATATTCGTTTGACGATTCCAAGCAAATATTCAGGTTTTGCCAATACTCAACAAACATCTGAGCAAATAGAGAAGTCAGGGTGGAAAACACTCAGTTTTGCACAAACCAAACCACTACCAACATATTTACTTGCATTGGCTGTCGGGCCGTGGCAATTACAAAAAGGACCTGATATTGGAGCAACTTCATGGCGTAAGCAGCCGATCCAGTTACGTGGTATTGCGCCCGATGCTAAAGCTGAAAAAATGCAGCAAGCCTTATCTGAAACGCCAGCCATTTTAAAAACTTTAGAAGATTATTTTGCCTTTGGTTATCCATTTGACAAGCTCGACTTACTTGCAGCACCAGACTTTGCTGCTGGGGCAATGGAGAACCCGGGGTTAATTACTTTTAGAGACTACTTGATGTTATTAGATAAGGACTCGCCAGTTTTTTTTGTACAGAATTCATTTAATGTCAATGCACATGAGCTGGCGCATCAATGGTTTGGTGATGTCGTCACGATGCCATGGTGGGATGATTTGTGGCTAAATGAATCTTTTGCCACATGGATGCAAAGTAAAATTACTCAAAAATTACATCCCGAATTTAATGCTGACCTAGAACGTATTACAGACACTGCAGATGCGATGAAAAGTGACAGCTTAGTGAGTGTGCGCCGTATTCGCCAGCCTATTTTAAGTAATGCCGATATTCAAACTGCTTTTGATGGTATTACTTACCAAAAAGGTGCAGCTGTTTTAAATATGTTCGAAAACTATTTGGGTGAAGAAAAATTCAAACAAGGTGTGCGCAGTTATATTAATAAGCACCAATATGGTAATGCGACAGCCAATGATTTAATTAGCGCTTTAGCAGAGCAGTCTGGACAAGGTGAGCGCTTTACTAGAGCGATGAAAAGTTTCCTTGATCAACCGGGTGTACCTTTAATCAATACTTCACTACAGCAAGAAGGCAATAAAGTCTTTTTAAATGTGAAGCAAAGCCGTTATTTACCTGTGGGCTCAAAAGGTGATGCAAGAAGTCTATGGGGTATACCATTATGCGTACGTTATGAAGTTCCAAATGCAGCCAGTAAGGTCCAGTGTGAGCTGGTAGACCAAGCAGAAGCAAAGATTGAACTCAAAGGTGCCAGCCTTGGCAGTTGGTATATACCAAATGCAGATGCGGCAGGATATTACCAATTTAGTTTGCCTCAAAAAGAGTTTACTCATCTGACTGCTGCTACAGAAAAGCTTTCTAATACTGAACAGTTGGCTTACGCCTACGCGATTTCAGCGGCATTTAACCACGGTGATATTAATTTGTTGGCTGTCGTAGATGCTGCGAAGAAATTTGCCAATTCAAATAGCCGACAAATTAGTACAGCGCTGTTTTCCCAGTTAAGTACGATTTATCGTCATGTATTGAAAACAGACGCTGAACGTGAACATTTTAGAAAAGTCTTAGCTAATTTATATTTACCTAAATTAAATCAGTTGGGTTATGTCAGCAAAACAGGTGAACCAGCTGAAGACAGTTTATGGCGTAGTGAGTTGGTTAGATTTCTTGCTTTAGATATTCAAGTTCCTGAAGTTCGTACCCAACTGTTAAAACAGTCAGATGCTCTCTTTGCTCAAAAGCAGCTTAATTTTGCGCAAGTAACACCTGAATTATTGCCAACTATTTTGGCTGTACGTGTACAAGAAAAAGGTCAACCAGCTTTTGACCGATTGTCTGGAGAGTTACAACGCGTGACTCAACCGACACAACGTCTTGCAATACTTACAGCTTTGGGTTCAGCAAATCAAGAAGCAACGCGCCAACAAGCCCGTCAGTTGATTTTAAATCCGCGTGTTAAAGTTGGTGAGGTTCGTACCGTGGTCAACTCAATCAATAATTATGGAGATGAACAAGGAGGCTTATGGTCTTGGTTTAAAGTAAATCATGACGCCGTGTTTGATCGTTTAGGTAAATCTTCAGCTGGGCGTTTCCCTGCAATGTTTAGTGGGGCAGCATGTACCCAACAACAAGCGGCACAGTTAAATGACTTTTTTGCACCACGAACTAAAGAGTTGGTCGGGGTAGAAAGAGGATTGAAACAGACTAAAGAGCGTATTCAACTCTGCGAATCTTTGGTGGCAAAACAAGATGGATCGATTGTGCAACAGTTAAAGTTGTAATTGATTCAGCCATGAAAAAAGCCAACTGATCGTAGTTGGCTTTTTTATTCAGGGTTCTTATCAAATTACTTTTAAAACAATCTATTGACGGCTGACTTATGCGTAGATGTCTAAAAAGTTTTTAAAGATTTGATGGCCATGTTGACTCAAAATGGATTCAGGATGGAATTGTACGCCTTCAACAGGAAGTGTCTTATGTTTAACGCCCATAATTTCTTCCATTGAGCCATCTGCTTCATTGGTCCAGCATGTTACTTCAAGACAGTCAGGTAGCGTTTCTTGATCAATCACTAATGAATGATAACGAGTTGCCGAGAATGGGCTAGGAAGATTACTGAAAATACCTTTATTGCTATGGTACATATCAGATAAACGTCCGTGCATCACCGTTTTGGCTCTTACAATTTTCCCACCAAAAGCTTGCCCAATACTTTGATGGCCTAAACACACCCCAAGTAAAGGAATTTTTCCGGCAAAATGATTAATTGCAGGAATTGAAATACCTGCTTCACTTGGAGAGCAAGGGCCAGGACCAATCACAAGATATTTTGGTTGCCATCGTTCAATATCCTCTAATGTGACTTGATCATTGCGAACTACTTTTACTTCCTGATTCAACTCGCCAAAGTATTGAACGATGTTGTAGGTAAAAGAGTCGTAATTGTCGATCATTAGAAGCATGATGAACTTAACCTCATGATAATTAAAATATATTTAATGAGTAGTTAGAATATTACTCACATTCATACTCACTGTTTAGAAAAGACTTTTTAGGTTTGAAAAATAAGAAGCCGCTTTCTAATGGGCTAATATAGCAAAAAAAGAAGTAACCAGTTTAACTATTTCATTCGTTAGAAATTTGCAGAAAAAACGGCTTTAAAAAGTGAGGTTTTTTGAAATTATAGATAAGTACAAATAAGGCAGAATAAGCATCTATTATAAATAAAAAAACTATTCTGCCTTGTTCACACAAGAAGATTAAATCTTACGTGTGTTATAAATTAGCCAATCTAAAACATCACCAGACAAGTGTTCAGCTAGTCTTTCTTGAACAGTTTGATGATAACTATTTAACCAGTCTTTCTCTTCATCCGTTAGCATGTCAACGACAATACAATCTAAATGAATCGGGCAAAGTGTGAGCGTTTCAAACTCTAAGAAATCGCCGTAGGTTTCCTCAAACCCTGAGTGAAGTCTGTTTGCAACCAGATTCTCAATACGAATACCGTATTGTCCCTCATGGTATAAGCCCGGCTCGTTGGAAAGAATCATACCTTCACGCAACTTACTATAGGCATGAATAGGCGCGTAATAAGAAAGCACTTGTGGTCCTTCATGCACGTTAAGCGCAAAGCCTACGCCATGACCTGTACCGTGGCGATAATCTAAACCATGTTGCCATAAAGTATGACGACAAATTGAATCGAGTAGAGGAGCGGCTAAACCTTCCGGATAAATCGTTTTTGCCAAAGCAATATGACATTTTAAAACCAGAGTATAGTCACGTTTTTGTTGCTCTGTTGGTGTTCCTACAGGAACAACACGGGTAATGTCGGTAGTACCGTCTACGTATTGTCCACCAGAGTCAATCAGTAATAGACCATCGCCTTCAATGAATGAGTAATGTTCTTCTGTTGCACGGTAGTGAGGTAGAGCACCATTGGCATTAAAGCCGGCAATCGTTGAAAAGCTTGGGCCTATAAAACCCTCTTGTTGAGCACGGAAGGCTGTAATCTTTTCATCAATGGTAAGTTCTGAAATGTGTTGACTTTGATGAAGTGCTTTTTCTAACCAGTTGAAGAAATGGCAAAGGGCAACACCATCTTTCACCATGGCATGACGGATATGAGCTATTTCACTTTCATGCTTACGCGATTTAAAAAGTGTACTTGGATTGATGTCGTAGACAACCTGAATATCTTTTGCGATAGCTTGCTCATGAAAAATCGATACTTTGGCTGGATCTAACAGCACAGATGCATTAGAAATATTTGCTAAAAACAGAGCTGAATCTTGATAGTCACGTATCTCAATGCCATCAGCTTTGAAAGCCTGTTGGGTAGTTAAATCAACTTTGTTGCTATCAATGAATAAAACAACCTGTTGAGCACTGATATATAAATGTGAAAGGAATACAGGGTTGTACTCTACATCTTGCCCACGTGCATTTAAGACCCAAGCAATATCATCTAAAGATGAAATGAAATGTCCTTCAATCGCTTTAGTTTTTAATGTTTCGCGTATTGCCTGAATTTTTTCTTTACGAGATAGAGCATTTAATCCTTCAGGCATTAAATGAATCTGCTCTAAAGGAAGTTCTGGACGATTAGACCAGATTGAACCAATTAAATCTTGCTGTGTTTCAAGCTTAAAGCCACGTTGCTTTGCTGTATTTTCCAACGCTTTAAATTGTTGGATTGAAAGTGTTTGCCCATTTACTGAAATAACCGAACCAGCCGGTAGATTTTTCTCAATCCATGCGAGATGTGTAGAAGATTCATCACTGGTCAGTTTTTGTAATTGAAAGCCAGTTCCAGCGAGTTGTTGTTCGGCTTGTACCCAATAGCGCCCATCGGCCCAGAGTCCTGCAAAGTTTTGGGTCACAACTAAAGTGCCAACAGAGCCACTAAAACCGCTTAACCACTGCCTTGCTTTCCAATAGTCTGGTAAATATTCAGACATATGGGGGTCTGCACTCATAACAACCAAAGTATCAATACTTTGATTGGTCATGAGTTCACGAAGTTTCGCTAGTTTTTCTGGAACAGTTAAGTCGTTCATATCGTTTCCAAATCAGGTTGAACTTTGTTGGTACTTTTGTCCATTAATTTATTCATTGGTTTCTTTAATAAAAATAACACGATTGCGCCAATAACCAAGGCTAATACACAGCGCATAAATAGGCTAGGTAAATGATTAATACCATCTGCCGAGACTTGCCCGCCAATTAAACCTGCCATGAGGTTGCCAAGAGCTGTACCTGTAAACCATAAACCCATAATTTGACTACGTATGACATCAGGTGCAAGTTTGGTCATGGTTGATAAGCCAATTGGGCTTAAGCAAAGTTCACCTATGGTAAGAAGAAATAAAGTACCGACTAACCAAAATGGTGAAACTACTCCGCCATGAATAGCAAAATGACTGGCTAGAGACATAAGTAAAAAGCCACCTGCTGCGAATAACAACGCAATAATAAATTTGCTGATATAGCTTGGATCTTTATTCGCTTTACCTAGTTTCGCCCATAGCCAAGCTGCAACTGGAGCAAAGATAATAATAAAAAGAGCATTGATTGATTCAAACCATACAGTGGGAATCTCAAATCCGAAAACAATACGGTCCGTATAATCTTGCGCAAATAAAGTAAAAGTTGTGGGTTTTTGTTCGAAAGCTGACCAGAATAGGGCAGAGGCTGCTAATAAAACGAAGCAAATAATTATTTTAAATTTTTCATGTTGCTCTAAATTCAGGAAAAGTAGTAAATATGCAAAATAAGCAATAATCCCAATGCTAATTCCTACGGTTAAATAGGTCGCGACAGCCACGGGATTGATGTGAATGATACCAAGGAAGGTTAGCGCAATAACGACTGCAACTGCGAATAAAAAGCTAAATACAATTTTAGGCGCATTTTTATTTTCTACGACAGGTTTGCTACAGCTATTGGCTTCTTGGCGTAGCTCATTAAATGTTTGGAGCTGAGGCATTGCCATAAAACGGAAAATTAATAAAGCAATTAACATCCCAATGCCACCAATACCAAAGCCTAAATGCCAGCCATGGTCTTTCGCCAAAAGCCCTGTAATAAGTGGGGCAATAAATGACCCCATGTTAATTCCCATATAGAAAATGGAAAAACCTGCATCACGTCTTGCGTCATTGGCTTTATATAGTGTTCCCACAATCACGGAAATACATGTTTTAAATAATCCGGTACCTAAAACAATCAGTACTAAACCTAAGTAAAAGAAAGATTGATCAAATACAGATGTAAGGGCAATTGATAAGTGACCTAAGGCAATAATAATTGAACCGTACCAGACAGCACGTGCTTGGCCTAACCAGTTATCAGCAACCCACCCCCCAAAAACGGTCATTAAATACATGGAGCCTGCAAATAATCCAACAATCGCTGCGGCAGTTGGTCGATCAAGTGCTAGACCGCCGTCATTGACCATCGCAATCATATAAAGAACGAGTAAGGGCCGGATTCCATAATAAGAAAATCTTTCCCAAAGCTCTGTAAAAAATAGCGTTTGTAATGGTTTAGGATGGCCGAAAAAAGCTTTATCCGATTGTTCAAAGTCATATTTCATTATTCAAATCCTTGAATGCTTTTAAGTTTTTTATAAACATAACTTTTGGTTTGTTTATTTATAACAAAAATTTATGCATATAGTTTTTAGTTTTTTTTAATAATAAAAGCAAGTTTGGCCTGTATAAAAAAAGTGAATGAAAAAGAACATGAATAGTAAAATTTATTTTTTGCTGAGTAATGTGAGATCTACTATATGTGGTCTTATTAACTGCTTAGATAGCGACTAAATAGTGCGTTTATTTAGAGAAATTCATAAAAATGAAAAATAATTATTAGATTTTAACTAAAGCAGAAGGCATTTAACTGATGGTTTAAGTCATAAATTTAAGTTGCTGAAATAAACCAAAGGAACTCATTGGGGAAGATCGATGTCAAAGGAGTGATTATTTTCAAGTAATCCGATAAGAATCTCAGCATTATATATAAGAAAGTATTATGATCATGGACGACTGTTAGAAATTGATGCAGCGGTTTATATCAGTGCAACAATTTTGCACTAAATTAGGGCAATAATGAGCTATTTAAATATGCCATAATTTGAAAATGTGTGAATATGGTGCATTTACACAAGCAAACAGTATAATGGGTTCAAGACAAGGGGCCTAAAGCATGAATACTTATAAGCAATTCAATGTTTTAGGTAAGTCTTATAAAGTTGGTATGAGAATTGCTTAATAAATACCAGCAACTAACACGCACTCAACAAGTGCAACAAAATTTCATTGGAGCAAAATGAGCATGGCGAACAAGGTCCTTCAACTCATACAAGAAAGTGGCGCAAAATGGGTCGATTTTCGCTTTACTGATACTAAGGGTAAAGAACAGCATGTAACTTACCCAGCTGATTCTATTGATGAAGATACTTTTGAAGACGGTAAAATGTTCGATGGTTCTTCAATCGCTGGTTGGAAAGGTATTGAAGCATCTGACATGATTTTACGTCCGGATGCAGAAACTGGTTTCATCGACCCGTTCTTTGCTGAGCCAACAGTAGTTGTGACTTGTGACGTTATTGAACCTTCAACTGGTCAAGGTTATGAACGTGACCCACGTTCGATTGCTCGCCGTGCAGAAGAATACTTAAAATCTACAGGTATCGGTGATACTGCATTCTTTGGTCCAGAGCCAGAATTCTTTGTATTTGACGAAGTGAAATGGGACATCGATATGTCTGGCGCTCGTCATACATTAATCGCTGAAGAAGCTGCTTGGTCTACTGGTAAAGATTACGAGTCAGGTAACTCAGGTCACCGTCCACGTGTTAAAGGTGGTTACTTCCCAGTTCCTCCAGTTGACTCTGCACAAGATATGCGTGCAGAAATGTGTGCAAAAATTGAAGACATCATGGGCCCAGGTCGTGTAGAAGTACACCACCACGAAGTTGCTTCTTGCCAATTAGAAATTGGTGTGAGCTTCAATACCCTTGTTCGTAAAGCTGACGAAGTTCAACAGTTCAAATATGCTGTTTGGAACGTTGCACATCAATATGCAAAAACAGCTACGTTTATGCCTAAACCAATGGTAGGTGATAACGGTTCTGGTATGCATGTTCACATGTCTATCTCTAAAGATGGCAAGAACTTGTTTGCTGGTGATGAATATGCAGGCCTTTCAGAAATGGCGTTGTACTTCATCGGTGGTATCATCAAGCACGCTCGTGCATTGAATGCAATCACAAACCCATCTACAAACTCATACAAGCGTTTGGTTCCTCACTTCGAAGCACCAATTATGCTTGCTTACTCAGCGCGTAACCGTTCTGCGTCTATCCGTATTCCTTACGTTTCTAACCCTAAAGGCAAACGTATCGAAGCTCGTTTCCCAGACCCAATGATGAACCCGTACTTAGGTTTCGCTGCGTTATTAATGGCTGGTATCGACGGTATCCAAAACAAGATCCATCCGGGCGAAGCTGCTGACAAAAACTTGTACGATCTTCCTCCAGAAGAAGAAGCAAAAATCCCAACAGTTGCTCATAGCCTAGATATGGCTCTTGAAGCACTTCAAGCAGATCACGAATTCTTGTTAAAAGGCGGCGTGTTCACTAAAGAAATGCTTGATGCATACATCGAACTTAAAACTGAAGATGTACGTCGTCTTAACACGACTACTCACCCAGTTGAATTCGATATGTACTATAGCCTGTAATACATACTTCATAAAAAAGCCTGCTTATGCAGGCTTTTTTATTGCTTGGAATGTTGATTGAATTCTCTACGTTTTTTATCAAAAAATTGGGGTAAACTAGGTGCGAGTTTTCATGTGAGCAGATTATGCGTAAACGACAACCAGTACTTAAGCAGGAAAAGACTTTAAATCCTGAATTGAAAACATGGTTGTATGCGTCTGGTTCTCTGACACAACAACTCACTGAGCTGGGTGGGGGGAAGTTCAGCGTAAAGCCTTTCAAAGAACATTTCCAGCGTTTAACTTTTGCCGACAGTCAATGGATGAACATGCCTCATACCCACACTTCTTGGGTAAGGGAAACCTATTTATATGGCAGTGATGTAGAGCCGTGGGTGAAAGCAAAAAGTATTTTTCCCATTCAAAGTTTACAAAAAAAAGCCCGTATATTTCAGCATATTGGTTCTAAGCCAATAGGTCTTTTTTTATTTCAAAGAACAACACCACTTTGTGATCGCCGGGTTATTCGTTTACCAGAAGGCTGGACGCGACAAAGTTGCTATACTTGGCATGGATGTAAATTTATTGTTCAAGAAACATTCTTACCGGCTTTTGAAGCTTTTTTATATCAGCAGCACGACAAGGAATTACTATGACGACTGCAACAGGTACAACATGGCGTCAGCGTTTAGAAGCTTATTATTATCTATGCCGATTTGATAAGCCAATTGGTACTGAACTGGTGTTTTGGCCAACCATGTGGGCACTTTGGGTTGCATCAAAAGGAATACCGAATTTAGGTATTTTATTCGTCATGATTTTAGGCGTCATTTTTATGCGCGCTGCTGGATGTGCCATTAATGACTTTGCTGATCGTAAAGTAGATGGTCATGTAGAGCGTACAAAAACACGTCCGTTAGCAACAGGGGTTATTCGAGCCAGAGAAGCAGTGTATGTATTCTTGGGTCTTGTTTTAGCAAGTGCATGTTTGTTGTTCTTTTTACCCATAGAAACTTTCTACTGGTCATTTGGAGCATTATTTTTAGCTTTCATTTATCCATTTATGAAACGCTATACCAACTTACCGCAAGTTTTTTTAGGAGCAGCATTTTCATGGTCAATTCCAATGGCCTTTACTGCGGTAGGTAAAACTCCGGATCTGACTTGCTGGCTGCTGTATTTTGGTAATTTGGCTTGGACAGTGGCTTATGACACTCAATATGCAATTACAGATCGCGAATATGATTTAAAGATTGGTGTGAAATCTACAGCTATTCTTTTTGGTCGATATGACATCCAGATTATTGCGCTTTTACAAGCAATAAGTCTTGTTTTGATTGGTACTGCGCTATATTTAGAAAATATCTTATTTCCTTGGGCCATTATTGCTTTAGTTGTAGTGGTATTTGATTTTATATATCAAACAATTAAAACCAAAGACCGCAACCCTCAAGTCTGTTTTTGGGCATTCCGTCACAATCGTTGGGTTGGATTAATCATTTTTCTAGGAATATTTTTAAATTTCATATAGTAAAAATGACCGTGAGGTTGAAAAGTGTTCTATGCAGAGCACTTTTTTTATGTCTTAATATTTGTGCATAAAAAATATGCGGAATAAATAACACATAAAAAGGATATTCTATGAAACGGTCAAAAATTGCTTTAGCTATAACATTATCAATTTCAGCACTATTTCTTACAGCGTGTAATGACGATGATGATAATTACACTGGGATAGATACCAATAAAACTTATGTCTCTGAAAGTAATTATGCTATTGATAAAGTTGATAATGCTTCATCAATTAAAGTCATGACTTATAACATGACAAATGTTCAAGGAAAAACCGCAACTGCTACAGCAATGGTACTGTTTCCAAAAGCAATACAACCCAAAGATGGTTATCGGGTAGTGGTATGGGAACATGGAACTGTTGGGGTGGGTGATGGTTGCGCACCAAGTAAAAATGCAATTAATCCGAGATTTAAAATCCTTGCTGAGACTTTGTTGGCAGCCGGTTATGTCATTATTGCGCCAGATTATGAGGGTTTAGGCACCCCAGGCGTACATCCGTACTTAAACTTATCTAGTGAAGCAAAATCTGCATTAGCCGCAGTCAAAGCAGCCAAAGAGCATTATGGGACTCAGTTAAAAGGCGATTGGATGTCAATTGGTCAGTCTCAAGGTGGACATGCCTCATTGGGTACTGCTGAGTTTGCTAATACGGATGTAAGTTATAAGGGTGCTGTAGCTGGAGCACCTGCTTCAAGCTTAGGAACAATCATTCAAATTTATATTGATCCTGAAATGAATCAAGACAGTAATTTTGCAGTTAGTAAGCTAGATCAGGCAATTAGAGCGCGTAGACAGATTGATGCAGCGATTGCTGCAGGTCAAATGTCTCCAAATGATCCACTAGCACTTGCTGTACCTACAATTGATAAAACTGCAGAAGGATATGCCGAATTATTAGCATATGCAGCATTCGCTAGTGCGGGAATTAAAGCACAGCAACCAGACTATGACTTGAAGGCAATTTTTACATCGGGAGCAGCTGACATTGCAGAATTGGCCTATGGTCGTACTGGTGATGATGGTGCTTGTTTAAGTTATCCTGCGCCTGATACTGCAAACGGCCTGCAAGAGAAATTTAAAGCCGGAATATTAGCTTTCTTGGCTGACCCTACACATCAAATTACTCAGTACGGTATCGATCTGAATAAATTTAAGACAGATCAAGTTGTTCAAAACTTTTTGACAGCAACTCAACCTGCAACAAATGCTACAGCCGAGAAAGTTATTAAAACACCGGTATTTATTATTCAAGGCGAAAAAGATCAAGCAGTATTGCCTGTGGTGACACAAGGCTTATTCGCGAATATGAAAGCGAATGCTTTGAAGTTTTTCCCTCAAGCAGGCTACGATCAAGGTTATAAGCTAACCATTGTACCGAATGCGACCCATACTCAAGCAATCGTATGTCAAAATGCCAATGCTGTAGATTTCATTCAAGCTAAAATGTCAGCGGGTACAGGTATTGTGTTAACTGATGCGCAGAAAGATGCCAGCCAAAGCCCTCACTGTACAGGTAAATTTTAAGATCTATTTACTTGATTAAAATTAGTTTTAAAAAGAGTCTCTTTATAGAGGCTCTTTTTGTTATATTGTTACGCATTCTGAAATCGATATTATTTGAGTTTGAAGAACTTATGAGCCAGAAATCTGTTGAAAAAAAATCTGTTCCTTGGTTATTAATGGGATTAGGTTTACTTATTCCTTTTCTGATTATTGGAATACTTTTTTTGGCTGCAAAAAGTGATGCTCAGAATAAGAAACAATATGAACAGCAGCGTTTAGAAATGGAAAAAAGAATAGCTGAGAAAGAAGCTGCCAATTCTGACAAGAAATAACAGTAGTTTTTAATAAATATCTTTTTGTAGCTGGCGTACACTCGGGATGTTTGTATAGCGTCTTACGATATAACCTGCCTCTATGAGCATTTGATCACGAAGACGATCTTCTTCGACTTTCTCAAGGTGAGTAGGGTCATCTAGCTCAATAATGGCTATTACTTCCATGTTTTCATCAAGCAAAACAAAATCAGTGACTTTACGGTTGAACTGACTACGAACCTTATAATCATTACTGGTTATTAATGCGCTAAAAGCCACTTGTGCTAGAACATGATAACTTGGGAAACTCTGTTTTAAGCGTATAAACATTTGAGTTTCAAAATTAGTAATAACAGGACGGGCAAAGAATTTTTGTTTGGGAAATAAATAAGGGCGTAAACAAACAAGAAGAAAAATACAGGTGCTTAAGCAACCTAAAATAATAAAAAATAAGTGACTCGATTCGAACATTTGAAGACATCATACAAATAAAAACCCACTCATAAGGAGTGGGTTTTTAGAATCTTGGCTCTCCCACCTGGGCTCGAACCAGGGACCTGCGGATTAACAGTCCGTCGCTCTACCGACTGAGCTATGGGAGAATCTGGAAAGGGATTTTAGGCAGGAAAGGGGGCGAGGTCAAGGGTTAATAATGGAATTAGTGAGAATATCTAACTGATTGGTTTAAAAATATTCGAAACATTGATTTTATTCAAAATAATAGAAAAATATTAAATGATTAGAAAAGAAAAAGCCCACAATGAATGCGGGCTTTTAGAATCTTGGCTCTCCCACCTGGGCTCGAACCAGGGACCTGCGGATTAACAGTCCGTCGCTCTACCGACTGAGCTATGGGAGATTAGTAGATGGCTCTCCAACCTGGGCTCGAACCAGGGACCTGCGGATTAACAGTCCGTCGCTCTACCGACTGAGCTATTGGAGAATCTGATGCGCATTTTATGGATGAAATCTAAAAGCGTCAATAAGAATATTAAAGAAAATGAATCGTTTGCTTGATTAATATGCTTTTGTTGTACTAAAAATAAAAAAACCACCCAAAACAGGGTGGTTTTTTATAAAGAAATAAAATTATTTCTCTACACCAGCTGGTTGGCCTGCAAGTTTTGCATTTGCATAGTCCCAGTTCACAAGGTTTTCTAAGAAAGTTGCGATGTATTTAGGACGTAAGTTACGGAAATCGATGTAGTAAGCGTGTTCCCATACGTCAATTGTTAATACAGCAATTTGACCATGTGCAAGTGGAGTGTCTGCATTAGAAGTTTTAGTAATAGAAAGTTTACCGTTTACTTCATCAGCAACTAACCAAGCCCAACCTGAACCGAATTGAGTTGTTGCAGCAGCAGTAAATTCTTCTGCAAATTTTTCGTAGCTACCAAAAGCTTCGTCAATTTTAGCAGCGATTGCGCCAGTAGGCTTACCACCGCCGTTTGGCTTCATGCTGTTCCAGTAGAAAGTGTGGTTCCAAACTTGAGCAGCATTGTTGAAAATACCAGCTTTAGATGCATCACCAGCAGTTGCTTTAATGATTTCTTCTAAAGTTTTACCTTCAAGGTCAGTACCTTTGATTAAGTTGTTTAAGTTAACAACATAGGTATTGTGATGTTTGTCGTGATGGTATTCTAAAGTTTCTTTACTGATATGTGGCGCTAAATCATCATAGCCATATGGAAGTGCAGGTAAAGTAATGGTTGTCATGTTCCTATTCCTTGCATTTGCTGGGTTATACAATTAAGTGGCTCTATTGTAAATGATTCTGGATGCAATAGGGCAGCCTTTTAAAGAACTATACACAATAAAGATCTAATTAATACGCATAACACAGATTGAAAAAAAGACTTAATTAAATCGGATTATTCAATTCAAAATATTCACTTTCAATAGCAAACTGCTTTGAAATTGCTTGTGCTAAACGTTGAACCCCATAACGTTCGGTTGCATGGTGACCACAGGCAAAATAATGAACGCCTAATTCTTTTGCTTCATAAAAAGTTCGTTCACTGACTTCGCCTGAAATATAAGCATCGCAACTTTGTAAAGCAGCTTTAGCAATAAAATCTTGAGCACCGCCTGTACAGAAGCCTACTTTTTGAATACTTTGTTTTTCAGCCGGTAAATGGATCACTTTAAAATCAAAACTGTTTTGTAGTTTTGCTTTAAATTCCTCTACAGAAAGCGTTTGCTCTAAATAACCGATATTACCAATTGGATGTTTCTCGGTTAGATCAAGTGGTTCTAAATTTTGTAAGTTTAGTTTTTCTGCAATAGCGATATTATTGCCTAAACTCGGATGTGCATCTAAAGGCAGATGGTAAGCGACTAATGAGATATTATTTTGAATAAGTTTTTTTATACGGTTACCTCGCATACCAGTAATTGGGTACGGTTCGCCCTTCCAAAAATAACCGTGGTGTACGAGTAAGAGATCGGCATTCTGAGCAATGGCTGCATCAATTGCATCTTCAGAAGCAGTAACCGCACAAAGAATACGTTTTACTTCAGTTGAACCTTCAATTTGCAGGCCATTTGGTGCGTAATCTTTAAATTCTGCTGCTTTTAAGGTTTGGTCGCACCACTGAATAATTTCATGCAAATTTGCCATGATATTTCCTGAATTGAGTAGTAAAAGTTGCTAAAGCTATAGAAACATATTTTGTTGTGTAACTAAAGCTAGACAAATCTTTTTTGACTTTTTTATGTATATCGACATATTTAATTTAAAATGCTTAACTGAAAACTCTTTTTGTTCAATATATTAATTTAATTAAAAACTTCTTTGCGTAGAGGATATGAACGTGCGCCGCACCTTTACATGGTTACCTTGGGTGTTACTTATTATTGTAATTGCCAGTTTTATTGCATGGCAAAAATACCATCAGCCGAAACCAACTGTTGCAGTTGATGGGGTGCAAATGCCAGCTGAGAAAGTTGAGCCACTGGTTGATACTTCTCGAACGGGCGGGGTGGTGTCTTATAGTGCTGCGGTAAAAGTTGCAGCACCAGCAGTAGTTAATATTTTTACGACCCAGAAAGTTAAACAAAATCATCCTTTATTAAGTGATCCGGTATTCCGTGAATTTTTTGGAAATCAGGTTCCTGAGCAACAACAGCAAAATGAAAATAGTTTAGGTTCAGGGGTTATTGTTCGCGCCGATGGTTATATTCTCACCAATAATCATGTGATTGCTCAAGCTGACCAGATTGTGGTGGCATTACATGATGGACGTCGAGCAGAAGCTACAATTGTTGGTACCGACCCTGATACGGATTTGGCGGTTATTAAAATCGATTTAGATAAATTGCCAGTATTGCCTTTTAAGCTCAGTGGTAATGAAGTTGGTGATGTTGTTTTAGCAATTGGTAATCCATTTGGCGTAGGGCAAACTGTAACTCAAGGGATTATTTCAGCAACCGGTCGCTCTGATTTAGGTATTAATACCTATGAAGACTTTATTCAAACTGATGCTGCAATTAACCCAGGTAACTCAGGTGGCGCATTAATCGATGTGGCTGGTAACTTGATTGGTGTAAATACGGCGATTTTCTCACAATCGGGTGGCTCTTTAGGTATTGGCTTCGCGATTCCGGCAAAGGTTTGTCAGCAAGTATTAAACTCGATTTTAAAAGATGGTCGTGTTGTTCGTGGTTGGTTGGGTATTAGTTTACTTCCACCTACACAAGACGATGTATTGGCACCTAAACAGCAAGTGGGTGTAGTGGTTGCTGATGTCTTAAAAAATGGTCCGGCAGATGCTGCAGGAATTAAAGTTGGCGATAAAATTGTTCAGGTGAATAATGAGTCGATCACTTCAGCTTCTCATTTAATTAATTATGTCGCTTTGCAAGCACCAAATAGCGAAATTAATGTTCTGGTTGAAAGAGATGGTAAACAACAAAACTATGTTGTGACGGTAGGTGAGCGAAAAGCACAGAATACACAATCTCAGTATATTCCGCTTCCAAGACGTTAAAACCTAAATAAAAAAAGCCTCATTTTGAGGCTTTTTTTATTGTTGTGTATTAAGAGTGACTAAGACTTTGATGCTGATTTTTAAATTCAGCTAAAGCTTCAATTCGATATTGAATAAGCATTTCACCAATTTCAGCACCCTTAATGTTCTCCGGTAAATCTTGAACTTTAATGGAACGAACAATTTGCATGGCTTCACGCATGTATTGAGCTTGAGGATATGGACGGTCTTCTAGTCCTAATCTGCCTTTTGCATCACACTCGCAGGCTTGTACAAAAGCTTCCACTCTTTCTGGACGACGTAAAACATCTAAGCGTTGCAATAGACGCCATAAAGTACCAGGTTTCAAGGACATAATCTGATGACATTTTAAATGTTCTTTACAAACAGATAAGGCTAATTGTTTGGTTTGTGTCGGAACTCTTAAACGTTCACATAATTGGGTAACTGGCTTAATTCCACGTTCTTCATGCATGATATGACGAGGAAGTTCCTCGGCTGGAGTGAGAGCCTTACCAAGATCATGTATTAAAACAGCGAAACGTACATCAAGCGAGTAGTTCGACTTACAAGCTTGCTGTAATGACATTAAAGTATGAATGCCACAATCCACTTCAGGATGATATTCGGGGCGTTGAGGCACACCGAATAAAGCATCAATCTCAGGGAAAAGATGTTTTAAGGCCCCACAATCACGCAAAGTTTGGAAATAAATATCGGCATGATTTTCCATTAAAGCGCGTGAAGTTTCTTTCCAGACGCGCTCTGGTGTTAGTGCATCAAGTTCACCTGAATCTGCCATGGTTTGCATAAGTTGCAATGTCTCTGGCGCAATTTGAAAACCATATGGGAAATATCGGGCGGCAAAACGCGCGACTCGCAATACCCGTAAAGGGTCTTCAGCAAAAGCTTCTGAAACGTGGCGTAGAATTTTATTTTCTAAGTCGTTTTGGCCACCATATGGATCATATATTTTACCATCTTGATCCATTGCAATCGCATTAATGGTTAAGTCTCGACGAATTAAGTCATCTTCTAAACTAACGGTTGTATCAGTAAAGAATTGAAACCCGTGATATCCCTGTCCAGACTTTCGTTCGGTTCGTGCAAGTGCGTATTCTTCTTTGGTTTCGGGATGAAGAAACACAGGAAAATCTTTGCCTACAGGTTGAAAACCTTGGGCGAGCATGTGTTCCGGCGTTGCACCGACCACAACATAGTCTTTTTCTTGATAGGGATGCCCAAGTAAATAATCTCGAACAGCACCGCCTACTAAATACACTTGCATGAAAAAACCTCTATTCTTCAAGCAATCATGCTACAGAATAGAGGTTTTCTCAAGTCATTAGAAAGGCTTTTCGTAAAAAGCGGTTTCTAAATTACTTTTCTTGCTGTTGAATTTCAGCAACTGTTAAAGCAGTCATATTGATAAGACGGCGAGTCGTCGCTGTCGGAGTCAAAATATGAACTGGTTTAGCAGCACCTAGCAAAATTGGACCAATTGTTACGTTGTTACCAGAAGTTGCTTTTAACAAGTTGAACGAAATATTTGCTGCATCTAAGTTCGGCATAATCAACAAGTTCGCTGAACCTTTGAAACGAGAACCAGGGAATGCAAAATGACGAATATTTTCGTCTAATGCTGCATCACCATGCATTTCACCTTCAACTTCAAGCTCTGGAGCTTGCTCAGATAAAATACGATAAACTTCACGCATTTTTTGAGCGCTTGAGTCTGTCTGGTCACTACCGAAGCTTGAATGAGAAAGTAGCGCTACGCGTGGTGTAATACCAAAGCGACGTACTTCTTCAGCCGCTAAAATAGTCATTTCAGCAAGTTGTTCAGCAGTCGGATTAGTGTTTACATAAGTATCAGCAATAAACAAGTTGCGATCTTCAAGCATTAATGCATTAAGCGTGAAGAAGTTGTTCATGCCTTCTTTAAGACCAATTACATTGCGTACGAAGTCAAGGTGAATGTTATAGCTACTGTAAGTACCACATAACATACCGTCTGCTTTGCCAAACTTAACTAGAAGTGCAGCAATGAGTGTTGAACGACGGCGAGCTTCACGTTGAGCATATTCAACAGTGATGCCTTTGCGTTGCATAGTTTGATAGTAGTCTTTCCAAAACTCTTCGTATAACGGATTTTGTTCTTGATCTACAATCTCGATATTTACGCCGTGTTGTAAACGTAAGCCTAATTTTTTGATGTTTGCTTCAATGACTGCTGTACGACCAACTAAGATTGGTTTAGCTAAATCTTCATCAACTGCAATTTGAACAGCACGTAATACGCGCTCATCTTCACCTTCAGCGTATGCAATACGTTTAGGATCTGTTTTTGCTTGAGCAAAAATCGGTTTCATCAAGAATGCTGAGTTATAAACAAACTCAGAAAGTTTTTGACGATATGCAGAGAAATCTTCGATAGGACGAGTTGCAACACCTGAATCCATTGCTGCTTTAGCAACAGCAGGCGCAATTTCTAAAATCAAACGTTGATCAAGTGGGCGTGGAATTAAGTAGTCACGGCCAAATGAAGCAGATTTTTCACCATAAGTAGCTGCGTCAGCTTCTACGTGAGCCATACGTGCAATTGCGTGTACACATGCAATTTTCATATCTTCGTTAATTGTTGTAGCACCTACGTCAAGTGCACCACGGAAGATATAAGGGAAACATAAAGCATTGTTTACTTGGTTCGGGTAGTCCGAACGACCAGTTGCCATGATTACATCTGGACGTACTTCATGTGCATGTTCAGGCAGAATTTCTGGATCCGGGTTTGCTAATGCAAAAATAATCGGATTTTCAGCCATTTGTTTCACCATATCTTTGGTGAGAATACCAGCAGCTGAAAGACCTAAGAACATATCCGCGCCAGCCATTACTTCATGTAATTGAGTCGCTTTAATGTCTTGTACATAACGTTTTTTCGATTCATCCAAGCCTTCACGTGAAGTTGTAAGAAGACCACGAGAATCGGCAACAATGATGTTTTCTTTATTTACGCCTAAAGCACAAAGTAAATCTAAACAAGAAAGGGCAGCAGCACCTGCACCTGAAGCAACGATTTTGATTTCTTCAATTTTCTTATTAACGATTTGTAGAGCATTTAATAATGCTGAACCTACAATAATACTTGTTCCGTGTTGGTCATCATGGAACACAGGAATCTTCATGCGTTCACGAAGTTTCTTTTCGATATAGAAACATTCAGGTGCTTTGATATCTTCAAGGTTAATACCACCGAAAGTTGGTTCTAATGAAGCAACAATATCAACGATTTTATCTGGATCGTTTTCAGCAATTTCAATATCAAATACATCGACACCAGCGAACTTTTTGAACAGAACGCCTTTACCTTCCATTACCGGTTTAGAAGCTAATGGACCAATATTACCTAAACCAAGAACCGCAGTACCGTTACTGACAACAGCAACCAAGTTACCACGCGCTGTATATTTTGCAGCAGTTGAAGGATCACGTTCAATCTCTAAACATGGAGCAGCAACCCCTGGTGAATAAGCTAGAGCCAAATCTCGTTGGTTGACAAGTTGCTTACTTGGCGTGACGCTGATTTTCCCTGGATTTGGATATTCGTGGTAATTTAAAGCGGCCTGTTTTAAAGATTGATCGTCCATCTGAGTCTCTATTGATACAAAAAAGCAAACTAGTCAAGTTGCTCACAAAGGTTGGTAATTTATCTGCTTACTATGTACAAAATTATATCAAGTAACATAATAGGTAGACGAATGGCCAATAGCCTCATGGTGAGCTAAATGCTAAAGAATATAACACTACTTCTCTATTTCTCACAGTCAAAAACGCTCATTTTTGGAAAAACCAGCGCATGTAAAATAGACTGTTAAAACAATTATCAAATATGCGTATTTGTTTGTAGATATTGAAGAATCTGATTTGGATGAAGTGGACGGCTAAAGAAAAAGCCTTGTAAAAAATCACATTGCTGCTTTTGTAGATAAATAACTTGTTCTTCGGTTTCCACACCTTCTGCAACTAGCTTTAATCCCATGCTTTTACCCATCGCAATCATCGCATTCACAATTGCTTCTTGTTTTTGATCACCGATTTTCGAAACAAAGGCCCGGTCAATTTTTAAAACATCGATTGGGTATTCTGTTAAATAAGCTAGCGATGAATATCCAGTGCCAAAATCATCTAGTGCAATTGAAATATTACGTTCTTTAATGGAGTGCAATAGTTTTTTTACATTGTCAGTATTATCTAATAAAGCAGATTCCGTGATTTCTAGTTCTAAATTTGAACCATCAAGATGATATGTGTCTAAGACTTCGTCTAAATCACTGAGTAAAAAACCTCGATGAATTTGTTGAGCAACAATATTTACAGAAACTCGGACATCGGCGTAGCCAGCTTTTTTCCATTCTTGTAGCTGTTTGCCAACTTTATCTAAAACGACTTTACCAATATCGGAAATAAGGCTACTACGTTCAGCAAAAGGAATGAACATATTTGGCATAACTAACCCTTTTTCAGGATGCTGCCAGCGAATGAGTGCTTCAAAACCTTTAATCGATTTGTCATTTAAATTAATTTTTGGTTGGTAATACACCACAAATTCATCATTTTGAATGGCTTTACGCAACTCTTGTTCTAAGTCTGCTGTTTTATATGGGTTTGTAGTTTTATTACAATAATAGCTAATAGTATTGCCACCTAAACGTTTTGCTTCCGACAACGCTTGTTCGGCATGATTGTTGAGGTGATCAATTTGCCGGCCATGCTCAGGGAAACAAGCAACCCCAATAGAAGCTGTAATGAAATATTCTTGTTCATCAATATAAAAAGGCGCATTTAAAGCTTGTAATATATTTTGGCAATATTGCTCAATGTTGGGATGAATAGGTGATATTTCATAAATAATTGCAAAATCATCGCCGTTTAAGTAAGCCACTAAAATTGCATTGATATTGGTCAGTCGTAGTCGCTGTGCAAATTGTTTAAGTAACTCATCCCCACTATCATTATTTAGAAATTCATTAAATGCTCTAAATCTATCGATATTAATACGTATTAAAGCCAGATTTTTAAAACTATAAGATGGATTAACAAGATATTGATGTAATTGATTATAATAGTAAAAGCGGTTAGGTAGGTGAGTCAAACTATCATAATTTTTTAAATAAGATAAATGCTGCTCTTGTCGCTTTTGGTCGGTTAAATCACGTGCAAAACCAATATAATTAATAATCTGGTTGTACTCATCTTTAACTGCATTAATATGAAGCCATAAATAGACACTTTTACCTGATGTAAACTTTTCATCAAATTGGCCCATATATTCGCCAGTTTTTAGAAGTTGTTGAGTAATGGAGTCGTGAAATTGTTGTTGCTGTAGCTTCTGATTTATTGTGATATTAAATAGCTGCTGACTTAATAATTCAGATTTTGAAAAGCCAGTTAATTTCTCATAATAGGGGTTAACTTCAATATAGTTGAGTTTTTCATCTAGAATAAAAATTCCTTCAGCTGCCTGCTCAAGCACAATCGCAGAAAGTCTCAAATGTTCTTGATCTTTTTTTTCCTGATGAATATCTCTGGTCATTCCGACCATACGTAAAGCTTTATTGGTTTTAGGATCACGGCTAATGACACGTCCTACGTCATGAATCCAACGCCACGAACCATTACGACGTAAAATGCGGAAGGTAATATTGAAGTGATCAGATTTTCCTTCCAAGTGTTCTTTTAAACGTTCATCAAATAACTTTCGGTCATTGGGATGAATGCGCTCTAAAATTGACTTGAGGTGTAAAGGAGTATTTTGAGTTTGTTTTTGTTGATCAAAAAACGTTATTTCTAATTTTTGTTTCTCAATATCCCAATCCCACGGTCGGATACCTGCTGTTTCATGTGCAAATGCTAAATTATGATGATGGCTTTCAAGCCTCTCATTCATTTTAGTGAGGTCATATGTCCTTTCCCGAACCTTTTGTTCGAGCAAATGATTATTAAATTGAAGCTGTGCTTCAATATCTTTAGATTTATTTACTTCTTGTTGGAGCTGTACACATAACTCTTCAGCCCATTGAGTATGCTGTTCTGCTACTTGAACAAGTTGTTTATTTTTAAATAATAGTTGAGAAATTTTTTGATAGTTACGCTGAGTTGCATAAGCACAAAGTAAAGTTGCGACGAAAGCTAAATTATATGCAAAGTAAAAGGGGAGTTGGGTGATTTGAGAATGAGTAAACTGTCCAATAATGAGTGGAACTGTACTTGGAATAAAGAGTAAATAAAAATATCGAGGTTGTTGAGTTAAAAATGTAAGACCAATTATGTGGGCTGAGGTAATAAATAATGCTATGAGGATATGAACATCAGAAACAGATATTAAAGTGTCAGGAAGGGAAAAATGCAGAACAATGATATTTATTCCCATTAAAATTCCAGACGCCAAACAAATGCCTTGTAGCACTAAATCCGTTTTCTTAATGAAATGAATATCACGATAATGTGTTAATAGCTTTGGGACAAATAATAGACAAGTAAGCGTTAAAATAGTAAAGCCAATTGACCAAATAAAGTTTGTAATGTAAGAAGTAAAGTAACAAAAGAAAATAATAGCTGAAATTAGGCACAGTAAAATTAGGCTAACAAGATACCAGCGGATATATTGAATTGAGAGGCGAAGCTGCTCAATTTTTGTTTGATGCTGTAAATATTCTTCCTGAAGGCCAGACATAAGATTTTTCTATCCTATTTTTTTACATTTATACAGAAAGAATCTGATTTATCAGTGGAAAAAAATTTAAATTAATATTCATACCGTAAAAGTAAGTTAACTTTAATTGTTGATTTAATCAATGTTCAATAAGTTTATATGGATAAAAACCGATAATTTAAAATAGATAATGCTACAACAGGTGCAGTTTCAGTACGTAATACACGGTCCCCAATACACCAGTTCATAAATCCAGCTTGATTGGCTTGCGTAATTTCATTGTCACTTAAACCACCCTCAGGACCAATTAAGAGGGCTAGTTCAGGTTGTATTCCTGCCAATACATCTTTTTGCTCTTTTTCAGGAGCCAAAACAAATTTAGATGCAGGAAGGTCAGATGAGTTTAACCATTCATGAAGAGAAATAGGTGCTAAAACTTCTGGAACTAAATTGAGTCCACATTGCTCACATGCTGCAATTGCAACAGCTTGCCAATGATCTAATTTTTTTTGATCGCGGTCGTATTTCAAACGCATTTCGCAACGTTCACTGGTCAAGAGCTGAATCTTACTGACGCCAAGTTCAGTTGCTTTCTGAATGGCATAATCCATTCGGTCACCTTTACTCATGACCTGACCAAGAAGGGCTTTAAATGGGGTATTACGGTTTACAGGATTAAAATTCTCAATAGTGACAAACGCATTTTTTTTATTAATTTCGGTCAATGTCGCGAGATACTCACCACCTTGGCCATTAAATAATATGGCTTGTTCTTGTAATTGTGCGCGTAAAACACGTACCCAATGATGGAAGACTGATTCAGTTAGTTGAATTGTTGAGCCAACTGTAAGTTCAGTTTCGATAAAAAAACGATTCATTGGGTACGCCTTACAAAATTAATTTAAACCAAGGTCAACAACAAGCTGACGAGTTGGTTCGACTTGGTTCATTGAGTAGAAGTGTAAGCTTGGTGCACCACCTGCAATGAGGCGTTCGCATAGCTTAACAACAACTTCATGACCAAAAGCTTTAATACTTTCACTGTCATCGCCATAGGCTTGTAATTGCTTACGAATCCAGCGAGGAATTTCAGCACCAGTACCATCTGCAAAGCGAATTAAATTACTTGCATTGGTAATAGGCATGATACCAGGAGCGACTGGAATGTTAATTCCAGCTTTATCCAAACGTTCTATAAAATAAAAGTATGAGTCTGGATTAAAGAAGAATTGAGTAATTCCCGCATTGGCACCAGCTTGTACTTTTTCAATAAAACGTTGGATATCTGAGTCAAGGCTTTCGGCTTGAGGATGCATTTCTGGATAAGCCGCAACTTCAATATGAAAGTGGTCGCCTGAGTGCTCACGAATAAAACGTACTAAATCTTGAGCATAAGGAAGTTCGCCAAGACCAACCTGTCCAGATGGTAAGTCACCACGTAAAGCGACAATACGGTCAATGCCTTGAGCTTTGTATAAATCGAGTAGTTCAGCAATACGCGTCTTATCATCACCAATACAAGAAAGGTGAGGGGCAACAGGAGTGCCTTTACCATTGAAATCTTCAATAGCAGCAAGTGTGCGTTCACGAGTAGAACCACCAGCACCATAAGTAATCGAAAAAAACTCTGGATTTAATTGCTGTAATTCTTGGTGAACAATACGAAGTTTTTCAGCACCGGCATCAGTTTTTGGCGGAAAAAACTCAAAAGAAATAGGTGTACGTTTAGTCATGTCAAATCCTTGTAAACAGCGAAACATTTTTAGAAAAAAGGGCAGTCGGTTCACCGTCTGCCCTTATGTTCTTAGTATTTGTAAGCGTCAGATTTGAATGGCCCCTCAACAGCAACGCCTAAATAATCAGCTTGCTCTTGAGTTAACTGAGTAAGTACACCACCGAAACCTGCAACCATTGCAGCAGCAACTTCTTCGTCAAGTTTCTTAGGAAGAACTTCTACGCGAATTTTTGCAGCTTTTTCACTTGCAGGTAGGTCGGCAAATTTCTCTTGGAATAAGTGAATTTGACCTAAAACTTGGTTAGCAAAAGAACCGTCCATTACACGTGATGGGTGACCAGTTGCATTACCTAAGTTTACAAGGCGGCCTTCAGAAAGAAGGATAAGGTAATCGTTTTCGTCTTCTGAACGATAAACTTGGTGAACTTGTGGCTTAACTTCAACCCACTTGTAACCACGTAAATAAGCCGTGTCAATTTCTGTATCGAAGTGACCGATGTTACATACAACTGCACCAGCTTTTAAGCTGTCTAACATTGCTGCATCACACACGTGGTAGTTACCAGTTGTTGTTACAACAAGGTCAGTGTTGCCAAGAAGATCGTGGTTAATATCTTCTTTTTTACCTGTTTGTACGCCGTTTTTGTATGGAGATACAACTTCATAACCATCCATACATGCTTGCATTGCACAAATTGGGTCAACTTCAGTTACACGAACGATCATGCCTTCTTGACGTAAAGATTGAGCAGAACCTTTACCTACGTCACCGTAACCGATCACAAGCGCACGACGGCCAGATAAAAGCATATCTGTTGCACGTTTGATTGCGTCATTTAATGAGTGACGGCAACCATATTTGTTGTCATTTTTAGATTTAGTAACAGAATCATTTACGTTGATTGCAGGTACTTTTAAAGTGCCGTCTTTCCACATTTCGATAAGACGTTGAACACCTGTTGTAGTTTCTTCGGTAATACCGTGAATGCGCTCTAAAAGAGCAGGATATTTTTCATGAACAAGAGCAGTTAAGTCACCGCCATCATCCAAGATCATGTTGGCATCCCAAGGTTGGCCATTTACATTGATTTGTTGTTCAAGGCACCATACATATTCTTCTTCAGTTTCACCTTTCCAAGCAAAAACTGGAATACCGCGAGCAGCAATTGCAGCAGCAGCGTGGTCTTGAGTCGAGAAGATATTACAAGATGTCCAGCGAACTTCAGCACCTAATTCAACAAGCGTTTCAATAAGAACCGCTGTTTGAATAGTCATGTGGATACAACCAAGAATTTTTGCACCAGCAAGTGGTTTAGACGCTGCATAACGTTTACGTAAGCCGATCAAAGCTGGCATTTCTGCTTCAGCAAGTTTGATTTCTTTACGACCGTAGTCAGCAAGTGAGATGTCAGCAACTTTGTAATCTGTAAATGAAGCATTAACCGCGTTCATCAGGATCTCCTAGGAAAAAATAGTATTGATCATTCTGTTCGCGGATGCCGTTGTTGGTTAAAACGACTGTTTAACCGATCGTCGAGCCTGGCAAAATGATCTTTAGTGCCGATCATTTGTCGCAGCATCCCTCGACTAGCGAAACATTGTACTTGGAAAAGCTTTTAGTGCCAATCCAGTTTTGTTTATTATCTGCGTAATTACGACTTTAGATTTAAATTATGGCCTTAAATATTCCCGAATCTTTGGCAAACCTCGAAGCGAACTGTGGCCTTTTTGCAGTTTGGATGGTACTTCAACATCATGGAGTACAAATTGATGTTGCTGAGCTGATTAAAGTTTGCCGCTATGACGATGAAGGAACTTATACGATTGCTTTAGCCATTGCTTTAAAAAAGTTGGGCTTTGAGGTGTCATTTCACTCAGATCATGATCCTAACATTAGCCCAAGCGAACGCATGAGCTATAAAGAAGCAAAGGTATTAAGAATACCAACTGGGCCAGCGCTGAGCTATCAAGATATTCAAACAGAGACGCAAAATGGAAAAATGGTGATTGTGTACTACGACACTTTAGAAGGGGTAGGGAATCAGTCGCTCATTTATTCTATAGATCAAAATGAAATCTGCTTTTTTGATAGTTTTGAGCCGATGTCGGCAGCAGTTTTTGAGAATCAACGTAAAGCAGAAGGTATTTGCCGTCAGGCTGTCGTAATTGGTGACCGTAATTTAAATATTCATTCGACTAAATTGAATTAAACTTAAATGAGCCAGTAAAGTGCTGGCTCATACTGAAGTTATTGTTGTTGATATTCTTGAATGACTTCTAACGCAGCCCGGAAAGCTTCCTGAGTAGCAGGGGCACCGCAATATGGCAGGCTATGCAATAAAGTTTCCTGAATTTCTTCAACTGTACAACCATTGTTGAGTGCACCACGAACATGGCCCTTGAGTTCTGTTGGTGATTTGAGTGCAGTTAACATTGCCAAAGTAATTAATGAGCGATATTTACGTGGCAGCACACCTTCACGTTGCCAAGTCGATCCCCATGCATGTTCATTAATCCAGTCTTGTAAAGGCTGGGTAAAGGGCACGGTATTTTCTTGGGCACGTTTTACAAAAGCTTCTCCCATCACTTCTGTGCGTACTTTTAATCCATTTTCGTAATCTTGCTTAGACATTAATTTCTCCTAAAAATAAAAGCGTCGAGTGACGCTTTTATGGCTGTTTATTAATTAATGCGAATCAAAAATGATTGCAATAGTGAATTAGTGGAGGCATCAGTCACACTATTTGATGAGGATTTGATAAAGGTAGGTCTTTATTTAACTTTTCATCAAAAACATCGGTAAGCATGCTATCGAATCGAATTGCGTTGTACTGCAATAATTGTTGAGCTTCGCTTTCAGAAATAAAGCCTTCTTTTATCGCTTGCGCAATATTCTCTTCAAAAGTAAGACCCGTAAACTTGCCTTTGGATTCAGCTTTCTTAAACTTATCCCAAAGCGGTTCAATGGTTCTTAACATTTGGAACGTGTGCTCTAGACGGCCAGTGACATCATTAGGTTCAGTTGAATAGTACACATGGCGTTTGAGTTGCTCTCTAAACGAATGTTCTTCCATCATGAGTTCAGCAACTTGTTGTTTTAACTCATCGTCAGGTTTTGAAATCACACGACCTAACGGGAAGCATATCCATTTGACAAATGCTGCTGGAAGCTTGGCTGGGAAGTTGTCAAATAGTCCCCAAAATGCTTCCTGAATATTCAAGAATGCTTTTTGCAGTGCTAGTTTGGCATGAAGTTGTTCAGCTTCAGTTTTTTGTCCAGCCTCATAATATTTTAAAATTGCAGTGGCAATAAACAAGTGCGCGTGAATATCTGCCAAGCGGCCTGATAGCATTTCTTTACGCTTTAGGTCTCCTGCGAGTAATCCTAGTGCCATATCGGAAACAAGTGAAAAATTGGCGCTAAAACGATTGATGGTTTTATAGTAACTTGCAGTGAATTGATCTGCTGACTGAGGCGCATCACTCGAACCACCTGTCCAACCATAAGCAAATGATCTTGCACCGCGGTTAAAGGTATAGGCTAAATGTTTAAACAACAAATCATCGAATTTTTGTACGGTATTGGCTTTGTCGTCAGACTGAAGTAATTGCAATTCTTCAAAAAGATAAGGGTGACAGCGCATTGAGCCTTGACCAAAAATCATCAATGAGCGGGTTAAAATATTTGCACCTTCTACTGTAATAGCAATTGGAATCGCTTGATAGGTGAGAGCAAGGAAATTGCGTGGCCCAAGTTGAATTGCACGTCCTCCAGCAATATCCATTCCGTGATTAACCACTTTACGCATCGTTTCGGTTGCATAGTATTTTGCCATGGCAGTCATTACAGCAGGGGTTCCACCTTGGTTTAGACCACACGTCACTAAATAACGGAATGCTTCAAGCATATAGGCATCGCTGGCAATTTCACTGCTTGCTTCTTGTACACCTTCAAATTTGCCGACAGAAATATTGAACTGTTGACGAATTCTTGCAAAAGCACCGACAGTGAGATAGCTCATTTCACCTGCGGCCGTGGCTAATGCGGGCAGTGAAATACCTCGGCCAACACCTAAGCATTCCATCAGCATGCGCCAGCCTTTACCAGCATTTTCTTGTCCGCCAATAATCCAGTCAATTGGAATGAAGACATCTTCACCCTCTACTGTCCCATTCATGAATGGAGAGCCCGGATAGTGTCGTGCACCTATTTTTACGCCTGCATGATTGGCTGGAATTAAAGCACAGGTAATCCCGTACTCAGTTTTAGTCTTATCTCCAAGTAAACCTTCGGGGTCATAAAGTTTAAATGCTAGACCGACCACTGTGGCAATTGGAGCGAGCGTAATCCAACGTTTAGAGAAATTCATGCGCAGCCCAAGAACTTGAGCACCTTCATATTCGCCATAGCAGACTACACCCGAATCTGGAATTGCACCTGCATCTGAACCTGCTTCCGGACTGGTTAAACCAAAGCATGGAATTTCTTCACCTTTAGCAAGTCCCGGTAGATATTGCTGCTTTTGCGCATCTGTACCGTAATGCATGAGTAATTCACCGGGTCCTAATGAGTTAGGAACCATACAACTCACCGCAGCAGTTAATGAACGCGAGGCAATTTTGCTCATAATGCGACTTTGAGCAAATGAGCTGAACTCTTTACCGCCAAAGGATTTTGGAATAATAAGACCCAAGAAGCCTTTATCTTTAATGAACTGCCAAACTTCAGGAGGAAGGTCTTTTAATTGATGGTGAATTTCCCATTCATCAAGCATGCTACATAGCACTTCAACTTCATTATCAATAAAACTTTGTTCTTCTGGTGAAAGTGTAGGATAGGGATATTTTTCAAATTGCGACCAATCTGGAGCTCCCATAAATAACTCTTTTTCCCACCAGCTTGTTCCTGCTTCTAAGGCTTCTTGTTCAGTGGTACTGATGCTCGGCATTGAGTTGGCCAGAGTTTTATATGCAGGTTGGGTAATTAAGTTAAACCGTAAAGGTTTAAACAAAATAATAATGCTAAGTGCAATAAGGGGAATCCCTAAAAGTAATGCCCACGGCGTTAAAATGAAAGCAGTAAGTATGGCTACAGCAATCGTAATAACACTACCAGTGACTCTATTTAGGTTAAAAAAGAAAATTGCCCATATTGCAACAAGCTGAATGACAATACTTAAAACAAAGAGTAGGAAAATCATACTTGCTCCTTGCTAGATAAGCCCTCAAGTTAGAAATAATAAAAAAGCGAGGAGAGATTTAAGGCTTAACTAGCGAATTTTTTAATGCTGTTTAAATTTGATTTTTTATGTCGCAATTGATGTATATGCTAGAGCAGGGATATATCGTGCTTTTAGGTATAAAATATTTTTGAATGAAAGTGTAATGGCTTGTTTTATCGATTTGTCAAGAAATGTTATTGATTTTCTTGTATAAATAAAAAAGCCCTCATAATCTGAAGGCCTTTTTAATACTTATGAAGTGTTAAGCTTCGATTGCTTGTACCGCAATTTTTTTCGCAGGATCTACCTTGCGACGAACTTCAGGAACAGGTTCACCATAGTATTGGCGATCAGCAAAATAGCTTGAACGAACCATTGGTGCAGACCAAATATTTCTAAAGCCAAGTTTACGGCCATGCTCTGCATAACGTTCAAATTCTTCTGGTGTTACAAAACGGTCAATTGGTGCATGCTGTTTAGAAGGCTGCAAGTATTGACCAATAGTGACATAGTCGACATCGTGAGCACGTAAGTCATCAAGCAATGCAATGACTTCTTCTTCAGTTTCACCAATACCCACCATCAAACCACATTTTGTTGGGATGTCTGGACAGTATTCTTTAAACATTTTTAATAGGTTTAAAGAGTGCTGATAATCTGAACCTGGACGCATCGCTTTATATAGACGAGGTACAGTCTCAATATTGTGGTTAAATACGTCTGGTGGACATTCAGTCATAATGCGTAAAGCAATATCCATACGTCCACGGAAGTCTGGTACTAAAATTTCAAGTAATGTATTTGGGCTAAGTGCGCGAGCTTCTTTAATACAGTCCACAAAGTGTTGTGCACCGCCGTCAAGCAAGTCATCACGGTCAACCGAAGTGATTACTGCGTATTTGAGCTTAAGATTGGCAATAGTCTCTGCCATGTGGCGTGGTTCATCAGGGTCCAATGCATTTGGACGACCATGCGCTACGTCACAGAAAGGGCAACGACGTGTACAAATATCACCCATGATCATGAATGTTGCTGTACCACCGCCAAAGCATTCTGGAAGGTTCGGACAAGCTGCTTCTTCACAAACGGTATGGAGTTTTTGAGCACGTAAAGTCGTTTTAATACGCTGAACTTCTTCTGGTGCCGTCATCTTGACACGAATCCAGTCAGGTTTACGCGGCACTTCAACCGTAGGTACAACTTTTACAGGAATTCTTGCGACTTTTTCTGCGCCACGAAGTTTTACACCCTGTTCAGGTTTACGGTGTTCTGACATATTTAACTTTTCCACTCGTTTATAGAGACATTGACATTCTATTATAGCGGACTTCTACAAGTAATAGCGGAAAATAACTATTCATATAATAAATGTGGCTATTCAGAAATATAGGGTTGAGAAATACATAAATTCACCGCATATTAGCCATAATTTATTATAAAATATGGTCATTCAACAGAGGAAGGAGCTTTCAATGCCACGTAAAAAAGAGGTCGTTAGTGGGAATTTCGTTAAGTACGATGCGGTAGTTCTCGGTTCTGGACCTGCAGGTGAAGGCGCGGCAATGAAGCTTGCAAAAGCTGGTAAGCGTGTTGCAATTGTAGATGTACGTGATCAACTCGGTGGTAACTGTGCACACGTAGGAACCATTCCAAGTAAAGCATTACGTCAAACAGTTTCTAGCATTATTCGCTATCAGCGTGATCCAATGTTTCAAAAAGTAGGTGAATGGAAACAGTTCACTATGAAACAGGTCTTGCGTAATGCGCACAAAGTGATTCAACAACAGGTTGATACGCATACGCGCTTTTATGACCGTAACAAAATTGGTGTCTTCCACGGTCGTGCATATATTCAAGACAAAAATACAGTTTTAGTTTTTAGCCACGAAGGCATTAAAGAAACAATTATCTGTAAGCAAATCGTGATCGCGACAGGTAGCCGTCCTTATCATCCGCAAGGTCTTGATTTTGACCACCCGCGCGTATTTGATTCGGACAAAATTCTTGATCTTGATTACTCAATTCAAAAAATCATTATTTATGGCGCAGGTGTTATTGGCTGTGAATATGCCTCAATTTTTATTGGTTTAGACCATAAAGTTGACTTGATCAATACTCAACAAAAACTCTTAAGTTATCTAGATGATGAAATCGCCGATGCTTTGTCTTATCACTTACGTGAACAGGGCGTGTTGATTCGTCACAATGAACAAATGGATCATCTTGAAACATTTGATGACCACGTTGTTCTACATTTACAAAGTGGTAAAAAGATTAAAGCTGATGCGATTCTTTGGTGTAATGGTCGTTCAGGTAACACAGAAGGTTTAGGTCTTGAAAATGTTGGGTTGGTACCAAATAGCCGTGGTCAACTTTCTGTAAATGATCAATATCAAACTGAAGTTGAAAACATCTATGCGGCTGGTGACGTGATTGGTTGGCCTTCACTTGCTTCGGCTGCCTATGACCAAGGGCGCTGTGCTGGTGCAAACATGAGTGGTGAAGACGCTAAGCCAGTACGTGATATCCCTACAGGTATTTATACCATTCCGGAAATCTCATCTATTGGTAAGAATGAACAGGAATTAACGGAAGAGAAAATTCCGTATGAAGTCGGTCAGGCTTCTTTCCGTCATTTAGCTCGTGCACAAATTACCGGTGATACAGTAGGTGAGTTGAAGATTCTTTTCCATCGTGACACTTTGGAAATTTTAGGTATTCACTGTTTTGGTAATAATGCTGCTGAAATTATCCACATTGGACAAGCAGTTATGCACAGCCCAAACAATACTTTGAAATATTTTGTTGAAACGACTTTTAACTATCCAACCATGGCTGAAGCATACCGTGTGGCTGCACTTAATGGTATGAATCGTTTATTTTGATTTTAAATAAGTTTTTCATAAAAAAGCCCGCAAACTTGCGGGCTTTTTTATTTTTATTAGACCATATGTTTTTTATATTTTTATGACAATGTACAGAGTGATTTCAGCGTCTCATCTCTCTAGTGTGCACAAAATGCTTGATTAAAATATTCAAACAAATCAGGTGTCTGTTTCCATAAAACAATAGAAAAAACCAGAAGAGCTAAGATGAGGAAAGTCATAATTGTTTTCAAAAGTACGGCATTATGCGTCATGAATAACAGCCTCCTCATTTACAAAGAAATGTACGATTACCCCTAATATACTCAATGCGATAGAACAGAGCCAAATCGCATTGTAATTACCTGTTAAGTCATGGTTAACACCGCCAAGCCAACCACCAAAGAAAGACCCGACTTGATGGGTGAAAAACACAATACCACTTAACATTGAAAGGTATTTAACACCAAACATATTTGCCACGATACCATTGGTAAGCGGAACCGTAGAAAGCCATAGAAGCCCCATGATAATACCGAAAGCATATACTGTATAAGTGCTTAGAGGTAACAATAAGAAAGCAATGATTGCGATGCCGCGGCTACCATAAAGTGCCATTAATAATTTAGGTTTCGAGAAACGATCTCCTAACCAGCCTGCGCCATAAGTCCCTACGATATTAAATAATCCGACTAAAGCAAGAAACACCGTACCTATAGCGGCATCAAAGCCGCGGTCGATTAAATAACCTGGTAGGTGAACACCCAGGAAGACAACTTGGAAGCCACATACTAAAAAGCCTAAAGCTAACCACCAAAACGGTTTATGTTTTCTCGCAATGTGAAGTACTTGTTTAAAGGTGAGCTGAGGTTGGGCAATTGCTTTTGGGGTTTGGTTGCTTGGCCCTTTTAACATCCATGCTAGAGGAATAATAAGAGCGATTAACAGCGCACTTACCATTAAAGCTGATGACCACCCCACTGTCTTAAGTAAGAGAAGGGTAGAAGGCAGCATAATAAATTGGCCAAAAGAACCGGCTGCACTGGCAATACCCATTGCCATACTTCTTTTTTCTGGCGGAGCAGCTCGGCCTACTGCGCTAAGCAGAACTGTAAAAGAAGTTGCTGATAAAGCTAAACCAATAATCAGACCTAAGCTTAAATTCAAAATGAGTACACTTGAACTAAAAGCCATTAAGAGTAAGCCAAGGGTATAAAGTAATCCGCCGACTGTTACCACAACTTTACTGCCATATTTATCTGCAATTGCCCCAGTAAAAGGCTGAACTGCACCCCAGATTAGATTTTGCATGGCAATTGCTAGACTAAAAACATGCTGTCCCCAACCGAACTCATGACTCATCGGGACTAAATAAAGCCCAAAACCATGTCGTACACCTAGTGACAAAGCCAAAATAATGGCACTTCCAATGAGCATATAAATGAGTGATTGAGAAAACTGATGGCTTGTTTTAGTCATTGTGAGTAGAAAATTATAAGAATGTGATAAATCATTGTAGAAGATATATCGAATAATATCGATATATCTATAAAATTATTTTAAGAAAAATTAAAAAGTATCTTAGAGATTTCGGATTATTATGAAAAAGGTGAAGAAGCAAAAATCATTTGTGATTTCTGCTTCTTATCAGAATTAAGCTGCTGAATTGCGTTCAAGTAGAGCCTGTTCAAAAAGTACTTTTTCTTTTTCTTTGTGCTCGGTTGTGAAGCGAATCAAAATTACACTACAGCCTGCAACCATAACCAGTCCACCTAAAATAAATAGACAAGTTTGAATATCAAGTACGCCTTTTAGTAAGAAACCAGCTGCTACTGCGCCCACATTTCCACCTGCGCCAATAATGCCTGCGACGCCGCCTAATGCATTTCGGTCAATAAAAGGGACCAGTGCATATGTTGCTCCGCAAGCCATATGGGTAAACAATGCAAAAACTGTCATGGAAATAATTGCAAGAGCTACGACGTTCATTTGAGAGAAGAGTATTAAGAATAAACCTTCGCCTAAAATCATCAGTACAAGTACTTTAGTACGTCCGTCTAAACCTTTTTTAAGTGCGACTTTATCGGAAATAATACCGCCTAATGCACGTGCAAATAAGGCAAGAAGGCCAAATATACCTGCGGTTAACCCTGCTGTTTTTAAATCCATTTTGAATTGGTCAACATAGTACATTGCGGCAACATTATGGATGAAAATTTCAATACCAAAGCAAGCACCATAAGCGAGGAATAAAATCCAGACACGGTAGTTACGAGCCGCTTGCATTAAGATTGCCATGCCACCTTTTTTACCGCTACCCACCTCAATACCTTGTGCACGAACTTCTTTAAAGTTTCCTTGAGGACAGTCTTGGGTGAGTTTCCAGTAAAGAACCCCAACAATTACCATCATTACGCCTGGTACGATTAATGCAACGCGCCAACCCATAGTTTGCTCGACACCGAACATGACAATTGCACCGAGTAATAAAGGCATTAGAGCTTGTGTTGCACCACCGCCAGCATTACCCCAACCCGCAGCAGCTGCATTTGCTGTGCCTACGACATTTGGCGCAAACATGATACTGGTATGATATTGCGTAATGACAAAGCTTGCGCCAATTGCACCGATGAGTAAACGGAAGAAAAGAAAAGATTCATAGCTGTTGGCAGCGGCAACACCAAATACAGGAATACTGCCAAGTAAGAGAAGGGTGGTGTAAGTAATACGCGGACCATATTTATCACAAAGTGGTCCGACAGCAAGCCGCACTAAAATTGTAATTGCAACGGCGGCAATATTAATATTGGCAATTTGATCTTTGGTTAAGCCGAACTCACCTTTAATAACGGGCATTAATGGAGCGCAAGCAAACCATGCGAAGAAGCAGACAAAGAACGCGAGCCAAGTCATGTGGAAAGCACGCATGGCTGGGGTTGAAAAACTGAATAATTTAATTTCAGTCGCTTTTTTTGCATCTAAATTAATATTTGAAGACATACGCCGTCCCCCTGAACTGAACGAAATTTTAATTTGCATGACAAAATGAATTGTCTATTTGCATACCGATCAGAGCGGACATCTTTGGCCGTCTTGGTTTATCCATTGAATCGCCATTGATTCATCATGTCATAAATAAAGCAAAGGGCGTGCCAAAAGATAATTTTTACTAAAAGGAAAATCTTAGTTTTTAATTTTATTAGGTTAGTTGTCTAACATAAAAATGATTAGAGAAAAGGAATTAAAAGAAGAGGTGATAATAAAAAATAAAGAAGGTTGAGCTTAGTAAACACGTTTCTAAAAAATGCTCATTTTTTTGGCATTTTGGTTTAAAAAGAAGCAATTTTGGTGGGATAAAAAAGCTATAAAAGCTTAAGTAAAGCTTTTATAGCTTGTGTGCTTTTGAGATTTAGAATCGGTAACCCACACCTAAATAGGTAATAAGCGGGTCAATATCAATTTTGCTATTTGCCTGAATTAATTCTTTACCTGTATTTTGATCAGTCACGTAAATTTTTGCTTCGCTATTCATTTTCGAATAAGAAACTGAGCCTACAGCAAACAAGTTCGGATTAAAATCATAAGTTGCTCCTACTGTAACGATAGGTGCAAATGTATCTGTCGCTTCTAGTTTCACAATAGGATTAGCAGAAGATGTTTTACGATCTAATGCTGCACCTGCTTTATTATCATGGATATTCTGGATCATGTGACCCGCTTGAATTAAATCGGCTTCAATACCGGAATTCATTTTTAAATCATTAAAGTATGCATACATCACGCCAGCTCCGATATAAGGACGGAACTTATTTACACCTGTTTTACCAAATTGATAATGTAGCTCAACAGCTGGTAACCATGCACGTGCGGTCGCAGCCTTACCGCCCTGAGAAAGATCAGTAATATGAATGTCTTGCTTTAAAGGAATATCTCCACCCGCTTTGGCAATACCATCTCCGATGATTCCTCCAATCACAGATCCATCTTTTAGTGGAGTCGCTTTTCCAGAGAGGGGAGCGTAAATATTACCTTTTCCATTAATATCTACTTTAGGGGGAATACCACCTTTAATTTCTAAAGATAAATTATCCGTAAAGTTGTAGTTAAACATAAGACCAACGGTATCAACATCAGCAGCTTCTAAGCCAGACCCTTGTTGTTCCCATTGAGAAAGACCATTAATTTCTGCTGTACCCGCAAGTGATGAGGGAAGAGTGTCTGTAAACTTATCAAGAAGGCTAATAGTGCTATGCCAAAATTGTCCTGAAGGTTTACTTTGATCGATTGCGTCTAAAACGGCTTTTGTAGATACATCTCCAACTTTAGATTTTGTACCTTCTGCAACGCTAGTATTGATATTGACAGGGTTTCCTGAGCCTTGAGGCATAGCATGGAGCCAACCAGCTGAGACTGAAAAACGTTTGAAACCATCACCATCTTTTAAACTAAAATATGGGGAAGCGGCGGAAGTGACTGTTGGCAGAGCAAAAAAGGCAGCTGTCATACAAAATAATGACTTTTTCATCATAAAAGGACTCCATGTCCGAGCATTTGTTTACTGATTTTTATTGAGCCCACCATAACGCGTTTTATTGAAATAATTGTGTATTAAAAATTAATAATTGTAATTTTTTTGAAATATTTGTTTATATTTGGAAATATTTATTAATAAAAAGTACAAAATAAAAAAGAAAAGGCTACATAAAGCAGCCTTTTATTAATTTTGATTAAATTATTGATTGAAGCGTGAAAGATCTTCTTCTGGGCGAGCTGTTAATACTTCAATCCCTGTTTTAGTGACTAAAATAGTATGTTCATATTGAGCTGAAAGTTTATGGTCTTTAGTTACAACTGTCCATTTATCACCTAACAATTTAGTTTGCCAAACACCCGCATTTACCATAGGTTCAATAGTGAAAGTCATACCAGCTTCTAAACGCATGCCCGTACCAGCTTGGCCATAGTGCAACACTTGAGGTTCATCATGGAAAACGGTACCAATGCCATGACCACAATATTCACGCACTACGCTAAAACGTTCTGATTCGACATATTTTTGGATGGCATGTCCAATATCGCCTAAATACGAACCATCTCTAACTGTTGCCATTCCGCGATACATCGCTTCTTGAGCTACTTTACATAAACGATTTGCCAGAATAGAAGTTTCACCACCCACGATATACATCATGTTGGTATCACCATGATAACCATCTTTAATGACGGTCACGTCGATGTTAAGGATATCGCCGTTTTTTAAGATTTTATTTTCAGAAGGAATACCATGACATACAACATGGTTAACCGAAGTACAGATAGAGTGTTGAAAAGCAGGGCGTCCTGGCGCACCACCGTAACCTACACAGGCCGGAATAGCGTGCTGTACATTTTCAATATGATTACGACAAATCGTATCAAGCTCGAGTGTGCTTACACCAGCTTTAATATGCGGCTTGATCATATCTAGAACTTCAGCCGCCAGTCGTCCTGCAATGCGCATTTTTTCAATTTCATCTGGAGTTTTGATTAATCGACGTGGAGCTGTATAAGTACTGTTCATGATCTCTAAAAACTTTTGGTAATTTACAAGCGTCTATGGTATAAATAGCCGCCCATTTTATCAAATGCTTTTCGTGAATATCTTTTACGAAGAATTTTGATAGGTGGAGTAAAAATCCGCACATATATCGTCACATTACTCTGGGTGCCCGTAAAAAGGTGGAGAATGCGGATATATGGAGGCCTAACCCAACTTTTAAGGTAAAGAAAATGGCAGATTACAACGTAAGCATGCGCGACCTTCTTCAAGCAGGTGCGCACTTTGGTCACCAAACTCGTTTCTGGAACCCAAAAATGCGTCAATACATTTTTGGCGCGCGTAACAAAATTCACATCATCAACCTTGAGCACACTGTTCCTGCGTTAAATGATGCTTTGAACTTCGCTAACCAATTAGCAAGCAAAAAGAACAAAGTTTTGTTCGTTGGTACAAAACGTGCTGCTTCTAACATCATCCGTGAACAAGCTCAACGCGCTGGTCAACCATACGTAGATCACCGTTGGTTAGGTGGTATGTTGACGAACTGGAAAACACTTCGCCAATCTATCAACCGTTTAAAAGATCTTCAAACTCAATCTCAAGACGGTACTTTTGCTAAGCTTACTAAACGTGAAGCTTTAGAACGTACTCGTGAGATGGAAAAACTTGAGCGCTCTTTAGGCGGCGTTAAAAACATGGGTGGTTTACCTGACGCATTATTTGTAATCGACGTTGATCACGAAGCGATTGCAATCAAAGAAGCGAAAAACTTAGGTATTCCTGTTATCGGTATCGTTGATACAAACTCTAACCCAGACAACGTAGATTACGTTATTCCTGGTAACGACGATGCGATCCGTGCAGTAACTTTATATGCTTCAGCTATGGCTGATGCAATTCTTGCTGGTAAAGAATACGCTCAATCTCAAGCGAACGCTCAAGCAAAAGGCGATGACGCTGCGAAAGACGCTTCTGAGGCTTAATGCGTTTTGACGCAGGCTTGTCATTTTTGCGACATGTAATGGTGGCAAATTAAGCGTCGAGAGTGCAAACGGCCCAGAGTTTCTTTGGGCCGTTTTTGTTGAACAGATTTATTTTCTACCGATTTTAGGAGATCAACATGACTGCAATTACTGCAAGCATGGTAAAAGAATTACGTGACCGTACTGGTCTTGCAATGATGGAATGCAAAAAAGCATTAACAGAAGCGAACGGTGACATCGAACTTGCTATTGATAACCTTCGTAAATCTGGTCAAGCTAAAGCTGCTAAAAAAGCTGGCAACATTGCTGCTGACGGTGCAATCACTATCGTTCAAGACGGTAATAAAGCGATCTTAGTTGAAGTAAACTGTCAAACAGACTTCGTTGCTAAAGACGAAAACTTCTCTAACTTTGCACACACAGTTGCTGCTGCTGCATTAGCTGCTGGTGAAACTGATGCTGCTAAAATTGCTGAATTAAAATTAGCTGATGGCCAATCAGTTGAAGAAGCTCGTATCGCGCTTGTTCAAAAAATCGGTGAAAACATCCAAGTTCGTCGTGCGAAAATCGTTGAAGGCGAACAATTGGCTATCTATAAACACGGTTTAAAAATCGGTGTTGTAGTTTCTTATACTGGTGATGCTGACACTGGTAAAGGTATTGCAATGCACGTTGCTGCATTCAACCCAGTAGCAGTAAATGCTGAAGCTGTTCCAGCTGACCTTATCGCTAAAGAGAAAGAAATTGCTGAAGCGAAAGCGTTAGAATCTGGTAAACCAGCGAACATCGTTGAGAAAATGGTAACTGGTTCTGTTGAGAAATACTTAAACGAAGTTGCTCTTGACCGTCAAATGTACGTTATCGACAACGAGAAAAAAGTTGCTGACGTATTAAAAGCGACTGGTACAAATGTTGCTAACTTCGTACGTTTCGAAGTTGGTGAAGGTATCGAGAAAAAAGCTGAACTTAGCTTTGCTGAAGAAGTTGCTGCTGCTCAAGCTGCTGCGAAGTAATTCGTATCTTCAAAAAAAGCCCCCTATGGGGCTTTTTTTATCTCTGTTGAAAACGGAATATAAAGATGACAAATAAAAAGAATCTAGGTATTGGCGGCATAATTGTTTTATTGATTGCTGCATATTTGGGTCTGGACTTATCTGGGCATAAAAACAATCCGACACCATCAAGTATACCTGTGAATCAGCGTACTGAAACGACGTTTTCAAATGATGGAGTAGATACCATAAAGGCTGCTTATGAACGTAGACAAAGTAACGTTCAAGTGCAGGGTAGTGGTCGAGTAAAAGCAATCTTAAGAGAAGATAATGATGGGTCGAGACACCAGAAATTTATTTTGGTATTAAAAAATGGTCTTTCAATTTTAGTAGCACATAATATTGATTTAGCACCAAAAATTGAAGATTTAAGAAAGGGTGATATTGTCGAATTTAACGGGGAATATGAATATAACGAAAAAGGTGGAGTATTACATTGGACGCATCATGATCCACAGAACCGCCATGAAAATGGTTGGCTAAAACATAATGGTCGTATTTATCAATAGAAAATAGGGTATCCATTTCCGCATAACAGCAATTTTGTTCTATGCATCTTTTTAAAACATGCTATGTTTTTTTGTAGATAAATAGATGAGATGTATATATGCACCGGGAACAGGCTGACTACTTGCATTTGCGAGAGTTGGGCGGTTTAGAATTATTAAAAGCACATTATCACCAAACACAATTTTCAAAGCATACTCATGAAGGATATTGTATTGGTGTCATTGAAGAGGGTGCACAGTCTTTTTTTAGGACGGGTCAACTACATGTTGCTCCTAAAGGTGACATTATTTTAGTTAATGCAGATGAAATTCACACAGGCTCATCTGCTGTTGAATCGGGCTGGCGTTACCGTGCAATCTATCCTACGCCCGAAATGCTTGCTGAAGTAAGCCAAGATTTTTTTGAGCAAGGCCATGGGGCACCTTGGTTTCCGCAAGCTGTAATTCAGGACTTGGGATTATCTCAACAACTCTGTTTATTATTTGATTTATTAGAACAAAAAGACAATTTTTTGCTTAAAGAAACCATGTATTTATCAACATTAGCCTGCTTAATGGTACGTCATGGTAAGTCAAGACACACCTTTTGCGAGTTACCAGAAGCTTATTCAAAAGTATTAAAAGTTAAAGATTTGTTAGCTGATATGCCTGAAAAGAATTTTTCTTTGCAGGAATTGGCTGATATGGTCGGATTAAGTGCATGGCATTTTTTAAGACAATTTAAAAAACATGTAGGTTTACCGCCTCATGCATGGTTAGTACAGGCGCGTTTGCAAAAAGCGAGACAATTATTAAAACAAGGCGTTCAAATTGTAATGGTTGCACAGCAATGTGGTTTTTCTGATCAAAGCCATTTTAATCGTCATTTTAAAAAGGCGATGGGTGTTACACCAACCCAATATGTGGCGAGTCTTAATCTTTAAAATTTATTTGCAGTGCTAACCGCAATTTTGTTCAAGAGAAGCTGAGCTAAATACCAGAAAATCTATAAATAATAACTGTTATAGATGTCTAGGGATGAATACTCATTTAAATCAATCTATTAGATTTTCTAAAAGCCGACCACCGCATCTTTTTTTACGAGGGGCGATAGATATATTGCCACTATCTATTTCGGTTATACCATGGGCTATTTTAGCTGGATCAATGGCAATTCATGCGGGTTTATCATTTTATAAAGCACTAGCGATGTCAGGAATTGTGTTTGCTGGCGCTGCGCAATTAGTAAGTTTAAGCATGGTGATGGAAGGTGCATCGTTATTAACCATCTATGTCACTATTTTCTTTCTTACTGCTCAACATTTTATTTATGCTTTAACTTTAAGAAATGACATTTCTATTTTGCCTCTCTCAAAAAGATTAACTTTAGGGTTTCTGCTTACCGACGAATTATTTGCAGTAAGTGTTCCTAATGAGAAAAAACATCCTCAATACTTATTCGGAGCAGGTCTTTGCTTTTATTTATTTTGGGTGGTTTTTAGTTTAGTTGGTATTTTATTAGCAACCGCGCTACCTAACTTATTAAATTATCATTTGGATTTTTCCATTATTACTATTTTTGTTGCCATGATTGTTCCTATGTGTAAGGGGAAGCCTGTAATGGCAGGCATTTTAATGACTTGTGTCAGTGGTTTTGTACTTAAGTATTTTCATATAGAAGGAGCCATTCTAATTTCTGGTTTATTGGGGATGTTTATTGCGGTAATAGTCGAAAATAAAATAGGAGAAAAATAAAATGTCATGGCTCATGATTTTAGGATTGGCAGCTATCGTATTTTTTAATCGTTATTATTTTTTGGAACCAAACGTAAAAGTTAAATTACCAGTACTTATGAATAAAATGTTGAATTATTCAGCTCCTTGTTTATTAAGTGCTATTTGTATTCCAGTAATTTTTTTTGAAAATAATGAATTAAGAGGATTTTTAGATAACCCTTACTTATACGCAACGATATTTTGTATTGTCGTGGCTTTCTATTTTAAAAAAGTGTTACCGAGCGTTCTGCTGAGCCTAGCATTTTTTTATTTTATAAATTTTTTAATAAATCAATAAGTTAAAGCTGAATCTTTTTAGGATTCAGCTTCTTCAAAATTTATTGAGCAATCAGTTTCTTCTGACGGCTTTTCCAATGAGGTAATATCTTTGCAAGATAAGCATCCATACACCAGACTGGACCAATCAAGAGAAATTGCAAATCTTTAAAGAAAGAAGGTTTTTTTCCTTCAACTTTATGTCCATAAAATTGTCCAATCCAGGCAAACACAAAAAGAGCAATATAAAATCCTACACCTACTGGCAGAACATAAATAAGCCATGCCATCACAACAAGTAGAGCAGCCATTGCTACTGCAAGTACAAGATCAAGCCGAGCATAAAAAATGAGGGTCAGTACTACGAGTAAAGCGGTGAGTAGGGCACTAAAGTGAGCAATAATTCCAATAATCGAAAATAAAATAGCTGGAACACATACCCAGTGAATTTTTTTATTTATCGGGTTTTGATGACTTTCACTATATTCATCAAACCATTCACCGATAGATTTCATAGACCTTGTTCTCCTTGTCTAATTTTGAGTCATTCTTTTTCTGTTTATATTTTATCCTCTCGTTACCGAGAGAGACAAGACAAGTTGTATATCGACATGTTTGTTAAATCAAGTAAGCCTAAAATTTAAAGTTTATTCATTGCGGCACAAAAATGAAAAACTGTACTGAAGAAAGGGAGGGCTGAGCTCAAAAATTTCAGGTTATTTATTTGTGATTTTGAAAGAGACAAATCCTCAAAAAAATCTCATTTTCATGAAGAGTGGGGAAATAATAGAAAAATACTCAACTCATCTTGTCTTAAAACACAATAAACAGCTCTTTTTAGACTAAAGTGGTACTAGGGTAGCGGAATTATTTAAAAATGGCTGTAATCAAAAAATATGCGCAAAAATCGATAAAGAATAAATCAGTGTGTTTTTGGGTTAAAAAATAATCATTTTTGTAATGAAAAAACGAGTCTAGACACAAAATTTTTATAGGGTTTTTTTTTGCTCTTTTTATATTAAAAAAGCCACAACTTAACTGGTGGCTTTTTCATGAACTCGAGGAGTAATCGCTTATGAAGTAGGACCGTCTACACGCTCAATACTTACTTTAGCAGTACCAGCATTGGTAATACCAAGGCGTTTAGCTGCACCGTATGATAAATCAAGCACACGATTACCATGGAAAGGACCACGATCGTTTACTTTTACCACTACGCTTTTGCCATTGTCTTTGTTGGTGACACGGATATAACAGTTAAGCGGTAAGCTACGGTGAGCAGCAGTAAGTGCATTCATATCGAATGTTTCACCACTTGCAGTTTTACGGCCATGAAATTGACGACCATACCACGATGCCATGCCAGTTTGGCTAAACTTACGAACAGTATTTGAAGCTACTGTGTTAAGTTTTTCAATCACTGAAGGCTCATCTTCAGGGATTTCAATTTTAGCTGCGATAGCTTGACGACGGATTTGATCGCCAGAACGTTCAGTGATTGAAAGACTGTTAATGTTAGAGAAACGGGAATTAAAGTTTTGAGTATCTTTACTCAACACACGAGCAGCTAAATTTGCATTTGGACCATCTACATCGCTATTTAATGATGATGATTGCATCATTTCAGCGTGCAGTGGGGCCATGCTTAAACTAGCCGTCAGTGCAAGAATGTATTTCAGCGATAACTGCATTTATATAAACTCCTGAGAACATGCACTTTTTCATTTAGCCAAAGAGCTAAAAATTGAAGTGAACATGCCTAATTATTCACTTTTGCAATTGCTTGATTGGGGTGGATAATATTCATCGCTTACGGAGAGTGTCTAGTCTTTAACGAGAAATAGTTACAAAAAGGGCAAAAACTTACAGTTTTAGGTTAAAAAATAACCAAATATGTAACAAGGTGTTTAAAATGTATGTATTGTGATCGATTTAACAAAAATATTTATTGACTTTTACATAAACTCATCAAAAAGCTAGCCTATCGGCTAGCTACTTCTGTACCTAACAACCATACGGCAGTCGCATACATTCGGCTTTTGTTATAAGTCGTAATTACTTGAAAGTTCGGATAGGTTAAATAGTAAATTGGAGCGTTATAGTCTTGTAATTGAATAACATTTACCATATCTAAGTCATCAATTTTGACTAACGGATTTAAAGGGGAAATCCCTTGATTTTTTAGTGCACCATACGGAGTGGGCTGGGTCAAATCTTTAGCAATGATACTTTCCGGATTTGAACCTGTGTAACGAGCCATAAAACCAATAGGTTGATCGCGTTGCCAGCCTTGTTTTGCTAAGTAATTTGCGATTGAACCAATCGCATCTTCTGCAGAGTTTCGTAGGTCGATATGACCATTACCATCAAAGTCGACCCCGTACTTACTAATGTTGCTTGGCATAAACTGCGGGAAGCCAATGGCACCAGCATAAGAACCTACAATACTATTGGTTGGATAACCTTCTTTGTAAGTCCATGCAATGAGAGCAGCTAACTCATCGCCAAAATATTCAGCACGGCGTGGGTAGCCAAAAGCTAACGTTGCAAGTGCATCACGAGTAATAAACGAACCTTTATTGGCTCCATAACCTGTTTCAACACCTAAAATGCCTAGAATAACCGCTTGAGAGACACCAAATTGTTGTTCAGCACGATTGAGAGCATCGGCATATTGGTTTTTAAAGCGGACACCACGTTGAATAGTACCTTCGACTAAAAACATAGAGCGATAGTCGTACCAAGGCTTACTTTCACCAGGGCGAGTCATAATATTTATAATGTTTGGTAAATTTTTTGCACCATTCATAGCGGCGTCAACCTGTTCACCGCTTAAGCCATAAGTGCTCATGGCTTTTTGTTTAAAATTTAAATAGTTAGGATGAGTTACAAAATCATTGGCCTGAGCAAAATGACTTGTGCTAATAAGGCCAGTACACAAGGCGAGCACTTTTAAAGTTTTATTAACAAATTGAGACAACATATCTTTTTTAAATTCCAAATTATCGATGTGTATGAATAGACATGACTAAACCAAAAGTGGCCATTAAAGTAATAATAGCGGTACCGCCATAACTCATAAAAGGTAAGGGAACACCCACTACAGGTAAAATACCACTGACCATTCCTGCGTTTACAAATACATAAACAAAAAAAGACAAACCAAACGCGCCAGCCACTAATCGGCCATAATTATGAAAGCTTTGTAAACCGATTTGAAATGTTCTAAAAATAATGGCCGAATAAAGAATTACTAATATAAGTACACCAATTAAACCGAATTCTTCTGAGTAAGCAGCAATAATAAAGTCAGTATGGCCTTCTGGTAAGAAGTGTAAATGTGATTGAGTACCTTCGAGGAAACCTTTACCTGAGAACCCACCAGAACCGATTGCTGTTTTGGACTGAATAATGTTCCAGCCTGTTCCTAAAGCATCCGCTTCTGGGTCAAGCAACGTTAATACTCGTTGACGTTGATAGTCGTGTAAAAGGAATTCCCATGCAATTGGAATCACAATAGCTGCACAAGCTGCTGCTGCACCGATCATGCGCCAAGATAGCCCACTCAAGAATAGTACAAAAATACCACTTGCTAATACTAATAGTGATGTTCCTAGGTCAGGCTGTTCTGCAATAAGTAAAAATGGAACACCAATTAACATTAAAGACAAAATAACCTGCGAGAAGCTAGGAGGAAGAGGTTTGCGAGCTAAAAACCATGCAACCATCATTGGCATGCCAATTTTCATAAATTCGCTGGGTTGAACACTCCCGAACCCCGGAATATCGATCCAGCGCTGCGCACCCATGCGAACTTCACCAAAAACCATAACGCCAATTAAGGAAAACAGGCCAAATAAATAAAAATAAGGTGAAAAAGCTTGATAAACCTTGGGTGGAATTTGCGCTAGGCTAATCATGACCAGAAAGCCGATACCAAAGCTCATGGCCTGTTTACTGACGAGTCCCACATCTTGTGCAGATGCACTATAAAGTACCGTTAAACCTAACAATGCATTTAGGAATAAAAATAGGCATAACCAAGGGTCAATATGAAGCTGCTGCCAGCGCGAAGGTTGCATGGCAGTACTAAGGCCATCTCGAGGAGCTTGGCGTAAAAATTTATATTGTGGACTAGGAGACATGCGGCTTTAACTAAAGGTCAATCAGTGCTTGGCGCATGCTAACATAAACCTGATTTATGACAATGTATATCAATATTTTGCAATAAAAAAACCTGGCTCTCACCAGGTTTCCGATAGACTATTTTTTATTAGTTAAAGAATAGTCCATCATGATATTCAGCCATCGCTTTTAGTTCAGTGCGATTTAAACTTGGAATGAGTTTGTCGATCGCAATATGAACTGCTTTAGTTACAGCAGCAGCGCCAATATCGGCTGCTTTACGCTTAATCATGCCTAAATCTAATGTTTTATTAAAGTCAGACATAAAATGTCTCACCATAGCATCACCGAACTGTTTATATAGTTCTGCTAATGCTGCTTTATTAATGTCATTACCCGCTTGAAGCTCGGCAAAATTATGCTTCAAGTTGGTGACTAGGCCAGCATCTAAAGCTACGCCAACTTTATATTGGCCCTGCGGATCTTTAAATAAGCTTTTCTCTGAAAACTCAACTGACTGTTTAACCACATCGTTTGGCGCTTTGCTGAGTAATTGCTTTAAAAGCACGGCAACTGTTGATTTGACATAACCAGCTAGTTTTTCGGCAGTATCTCTTTTTTCACTCGCTGGGAAATGTTGTACTAACTGGGTAAGTACATTTTCAATAATTTCTTCATTGAGTTGTAAAGCGATTTTGTCTCGAAGTGGATATAACGGTTCACTAGAATTTTTATTCGCAATTCCAGTCTGTATATCGTTCAATAAGCCTTCAGAAGGGGTAAAACCAAAAAACGGCATGGTGTATCCTCAAATTATTCGTTTTATTGTCGTGCCAATCGAATCGGTTTTGGCATCCATGTAAGATCCGATACTCGGCAAGGATTGATATCAAGTCCACCGCGGCGAGTATAAGTTGCATAAACCATCAGCTTTTCAGGTTGCAAATTTTGCCAAATATCGGCAAAGATTTGTTCGACACATTGTTCGTGGAAACCGTTATGCTGACGGTACGAAATAATATAGGCTAAAAGACTACGATAACAAGGTTTTTTGCCCTTAAAACGAATAAAAACTGTCCCCCAATCCGGTTGACCCGTGACTGGGCAGTTACTTCTCAAAAGATGAGAATACAGTTCAACTTCGATTTCTTCACCTGACTCATCAAGTTTTAAGAGAGTAGCATCAGGGTGTCGTTCTAAACGCTCTGGCATAAGATCATCAATACAGATCCCTTGAGGTTTAGAAATCTCTAAATCATCTACTTGAAATAGGGTTAATTCAACTTTTGCACCTGCCGCAGCAGATAGATCTTTTTCAACTGTTTCAATGAATGACTGTGTAGAGTCAAACTGAGTGAAGTTAAGACTATTGAAATAAAGTTTTAATGACTTTGATTCAATTAAATTCGGTGAAGAAGCTGGCAGTGTAATTCTGCCAATAGCAACCTGTGGAATACCGTGAGCATTCAACCAAGAAATTTCGAAAACGTGCCACCAATCTTTACCTTGGGTTATACCTTCGATATGAGCATATTTTTCACGAGATTGAGCACGTGCAATTGGAAATAACACATCGGGTTGATAGCTAGTTGGATATTGGGTTTCTTTACCCAATAAAGACTGTTCGACACTCATTCACGCATTCCTGAACCACGAGCAAGTAAATAATAAGCAATTCCGTAAAGTACAGCACAGCATAATGTCACAATGATTAAAGAGAACGAAACGTTCACGTCACTATGACCTAAAATGCCGAAACGGAAAGCATTTACCATATAAACAATAGGATTAATTAAAGAAAGTTTTTGCCAAAAAGGACCAAGTGCACTAATGGCATAAAACACACCACCTAAATAGGTAAGTGGAGTAAGTACAAATGTTGGAATAATAGAAATATCATCAAATGATTTTGCGTAGACTGCATTAATAAAACCGCCTAAAGAAAATAAAACGGATGTAATTAATACTGTATATATAGTTACGAACCAGTTATGGATAAAAAGATCAGTAAAAAACATACTCATCGCGGTAACGATTGCACCAACCAAGACACCTCGACAAATACCACCAATAACATAGCCCCACAAAATAATATGCAGAGGTACAGGGCTCATAATCAGCTCTTCAATGCTTTTTTGAAATTTCACACTAAAGAAACTCGATGATACATTGGCATAACTGTTGGTAATGACAGCCATCATGATGAGGCCAGGTACAATAAATTGCATGTAACTTACGCCACCCATTTCACCAATACGTGAGCCAACTAAATTACCGAAAATGACAAAGTACAAACTCATGGTAATTGCAGGTGGTAATAAGGTTTGTGGCCAAATGCGTAGAAATCGGCGTACTTCTTTACGAACTAGAGTCCAGAGGGCAATTTGCAGTTGGTTAAAGTTCATTTTGCCGCTCCTTCAAGATTTTTCTCGACCATTTTGACAAATAGCTCTTCAAGACGATTCGATTTATTTCGCATGCTGCGAACACGAATACCTTGTGACTCTAAAAGTTGGAATAAATCATTTAATGTATGTGCTTTATCCATTGTTACTTCTAAAGTACTACTATCAATTAAGTTGAACTTCACACCAATAATATTGAGCTGGAGTGGGGCAATAGGTTCAGCCAAATCAAAAATAAAAGACTCTTCACTCAGCTGGTTTAAGAAACTTTTCATGCTGGTATCTTCTTTAATGACACCACGGTCAATGATGGCAATTTGACGACACAACATTTCTGCTTCTTCGAGATAATGTGTCGTTAAAATAATAGAAGTACCGTTTTCGTTCATTTCAGTCAGAAAATCCCACATAGAACGGCGTAACTCAATATCTACACCCGCAGTAGGCTCATCTAAAATAAGAAGTTTAGGCTCATGCATCATGGCACGGGCAATCATAAGACGGCGTTTCATACCACCCGACAGCATGCGTGCTTGTATATTACGTTTTTCCCATAGGCCCAGTTTTTCTAAATAATGTTCTGCGCGCTTTTCTGCAATCTTTCTATGGATACCGTAATAACCAGCTTGCGTTACTAAAATATCAAATGCTTTTTCAAACTGCCCAAAGTTAAATTCCTGAGGGACAACGCCAAGCTGCTGTTTTGCCAAGGATGGATGAGTATCGAGATTATGTCCGAAAATCTCAACTGTTCCTGAGGTCTTTTTCGTGAGGGAGCTGATAATACCAATGGTTGTTGATTTGCCGGCGCCATTTGGACCTAACAACGCATAAAATTCACCTTCAGGCACAGTGAGGTTAATACCTTTTAACGCCTGAAAACCATTACGATATGTTTTGGACAAATCTCTTAAAACCAAAGCATCAGTCATGAAATTCTCACATTATGAAAGAGGGGTATATTTTGAGCGATAATGATTAATAAACCAAGTAAAATAGTCGGAATTTTATAAAATTGAGATAAATTTATGAAGTTATTATATATAAAATGGTGCGCTCGGCGGGGATCGAACCCACGACCCCAGGCTTCGGAAACCTGTACTCTATCCAACTGAGCTACGAGCGCATGTGTGGGGCACATCATAGGAAAAAAACACTTGCAGGTAAAGCACGAAATACGTACCAAGTGAATTTAATGCTTAATTAAACAGCAGCTTGTTATGTTTTAGTTCTTTTGCTGAATGAGCTGAATTGAATAATTAATAGAGTGAAGCGTATGTGCGAGCTCATGAGGGGGAATCCTTGACTCTTGCAAACTGGTAATCCATTGCATTTGGCACATTTTCAGTTCTTGAAGATTTTTAATTTGTTCTATTTTCTGAATAAGTGGTTTGGCCATAAGTCCACAGTATTGACTCAAGCTTTGCTTCATTAATTGTTGTATTTCTTCAAAAGTAAGTTGTTTAAATGGAACTACGGGTTGGATATTTTCAATATTTGAAGAATGGCATGATGATTCTAGAGAAACTTTAATTTCTCCAGTCAAATCGGCATTTTCATTTTCATCTATAGTGCTTTTTTGTTGCACTTTTACTTCTAAACTCGTGGTAGGTGATTCTGAGAGAGGTATTTGTTCAGTAAATTCTGAATCGTTTTCGCTAATAGGGGCAATAAGCTTTAAGTCAATAAGTTGTTGAATGAGTTCTGGTGGAGCAATGCGTTTTTTAAACTCGGTATTGAGAGTTTGAAAATCTTCATGATCAATTAATAGAAGTAAACGTCTTTGTTTGGGATTTAAAGCAATATTACGTTGTTGAAGCGCGACTCTTCCCAAATTGGTTCGATAAAAACCAGCCATCATTATTCCCCAATATAAAAATGAAGCAGCCTGTTTGATTTTTTCTATCAAACAGTACTGTTCTTAATAAAATATAAATGGGGCTAACGATAAAACTCAAAAATGACAATATGATGAAGAATTTATGAATATCATCTATTTAGGCCGTTAAAATGCACTTTCTAATGCCTTACGTAGATAGACATCCAGCTCGTCTTGGCGCAATAGCCATTGAATATAGTCTTTAGGGAGTTCAGCAATAGCTGTACCTTTATGCTTGCCAAAGTTAATTGTTGTGGGAATACGTGCTTCTTCAGAAACACGGTACAACTCTTCAATGTCATGAATATTTAAATGATAGACAATATGCATCAAGATATTGGCAGTTAAAATAATATCCGCATCGGCACGGTGCGCGCCTTTGAGTAATTCACGAGCTTTACTGCTGCCTTGAGAAATCATATAGATCAGTGCTGAGATATTATGCGCTTCTGCATCAGGCCAAGTTTTGCGCGCTAAAGCTAGAGTACAAATCGGTTTGATATTCGATACATCCACACCACAACGAGCAATCGCGGCAATATCGTAATCAATATTGTGACCAATAATATAAGTTGTAGTCTCTGGCAATTTAAAAGTTTTATAGTGGGGCTGGTTTTCTAAATCTGACTCTAATATATGGTGAACTGCCATAGCCGCGTAAGAAATAGGGGTACCGACTTGATAGAGCTGATCGAACAATTTGCTTTTATCTAAGGTGAGCTTGCCTTCATTAATTTCAATCGGGGCATACGCAATTTCAATAGGCAAACCATTTAGTGTATGTGTTTCTGTATCTAAAATAATGGTTTGCATAACTGGCCCTTTAATCAATCACGAGTAATCAAGAATGTTAACAGTTGGCTACCCACTTTAAAACATGAAGTGAGGGCTGAGAGTAGCGAGAACGTTAATTTATATTAAAAATAAAGTTTTCAGAGATTAATTTCATCCAATAGAACTTGCGGAAAATAAAGATTAGGCGTAAATATTTTTAAGACATTAGGAAATGTTGATTAAAAAACTAAAGCAAAACAAAAATGGAATTTAAGGGAAGATATACCAATGAAAATGAACCTATTAATGACGAGCGTTCTTAGCACGAGTTTATTTTTAGTCGCTTGTGGAGGAGGGAGTAGTGATGATGGCCCAGCTCCTACTAATCCATCTGGGACTCCAACCAATAATATTCAAAATCCAGTCGTTAAGGTCGAGGCTTACACAAGCACCAACTTAGGATCAGTTGCCGCAGAAAGTAGTATTTTGACTTATAAAATGTTGGGTCAAAGTGGTCAAGAAGTGCAGGCAACCAGTTTGGTATTTACACCAAACACTCCACCACCAGTAGGCGGTTGGCCCATTGTAGTCTGGGCGCATGGTACTACGGGTGTGGCAGATGCTTGCGCACCAAGTAAAGCAGCTTTAGCAGATAGTACAAAAGATTTAATTAGTAAATTATTAGCAGCGGGTTATGTTGTGGTCGCACCTGACTATGAAGGTTTAGGTACACCAGGCATACATCCTTTTTTAAATGTTAAAAGTGAGGCTTTTTCAATTACAGATGCGGTGGTTGCAACACGCAATTATTTATTACAGCGTAACTTATTAACTTCAAAAAAATGGTTAACAATAGGACATTCGCAAGGGGGGCATGCTGCATTAGGTGCTGCACAATATGCGAGCCGTGCACAACTAGACTATAAAGGTACAGTAGCGGTAGCACCTGCTTCTAATTTAGGCTTTATTCTAGTGGCTGGAGAGCAATCTGTTGCTAATGCTACTCTAGATAAAAAGATATCAATGTATGCTCAACTTGATACTTATACGGCTTTAGTTACTGCGGGAATTCGTAACACTCAACCTGCCTTTAATTATTCACAAGTCTTTACTTCGCAAGTGTCAAGTATTGCCGCACAAGCAGAAACGATTTGTTCTGGACCATTGGGCCAAGCCTTTGGGGCAGGTATGACTAAGTATGCTACAGATCATAATGGAACACTGGACGGGTATACACGTACACAACCTAACTTTATGGCTGTGCAGCTAGTTAAAACATTTTTAGATAAAGATTCGCAGCCCTTACAAGTAAAAGTCACGACACCGATTATTATTTATCAGGGGGTAGCTGATACAACTGTTCCAAAAGTAGCTACTGATATTTTGATATCTAATGCCACTGTCGTAGGTACTAGAATTAATAGTTATGTGACGGGTAACTGGGATCATGGTACGGCGATGAGTAGTAATGTAGATAATATTGTTGGAAATGTTCAGTCTTTACTGGCAGCTCAGTAGAGTTATTGATATTTAAAGACTTTTTAATATTTTTATAAGCTAAAATTAACGATGGATAAATTTAAAATATAAGCTTTAAACGAGCTTTTTAATTGATTTATAAACAATGGCTCATTTTTTATAAAACTTGAGCCATTTTTATTTAAAACTGAGCTAACTTCATTCTGTTTAATTATAAAGTTCATGCTACAATATGCCGCAATCTTAGCACGGCTTAAAAGCCCTAATTTATAGGACCCCCGCTAATGTTTGCCAATATTTCCATTTCTGAATTTGATCCAGAATTAGCTCAAGCAATTGCTTCTGAAGATGAGCGTCAAGAAGCACATATCGAGTTAATTGCATCTGAAAACTATTGCTCTCCTGCGGTAATGGAAGCGCAAGGATCAAAACTTACGAACAAATACGCAGAAGGTTATCCTGGCAAACGCTATTATGGCGGTTGCGAATTTGTAGATGTTATTGAGCAAATGGCGATTGACCGTGCTAAAGAACTTTTTGGTGCAGATTACGCAAACGTTCAACCACACGCTGGCTCACAAGCTAACTCTGCTGTTTATTTAGCACTTCTTAACCCAGGCGATACAGTTTTAGGTATGAGCTTGGCTCACGGTGGTCACTTGACTCACGGTGCAAAAGTTAGCTTCTCTGGTAAAACGTATAACGCTGTTCAGTATGGTCTAAATGCTGAAACTGGTGAGATTGATTACGAAGAAGTTGAACGTTTAGCGTTAGAACACAAGCCACGTATGATCGTTGCTGGTTTCTCTGCTTATAGCCGTGTTGTAGATTGGCAACGTTTCCGTGACATCGCGGACAAAGTTGGTGCTTACCTTTTTGTTGATATGGCTCACGTTGCTGGTCTTGTTGCTGCTGGTGTATATCCAAACCCAGTTCAAATTGCTGACGTAACAACAACGACGACTCACAAAACACTTCGTGGTCCACGTTCTGGTTTAATCCTTGCGAAAGCGAATGAAGAAATCGAGAAAAAACTTCAATCAGCTGTATTCCCTGGTAACCAAGGTGGTCCATTAATGCATGCGATTGCTGCTAAAGCAATCTGCTTCAAAGAAGCAATGTCTGACGACTTTAAAGCTTACCAACAACAAGTTGTGAAAAATGCTCAAGCAATGGCTGAAGTATTCATCGCTCGTGGTTATGATGTTGTTTCTGGTGGTACAGACAACCACTTATTCTTGTTATCTTTAATCAAACAAGACGTAACTGGTAAAGATGCAGACGCTTGGTTAGGTGCTGCTCACATTACTGTGAACAAAAATTCAGTTCCAAATGACCCACGTTCTCCATTTGTGACTTCTGGTATCCGTATCGGTACTCCGGCAGTAACAACTCGTGGTTTTGGTGAAGCTGAAGTTCGTGAACTTGCTGGTTGGATCGCTGACGTGATTGACAGCAAAGGTGACGAAAAAGTTATTGCTGATGTAAAAGCAAAAGTTGAAGCTGTCTGTGCAAAATTCCCTGTATATGCAAAATAATTTGTGTATATAAAAAAAGCGCCGTAAGGCGCTTTTTTATTAACTACTCCAACCGCCTCCTAAAGCACGGATTAAATTGATGCTTGCAATGATTTGGCTACCTTTCAGCTGAGCTGCTAATTGTTCTTGTTGCAAAATAGTGCGGTCAGAATCAATGACATCAAGATAGCTAATAGCACCTTCTCGATAACGTAAATGAGAAAGTTGATTGGCATGACGAGAAGAGGAGAGTGCTTGGTTTTGAGCCTGAATTTGCTGATCGAGAATTCTTTGATCAGATAAACCATTTTCAACTTCGCGAAATGCATTCAGTACAGTTTGTCTATAGTTGGCGACGCTTTCCTCATAAGCCGCTCTTGCTTGAGCAACGCCTGCTTTACGTTGTCCACCATCAAATAAAGGTAACGACAAAATAGTACCAGCGACAGGCCCTAGTAAAAAAGTCCGACTCGACCATTTACCCAACTCGCTTAAACTTGAAGATTCATAACCTAAAGCTCCTGTAAGACTGAGTTTTGGGAAAAATGCTGCACGAGCAATTCCAATACGCGCATTATCTGCTGCCATTGCACGCTCTGCAGCCGCAATATCGGGTCGTCTTTCAAGTAAAGTTGACGGCAAACCGCCAGGGAGACGGATACTATTTGCAGTTAAAGGTTGAACTGCCAAGTTAAAGTCTGCTGGTGGTTTTCCTAATAAGACTGCAAGCGCATGTTCTGCACTGGCTCTGTTACGAGCAATATTTAGGGCAGTGGTTTGTGCGGTAGCAAGTTCGGTTTGTGCACGAGAAACATCTAATTCACTGACCAGTCCGTTTTTAAAACGAAGCTGCATTAAATCTCGTGTTTCACCTAATAATTTGATTGTACGGTTATAAATTGCCTGTTCGGTATCAAGTTGACGTATCAGAAAATAACCTTGAGCTACATCCGCTTGTAGAGCTAAAAGTGCCGACTGATATAGTGCCTCTTGTTGCTGTAGATCCGCTGTTGCTGCGTTGACACTACTTGCTACACGACCAAATAAATCGAGCTCATATGAAACATTGGCTTGAGCTCGCCATAAAGTTTGAGCCGAAGTATGTGCATTGTCATCTAAACCGAGTGAAGCTGGAGACGGCTTTTGGCGGGTTGGCCCAAATCCGGCATCAATACTTGGTAAGCGTTCAGCTTGAGCTGCCGAACGTAGTGCACGTGAAGCCTGAATATTTGCTGCCACCGCTTTTAGGTTCTGGTTGCCTGCGATAGCTTGCTGTTCAAGTTCATTCAGTTGAGCATCATTGTAAATACGCCACCATTCACCACGAGTTTGCTGATCGGCAGGTTGGGCAATCTTCCAGTTATTATCTTCAAGTTTGGGGTCAGATTCTTTGAATTTGACTGGCACTATAACTTTTGCAGGTTGATATTCTGGGGCCAATGAGCAGCCTGCAAGGAGCAGGCTTCCCATGAGTGAGGACAACAACCAATTTTGTTTTGATGTAATCACCAAATGTCCTCCTTAATGATCTTGTGGGCTAGCTAACGGCGCTTCATGAACTGCCGCAGAATGCAGTTTATGTTTGCTGTTGAGGGTACGAATCAGAACGTAAAAGGCCGGGGTGAGGAATAAACCAAAGAATGTTACACCGATCATACCGAAGAACACTGCAACACCCATCGCATGTCGCATTTCAGAACCTGCGCCAGTTGAAGTAACCAGTGGCACTACACCCATAATAAATGCAATAGAGGTCATTAAAATTGGGCGTAAACGTAGACGACTTGCTTCAACGGCTGCTTTAAAGGCAGTCGCGCCTTGCATTTCAAGTTCCCTCGCAAATTCGACAATCAAGATGGCATTTTTACAGGCTAGCCCGACCAGTACCATTAGACCGATTTGAGTAAAGATATTGTTATCTCCAGCTGTCAACCAGACACCTGTCAGAGCCGCTAAGATTCCCATTGGTACAATTAAGATAACTGCTAATGGTAGGGTTAAGCTTTCATACTGTGCAGCTAAAACCAAGAACACGAGTAATACGCTAATTGGGAATACCCAAAGTCCTGCATTACCAGCCAAGATTTTTTGGTAAGTTAAATCTGTCCATTCAAACTTGATACCACGCGGTAGAGTTTGTGCAGCAATACGTTCAACCGCAGCTTCTGCTTGGCTAGATGAATAACCTGGGGCAGGGCCGCCGTTAATATCTGCTGATGTGTAACCGTTATAACGAACGACCATTTCAGGACCATAAGTTTGAGTTACATTCACCAAAGAAGATAAGGGCACCATTTGTCCGGCACTATTACGGGTTTTAAGCTGCAAAATATCTTCAGGGTTAGCACGGAAAGGTGCATCGGCTTGTGCACGAACCTGATAAACACGTCCAAAGCGGTTAAAGTCGTTAACGTACTGAGAACCTAAATAAATCTGCATAGTGTTGAAAACATCTGTCACAGCAACGCCTTGCTGTTTAGCTTTTACACGGTCCAGATCTACATTGAGTTGAGGCACGTTAATTTGATAACTTGAGAACATTGGACCAAGTTCAGGGGCTGATTGTGCTGCTTTCATAAAGTTTTGTGCAGCATCATTCAAGGCTGAATAGCCTAAGGCACCTCGGTCTTCAAGTTGCAGTTTAAAGCCGCCCATAGTACCTAAGCCCATCACTGGTGGTGGTGGGAAAACCGCGATATAGGCATCTTGAATAGCTGAATATTTCTGGTTGAGCGCACCTGCAATTGCATTTGCAGATAAGTCTTTTGCCTTACGTTCATCAAATGGCTTTAAAGTCACAAAGACAATACCAGCGCTAGAGCTATTGGTGAAACCATTAATTGAGAGGCCAGGGAAGGCAACAGCACTTTCTACACCAGGCTGTTTAAGTGCAGTGTCACTCATTTTACGGATGACTGCTTCGGTACGATCTAATGAAGCGCCGTTTGGTAATTGAGCAAAGCTAATCAAATATTGTTTGTCTTGAGCAGGAACGAAGCCACCCGGAACAATATAAGAAATCCCAACGGTTAAGCCTAACAGTGCTGCATAGACACCCATTGCTGATGCTTTATGGGAGATAACACGACTTACGCCTTTACCATAGTTGTCTGACGCACGTGAAAACACACGGTTAAACAGTGCAAAGAAACGACCGAATACACGATTCATAATACGTGTTAAGGCATCCGGTTTAGCATCATGTCCTTTCAGTAACAGCGCTGCCAAAGCCGGAGATAGGGTAAGCGAGTTAAATGCCGAAATAACCGTTGAAATGGCAATGGTCATGGCAAATTGTTTATAGAATTGCCCTGTTAAGCCTGTCATAAAGGCAAGAGGTACAAATACTGCAACAAGTGTTAAAGCAATGGCAATAATCGGTCCACTGACTTCTCGCATGGCACGGTAAGTCGCCTCTCTTGGGTTTAAGCCTGCTTCAATATTTCTCTCGACATTTTCGACGACCACAATCGCGTCATCGACGACAATCCCGATGGCAAGCACCATCCCGAACAGTGATAGCGCATTGATTGAGTAACCAAAAGCGAGCATGAGCGCGAATGTACCAATAATTGAAACTGGTACGGCAAGCAATGGAATGATTGAGGCACGCCATGTTTGTAAGAATAAAATAACGACTACAACAACCAGTGCAATTGCTTCAAGTAAGGTATGAACGACCGCTTTAATACTGGCACGTACGAATTGAGTCGGGTCGTAAACAATGTCGTATTTAATTGAAGATGGGAAATCTTTTGAAAGCTCCTTCATCGTGCTACGCACTTGATCGGAAACTTGTAAAGCATTCGCACCCGGTGCTTGGAAAATTGGAATCGCGACCGCTTGTTTATTATCAAGCAATGAACGTAAGCCATATTGAGAGGCTGCAAGTTCAACACGAGCAACATCACCCAATCGGGTAACCGCGCCATCTGGTGCAGTTTTTAAAATGATATCTGCGAATTCTTGTTCAGTAGTTAAACGACCTTGAGCATTGACTGAAAGTTGTAAAGGGGAATTACTTGGTGAGGCACCGATTGTACCCGCTGCAACCTGAATATTTTGTTCACGAATTGCATTCACAATTTCGGTCGCGGTGAGGTTACGCTGCGCTACTTTTTGCGGGTCAAGCCATACGCGCATCGCGTAGTCACCAGATCCAAATAAACCGACTTCACCTACACCTTGTAAACGTGCCAAACGGTCTTTTACGTTGAGCACCGCATAGTTACGTAAGTAGGTCATGTCATAGCGATTATCTGGGGAGGTCAGATGTACCACCATAGTTAAAGTAGGTGAGCTTTTTAGTGTGGTTACACCTAAGCGCTGTACATCTTCAGGTAAACGGGGCATGGCCTGAGACACACGGTTTTGAACCAATTGTTGGGCTTTGTCTGGGTCGATACCGAGCTTAAAGTTCACCGTAATGGTTAGGTTACCGTCGCTGTTTGCTTGAGATTGCATATACAGCATGTCTTCGACGCCGTTGATTGACTCTTCGAGCGGAGAAGCAACCGTTTCAGCAATCACTTTTGGGTTTGCACCCGGATATTGGGCACGTACCACCACAGATGGTGGAACAACCTCGGGATATTCAGAAATCGGTAATTGGAATACCGAAAGCAGACCGGCGAGTAAAATCAATACTGATAAAACACCAGCAAAGATCGGCCGATCAATAAAAAATTTAGAAATATTCATATGTGATTAACCTTTTGCCGGAGTTGATGTTTTATCTGTTGGCTGAGGTTGAGGAGGAGTAGCGTTAGCAATGATTTGTGAATTTGGCATAGGAACGAGATGCGGTGTAACAGGGTCACCCGGACGAATTCGCTGTAAACCATTCACTACAATACGATCACCCGCTTGTAATCCGCTATTTACGATTTGCAAGCCATCTTGTTGGGCACCGAGTTTTACTTCGCGGTAAGCAGTTTGATTTTTCGCATCCACTACTACGACAAAACGTTTATCTTGGTCGACACCAACCGCGGTTGGACTAATCAGAATCGCTGGGCGAGGTTGGCCTCCACCTAAACGAATTCGTGCATATAGGCCCGGTAATAAAACACCGTTTGGATTGTCAAAAGTTGCGCGAACACGAATCGTACCTGAGGTTGTATTCAGGTTGTTATCGATTGAGTTAATCGTACCTTCGCGAGTAAACCCTGTTTCATTGGCAAGTCCCATATAGGCGGGTACTTGTGAAGAATTGCGCTGATTACTGATATATTTCAGGTAAGTTTGTTCATCAACATCGAAAGATGCGTATAGGCGTGATACAGACACTAAACTTGTTAAAACCTGTGCGCCATTACCTGCAGAAACCACATTACCAACGGTGACTTCGGCACGGGAAATTCGGCCACTGACTGGTGCAGTAATACGGGTGTATTCCAGATTTAAACGTGCAGATTGGACAGCAGCTCTAGCGGCTTGTAGGTTAGCATTGGCTGAACGTGCATCATTTTCGGCTAAATCCAGTTCTTGGCGAGAAACAGCATTACTCTGAATGAGACGTTGAATACGCGAAAGATTGCTGGCGGTATATGTTACCTGTGCTTCAGCTGAAGCAAGCTGGGCTTTTGCACGGTTCAGTTCTGCTTCAAAAGGACGAGGGTCGATTGTGAAAAGTAAATCACCTTTTTTAACGAGGCTTCCATCCTTGAAATGTACGGCAATAAGCTTTCCTGAAACTTGAGGCCGAATATCAACTTGATCAATTGCTTCTAAACGACCGGAATATTCTTGCCAATCGGTAATGGTTTTGCTTACTACTGGGGCTACATCAACAGTAGCAGCTTGTTGGGCAGCGGTTGGTGCAGCTTTTGCATCGGCATTTTCATGTAACAACATAAAACTGCCACCGGTTGCTAAAATAGCGACAAAGATGGCAGACAGTGCAAACTGTTTGCGGGAAAATGACATGAGGTGCTCCTAGTTATTTGGATACCTGTTTTCAGACTTTTAGTTATGGTCCGTATGGGAGAAACAGGGTTTATGGAATGGACGGAGCATAAAAGTTTGTCAATCACGAATAAATATATTAAATTTGATAACACTATTCGTATTTTTATAACAATTGATGTGTTTGCACTAGAAAATGCATTAATAGGAGTGTGCGTGTGGATCTATTTCATGCCATGAGAGTATTCAACAAAGTTGTTGAAACAAATAGTTTCAGTTTAGCAGCTGATAGTTTGGGTTTACCGCGTGCTTCTGTGACTACAACCATTCAGGCTTTAGAGAAGCATTTACAAGTTCGATTGCTTAATCGGACAACACGAAAAATTAGTCTCACACCGGATGGCGCCGTATATTATGATCGGACAGCCCGTATTTTAGCCGATGTTGCCGATATTGAATCTTCTTTTCATGATGCAGAGCGGGGGCCAAGAGGTCAGCTTCGTATTGATGTGCCTGTATCGATTGGACGTTTAATTTTAATTCCAAGGCTCCGCGATTTTCATGCACGCTATCCTGATATTGATTTAGTGATTGGTCTGAATGACCGACCTGTAGATTTGGTTGGAGAAGCGGTTGATTGTGCAATTCGGGTGGGTGAATTAAAAGATTCAAGCTTAATTGCGCGTCGTATCGGAACTTTCCAGTGTGCAACTGCTGCTTCACCGATTTATTTAGAAAAATATGGCGAACCTACCTCAATTGAAGATTTGCAAAAAAATCATAAAGCGATTCACTTCTTTTCAAGCCGTACCGGACGCAACTTCGATTGGGACTTTGTGGTTGATGATTTAATTAAAAGTGTGTCAGTACGTGGACGTGTTTCGGTAAATGACGGTGATGCTTATATCGACTTGGCTTTGCAAGGTTTTGGTATAATTCAAGGCCCACGTTATATGCTCACCAACCATTTAGAATCAGGTTTATTAAAAGAGGTATTGCCTCAGTGGACGCCAGCGCCGATGCCGATTTCAGCAGTTTATCTTCAAAATCGTCATTTATCGCTTAAAGTAAAAGTGTTTGTAGATTGGGTCGCTGAACTTTTTGCAGGCTGTCCATTACTTGGCGGTACAGCTTTACCTTTCGACCAGAAATGTGAATTTGCCTGTGATAAAGAAACTGGTCATGAATATACAATTCGTACTTTGGTCGAGCAGCATAATATTGCGGAAGCTTATACGCTCAAAACTTAATCTTGAAATTTGATTGATTTTTCAACATTTAATCCGTCAATACAGATCATTGCTTGGACATCTTCATAAATCCTTAACTTATGGTATAGAAATTGCTGTTATTTCAGCAGATGAGTAAGTTCGAAATACTCAAGTTTTTATCACCTTATTTGTGTTTTAAGGAGAAGCTTCAAGATGGCAAGCTTTATGAAAAAAATATTCGTTTCAACAACCTTAGTTCTGGCTGCTGTTGCGACGAATGTCCAAGCAAAGGATTGGAAGGTGATTCGTTTTGGTACTGAGTCGTCTTATGCGCCGTTTGAATATAAAACACCGGATGGCAAGTTAACTGGTTTTGATGTTGATTTAGGTAATGCTATTTGTGCAAAACTCAAAGCTAAATGTGTTTGGGTTGAAAACTCTTTTGACGGGATGATTCCCGCGCTTAAAGCGAAAAAATTTGATGGCATTCTTTCATCAATGACTGTTACTGATGAACGTGCAAAACAAATTTTATTTAGTAGCAAAATCTACAACACACCAACGCGTATGGTTGCAAAAAAAGGTTCACCGTTATTACCAACACCTACTTCATTAAAAGGTAAGCGTGTCGGTGTACAGCAGGGCACAATTCAAGAAACTTACGCTAAAACCTATTGGGCTCCAAAAGGTGTAAGTGTTGTCCCTTATCCAACTCAAGATTTGATTTACCAAGACATGATGTCTGGTCGTTTGGATGCAACTTTACAAGATGCAATCATGGTTGATGGCGCTTTCTTAAAACAACCGAAGGGTAAAAACTTCTCTTTTGCTGGTGGCAATGTGGTTGATGTCAAAACATTGGGTGTAGGTGCGGCTATCGGTTTACGTAAAGAAGATGCAGACTTGAAAGCGAATATTGACAAGGCACTCGCTGCAATCATTGCGGATGGCACATACAAGAAACTCGAGAAAAAATACTTCTCTTTTAGCATTTACTAATGATGTGAAAAATGTCGGCTGAGTGCCGACATTTTTAAATCTATTCTCATCTCATCAATATTAGATATTGTTTTTAAGGAGAAGATGAGTCATGTCTTTTTCTGGCTATGGGCCACTCCTTCTTAGCGGAACATGGATGACCATACAGCTTGCGCTGTTATCACTCTTGCTTTCTGTCATTATTGGCTTAATTGGTGCGAGTTCAAAACTCTCTAATATTAAAGCCTTACGTTATATTGCAACCGCCTATACCACGCTCATCCGTAGTGTGCCTGACTTAGTGATTATGCTGTTGTTATTTTATAGCTTGCAGTTGGGCTTAAACCAAATTACTGAAGCACTGCAAATGGACCAAATTGATATCAACCCATTTGTAGCTGGTGTGATTACTTTAGCGTTCATTTATGGTGCATATTTTACCGAGACCTTTCGTGGTGCATTTCAATCGGTTCCAAGGGGACAAATTGAAGCAGCAATGGCCTATGGGATGACGCCATGGCAGGTTTTTCACCGTGTATTATTCCCTCAAATGATGCGTTTTGCATTGCCCGGTATTGGTAACAACTGGCAAGTTTTGATTAAGGCGACCGCACTGGTTTCCATTATTGGCCTGACTGATATCGTAAAAATTACGCAAGATGCAGGTAGAAGTACCATGCAACTGTTCTTTTTCAGCATCGTCGCTGCCGCTATTTATTTGGCAATTACCACAGTGTCGAACCTGATTTTAATATGGCTTGAACGTCATTATTCTGCTGGTGTGAGGAAGGGACAATTATGATTGAAATCCTTCAACAATATTGGCAGTCATACCTTTGGACCGATGGCCTACAAATTACCGGTGTCGCGATGACTGCTTGGTTATTGGTGCTATCGATTGGTATTGGATTTGTGCTTGCTGTGCCTTTGTCACTTGCGCGAGTATCAGAAAATATCTGGTTGCATGGTCCAGTTTGGTTGTTTACCTATGTTTTTCGTGGCACACCACTGTATATCCAACTACTGATTATTTACTCAGGTATTTACAGCTTTGATTATATCCACGAGCATCAGACACTCGATGCATTCTTTCGAGAGGGCATAAATTGCACCATTTTGGCATTCGCGCTTAATACTGGTGCATATACTACTGAAATCTTCGCTGGAGCAATTCGTTCTATTCCACATGGTGAGATTGAAGCTGCCCAAGCTTTTGGTATGTCAAAATGGAAACTCTACACACGTATTATCATTCCGTCGATGTTACGCCGTGCTTTGCCGTTTTACGGCAATGAAGTCATTTTAATGTTGCATGCCACAACCATTGCATTTACAGCAACAGTTCCCGACATTTTAAAAATTGCGCGTGATGTGAATGCGGCAACCTATGACACTTTCAGTGCTTTTGGAATTGCTGCGGTGTTGTATGCGGTGTTGGCTTTTATTTTGATTTGGATATTCCGTAAGTTGGAAAAACGTTGGTTGGCATTTTTAAAGCCATCGAATCATTAGGAGACATAAATGGAACAGGTTGCAAAACTAGTGATTCGCGATTTACATAAAACATTCGGCGATCATGAGGTACTTAAAGGAATATCACTTGATGCAAATGCCGGTGATGTAATTAGTATTATTGGTTCATCTGGTTCAGGTAAAAGTACCTTGCTGCGTTGTATCAACTTTTTAGAACAACCGAGCAATGGCACGATTAAGCTCAATGGTGAAAAATTACGTACGGTCTTTGATAAAAAAGGCAATTTAAAAGTGGTTGACCCAAAGCAACTACAAAAAATGCGTACCCAGCTGATGATGGTATTTCAGCACTTTAATTTATGGTCTCACATGACAGTACTAGAAAATGTCATTGAAGGACCAATCCATGTACTTGGAGTAAAGCGTTCTGAAGCGGAAGAACGTGCGCGCAAATATCTACGTAAAGTGGGATTACCTGAAAGTGTTGAAAGTAAATATCCGGCATTTTTATCTGGTGGTCAGCAACAACGTGTAGCGATTGCTCGTGCTTTGGCTATGGAACCGGAAGTGATGTTGTTTGACGAACCAACCAGTGCGCTTGACCCAGAGTTGGTAGGTGAAGTACTAAAAGTAATGCAGGGCTTGGCTGAAGAAGGACGTACCATGATTGTGGTGACACATGAAATGGGTTTCGCGCGTCATGTATCTAATCAGGTGATTTTTTTGCATCAAGGGAAAATTGAGGAACAGGGCCATCCTGATGAAGTACTCAATAACCCGAAAAGTGAACGTTTAAAGCAATTTTTGACGGGCAGTTTAAAATAAGCTGCTGATACCGAGTATGATGAAATTTTTTAAAAGGCTTCTCAGCATACTCGGTTGCTTTTTATTATATTTTATAGATGGGTGTTTTTAGAAAACACATTAATAATCACAATGCCTGCGATCATTAAAGCTAAACCAATGCAGGCAGCCAAGTCTAAATGCTGTTTGTAAAATATCCAGCCAATTGCAGAAATTAAAATAATACCTGCGCCTGACCAAATGGCATAGGCAATCCCGATCGGAATTGTTTTGAGCGTAAGAGATAATAAATAAAAAGCAACTGCATAACCCACAACCGTAATAATAGACGGAATTGGAACAGTAAAACCTTGAGATGCTTTTAATGCTGAAGTTGCAATAACTTCACAAGCAATCGCAATTGCTAAATAAAGATAAGACATGGGAAGCTGCGCCAGAAAGGGTTTTAATCAATCTACATGAGATGTTGATATAGTTTGACCAGTTTTAACGATTGTTCAATTTTTTTGGTACAAAAGTACCAGTAAATGGAACTAAACTGATAAATTGATTTTATCACTAGCAATATGCTCTAGACCATTTCTTCGTTTATTTAATAGCTGGTCAGCATAGTCATAAAAAGAGGATCAGCGATTTTAACTTGATCCTCTAAATGGTTTTAAGAAGAGAATGAGCCGATTAAACTCAGGCCTTTAAATTTCTCTAATAGCCTTTAAATTTCTCTAATAATTGTTCTTTGTTTTCAATATGCGCAGGGTCTTGTTTAATGCAATCGATTGGACAAACCTCCTTACATGTTGGTGCAGCATAAAAGCCTACGCACTCCGTACAACGAAGCGGATCGATTTCATAAACTTTGCTCCCTTCAAAAATAGCTGTATTGGGGCATTCTGGTAAGCACATATCACAATTGATGCAGTCACTTGTAATTAAAAGTGCCATATTTAACTCGCTGAATAAGCCAATGTAGATGCAGTAATACTTTCTTTTGCATGCGGCAAGTTGCGTATGAGTAGGGCATAACTGATATCAACCTCTTGTGAGAGCGGAATCTCAACAAAATGCCCCGAACCTTTAGCATCTGTAATTGGGTCACCTTTTAAATCGCGCATTTCGGTTAAGTTAAAGGTGATATTGCCTTGAGGCGTCATCAGCTCAAGTGAGTCGCCCACCACAAAACGGTTTTTAACTTCAATCCGAATATAATTACCGTGACGTTCTACAACCTCTCCACAAAATTGTTGGTAGTCGAAATGTGATGATCCATCAGCATAGTTTTGATATTCGCTATGTACATGCCGTCTTAAAAAGCCTTCGGTATAACCGCGATTTGCCAACCCTTCGAGTTGGGTCATTAAGCTTGGGTCAAAAGGTTTACCTGCTAATGCATCATCAATGGCTTTTCGATAAATTTGAGCAGTACGGGCACAGTAAAAATAGGATTTAGTACGGCCTTCAATTTTCAGTGAGGCGATGCCCATTTTTGTTAAACGGTCTACATGTTGTACTGCACGTAAATCTTTGGAGTTCATAAAATAGGTGCCGTGTTCATCTTCTTCGGCAGCAAACATTTCTTCATCATTACGTTGTACGAGTAAAGTTTGAACCGAGGTTGTTTCTGATTGTCCTGATGAGCAGCAAGACTTTTCTGGTGTATTTAGCTGAGTGACTGGAATTACATCGCCGTTTAAATCTTCTTGGGCTTCATGCAGTTTATAGTCCCAACGGCAAGCATTGGTACAAGCACCTTGGTTGGCATCACGCTTGTTCATATATCCAGAAAGTAAACAGCGGCCTGAGTAGGCCATGCATAGAGCGCCATGTACAAAAACTTCGAGTTCAATATCTGGGACGTGTTGCTGGATTTCTTCGATTTCTTCTAATGATAACTCACGAGATAAAATGACACGGCTTAAACCGTAATCTTTCCAAAATTTAACAGTGGCCCAATTAATAGCGTTGGCTTGAACCGACAAATGAATTTGCATATCAGGAAAATGCTCACGCACCATCATAATTAAGCCTGGGTCAGACATAATAAGAGCGTCTGGTTGCATAGCTACAATCGGCTCAAGATCACGAATAAAGTTTTTTAATTTGCTGTTATGGGGCTGAATATTCACCACAACATAAAATTTTTTACCCAAAGCATGCGCTTCATCAATTCCGATTTTTAAATTGTCATGGTCAAAAGCATTATTACGTACACGTAAGCTATAACGTGGTTGTCCTGCATATACGGCATCTGCACCATAGGCAAATGCATAGCGCATGTTTTTAAGTGAACCTGCGGGAGAGAGAAGTTCGGTTTTCATAAAATAAAAGGCATAAAAAATATATGGTTTTATTTTATTAACTCTATATTTTCGATTCAACCTACTGAATTAGTAGGGATTTGATCTATAGCTTTTTGTACAGGTAGCATATTTTTTGCTAACTCTCCTAAACGCATCAAAGCATTTAACATTTTAGGATTTAACTCAAAACAAGCTGCAATACGTAAACAATGACTAAAACGTTTATCAGCCGAGCACAAAATTCCCGGCATACATAAGATTTTTTCATCCATGGCCTGATGAAACAGTTCTAGGGTATCAATTGATTCGGGTAGCTCTAACCATAAAATAAATCCCGCTTGTGGACGACTGACTCGAGTACCGACTGGAAAATAACGACAAATATAAGATTTGATGGTGTCAATTTGTTGTTGATAGCGTTTTTTGAGCTGACGTAAATGTAGATCATATCCGCCATTTTCTAAAAAAAGTCCCAACGTTTCTGTGAGTAAAGCTGGCTCGGCAACAGTGGTTGTAAATTTAAGCTGCTGCACAATATTACGGAAGCGTCCAGCTTCTAGCCAACCAATTCGATAGTCGGGTGCCACAGTTTTGGTGTAGCTGCCACAGACCAAAACCCATCCATTTTGGTCAAATGCCTTAACGTTGGGCAAAAGAGGCTCGGTGAGTTGTAATTCGGCATACATCGCATCTTCAATAACAGGAATTTGGAATTGATTAGCGAGCTCTGCTAAACGATGTCGGTTGTTTTCAGGCATGCTAAAACCAAGAGGATTATGTCCTGTTGGAATAGTTAATATGGCTTGTACGCTTTGAGATTTTAACAGTTCTTCAAGTGCATCTAGGCACATCCCTGTATGCGGCGAAGTAGGCACTTCTACAATTTTTCGTCCTAAATTCTGCAGAAGTGGATATAAGTTATGAAAAGTAGGAGTCTCAAGCGCTATGCTGTCACCTGCTTGGGTGGTTGCCATAATCGCGAGACTTAAGGCCTCCATAGTGCCGTGAGTCAGCACAATGTCATCTGAGGATAGAAACATACCAAGTTGTAAACTACGTCTAGCAATTTGAGTACGTAAACGTATAGAGCCGGGCGGTAAAGTATAGCTTTTAAAAATATCCGGCTGTGTTCGTAAAACCTGAGCAGTTAAACGTTTTAAGCGTTCAATCGGGTAGAAGTTTTCACCAGATGGGCAAGCTAGGGCCAAATTGATATAGTCGGGGTCCATCTGCTTTTTAACAATTTGCGCGAGAAAACAGCTAATTCCTGAAAGGGGCACTTTTTCTTCACTGATATAACGCTCCTCAAGATCTGGCAAGTTTGAAGGTGCATGACAAACATAGTAGCCAGACTGTGGGCGAACTGAAATTAAACCTTGGTCTTCAAGCTTCCGATAAGCTTCTTTTACGGTGTTAATACTAACTTGATAATGTTGGGCACAGTCTCGAATTGATGGCAACCGAGAACCCACAGGTTGCCTGCCATTCTGAATTTGAAGAGTAAGGTCATCACTCACTTTTTTATATTTGTACATATCAATTTATTAAAAAGCAAAAGCAATGGATACACTTTATAGTGATCTCATATTTATCTCAAACATTGTGATTAATTTAGATTAATGCTTTTAGCGGAGATTTAGTTTTAAGAACTGTGTCTGTTATTTTTCATATTAACTGATACTGTGACCATTAAAAATAAAACAGTAAGATCAAAAAATGGTGAGGATTTAAAGCCATATTTTAAATTATAAAATCAGTAGGAGTGGTCTATGTCTGTTGTTGCATTTAAACAAGTTGATGTTTTTACTTCACAAACATTTAAAGGTAATCCTGTTGCAGTCATTATGGACGCCAGTACCTTAACGTCTGAGCAGATGCAAGCCATTGCGAACTGGACCAATCTTTCTGAAACCACATTTGTATTGCCAGCCACTGATTCACAAGCTGACTATCAGGTTCGAATCTTTACTCCACAAAGCGAGTTGCCGTTTGCAGGACACCCTACCATTGGTACAGCCTATGCTTTGCTTGAGGCAGGCCTAGTTAAAGCGAAAGAAGGTCAGCTGGTACAGCAGTGCGCTGCTGGTTTGGTGACGCTGACCGTGAATGACTCAAATCATATTTCCTTTGAGTTACCTAAACCTAAAATTACACCATTAGATGCACTGCAAACCGAGAAGTTGGCCGAGATTTTAAAATGTAAAATCAATACTCAATGGAATGCCGCATTGGTGGATGTTGGAGCCCGCTGGGTTGTATTGCAAGCTGTTAATGCTGAGGCTGTTTTGGCAAGTCAGCCTGATCTAAATGCTTTAAAGCAATTTAGTTTAGATATGAAAGTAACAGGCTCTACAATTTATGGATTTTATGAAGAAAGTAATGAGCAAAAGCGCATAGAAGTTCGTTCATTTGCTCCGGCATATGGAGTTAACGAAGATCCTGTTTGTGGTAGCGGTAATGGTAGCGTGGCATCTTTCATTCGTTACCATGGTATTTTGCCTGCGCAAAATGATGTGGTGCTTTCTTCTCAGGGGCAAGCTTTAGGGCGTGAAGGACAGCTTCAACTTGAATTACATCAAGATAAAATTTTAGTGGGTGGAGCTGCTGTTACTTGTATCGACGGTACGATTAAGTTGTAAAAACAGAAATAAAAAACCGAGGACTTTGCCTCGGTTTTTTAATTAGAAAAAATCTTATTTTTCTACGAACGCACGTTCAATGACATAGTCGCCCATTTCACCCATACGAGGTGATTCAACTAAACCGTGTTGGTCAAGTAACGCAGCAACATCTTTCAAGAATGCAGGGCTACCACAAAGCATTGCGCGGTCAGTTTCACGGTTGAAACGTGGTAAACCAATTTTTTCAAATAAAGCACCAGTTTCAATTGCAGTTGTTACACGGCCTTGAGTATGGAAAGGTTCACGAGTAACGGTAGGGTAGTAAACAAGTTTGTCTTTAATACCTAATTCTTCAAAGAACTCATTGTTTGGTAATTCGTTCAAGATTAGGTCTTGATAAGCTAATTCAGAAATATAACGCGTACCGTGAACCACGATTACTTTTTCAAAGCGTTCGTAAGTTTCTGGGTCACGAATAATTGACAAGAATGGAGCAAGACCAGTACCAGAAGATAATAGATACAAGTTTTTACCAGGTAAAAGGTCATCATGAACCAATGTACCTGTTGGTTTTTTAGAAACTAAAATTTCGTCGCCAACTTGTACTTTTTGCAAAATCGAAGTTAAAGGACCGTCTTGTACTTTAATCGAGAAGAATTCTAACTCTTCTTCGTAGTTCGCACTTGCAATCGAATATGCACGCATTAACGGTTTGCCATTCACTTCAAGTCCGATCATCACGAACTGACCATTTTTAAAACGTAAGCTAGCGTCGCGTGTAGTTTTAAAACTGAAAAGGGTGTCATTCCAGTGGTGCACATGAGTAATGCGTTCAACGTTAAAAGCAGCCATTAAAGGTCTCGATCACGATTAAAAGAAAACAGGTTGCTATTCTAATCTAATTTCATTCCCGATAAACTGAATATATTTAATTGTGTTTATAAGAAAAAGTGATGATGAATTCTGTCACCCTCCCAATAGTCGGGCACATGTGCTCACCTTTTCGAGAAAAATTTGGTATTCCACGTCAGCCTAATTTGGTCAATATCGAGTCTTATATCGAAATGGTAGAACCTTATAATGACTTATTAGCTTTTGAGGGAATCGAACAATTTAGTCATCTTTGGCTCATCTGGCAGTTTCATGACAATAAAAATCAGGAGACTGCAACTAAGTTTCGGCCTCAAGTTCGCCCACCACGTCTAGGGGGCAATGAAAAAATAGGTGTGTTTGCAACACGTAGTATGTATCGTCCGGCGCCTATAGGCTTATCTGTAGTACGTTTAAACAAGGTTGAAAAAGTCGGTAAATCATTAAGAGTTTATGTTACTGGCAGTGATTTATTAAATGGCACGCCAATTTTAGATATTAAGCCTTATATTCAATATTCAGATGCAATTGTTGATGCTCAAAGTGGTTATGCGCAGGCCGAACCAGAACGAAAATCGGTCTTATGGTCTGAAAATGCATTGTCTTCCCAGCAGCCTCTTTTTAAAAATAAAGAAATTAATGCACAATATCTTGATGAATTAGAACAAGTATTGTCATTAGATCCTAGACCTGCCTATCAAGAAGACCCTGAACGAGTCTATAAAATGAAATTTTCGAATTTTGATATTCATTTTAAAGTTAATGGCAATGTCATTACAGTTGTTGATATGGTGAAAGACACATCGCTCGTGTAATAAAGCTATTTAGAACCAATGTATGTTCATCCAGAGCAAGCCAATAAATATTGTCATATGCAAAATTTGGGCAGGTATGAAAGCAAGGGCATAATGCAGTCCACCAGAAATGGCAGAGTTAATGCTCTTAGCAATTGCATGAACAGCAAAGCCACCCATGAACGCGATTAATAAAGATGTCTGAGAGTTATTTGGTTCACCTTGTACAATCACTGCTGCAATAGCGGCATGTATTTCGAACAAAGAAGCAAGTAGTGTCCCCGCGATTAAGCCTGCATTACCTAAATATAGGCTTAGGCCATAAACCCCTGCCTGAATGAGCGTAAGTGTCCCTGCAATAATAATCGCTTCTTTTAAGCTGAACATTCTGGTATCGAGTTCGGATGAAGACATACTTGGTTCTGCCTTACGTAATAAAATGAAGGCCCATACCGCTAAAAAAGCCAATGCAATGAGCGTTGGAAATATAATGAGTTTGAACCATGCCAAACTTATACCGATGACAATAATTAAGGTTTGTACCAATGTGGAAACGCATGACATTAATGCTGCACCTGCATTTGTTTTTGCATTCGCGCGACCAGAGCGTACTTCTAAGCCTAGACTCGCGATGGTGGCAGTACTTGAAACAAAACCCGAGGCTAAAGAAGAAAGTAATAAGGCATTTTTAGAGGATAAAAGCCGTTTTGCAATATGTGCGAGGGCTTGTACAAATAAAATCAACGTCAGTAACTTTAAAATCACATGAGGGTTTAGAACGGGTCCCCAAAAAGGTTTATTGGGAACTAAAGGTAAAGCAATTAGAAGTAGAGCAAGTAAAAAAATCCCGTCGCGCAACTCTGATTCGGTAATCCATTGACTGGCAATGCCGTGCATTGATTGTTTTGCCAATAAGATAATCGTCATGATCACGGCGAGTCCTGCAGCTAACGAAATATTCCAGATACAAAGTGCCCCAATGAAGTAAGTCATAATAAAGGCAAGTTCTGTAGTGACACCGGGGTCATTTGGCTGATTTTTAAGAGATACGATACTGATCGCGCCTATAAGTAGAGCGCCTACAATCCCGATTGCGGTACCAAATAAAAAACAAATTGCTCCAAGTAGGGAACTGATTGCAAAAGATCGAAAACCTGCGAAAGTTTTATATTCGTGTTTTAACTTACTTCGTTCGCGCTCCAGACCTACCAATAAGCCGCAGCCTAATGCAGCCGCAATGGTGGTAATAAACTCTTCAAAAGATACGGTTTGTAATGACATTGTCATTGGAAGATTCATAATACTTCCTCTTTGGTTTATTGTTATATGTAGATATCAGCCATTTATAAATCATGTATTCCATTTCAGTTTATGCTTTTTCTTGTATTGAGCCTAGTCTCTTTTTTAATCAAACTATCACAATAAGCATCTTTATAAATATGATCTATGACACAAAAAAATACTAAGTTGAGAATTGGATTAATTATTTGAAGTTCAAAGATATTTAAAAGCTAAACTTGGGTTTTTTATACAGGCTAAATCTAAAACTTCTCTGATATATTATAAAAATATATTGGGGAAAACACATGAATATACATGTAGAAATAGACACACATTGGTGTCTAGAACAACTATTACAAGAAGGCCGTATCACTGAACGAGATAAGTTACTTGTACAAACCACAAATAGGCAAAAAGATCAGTTGAAATGGCATCCATTACAGTGGATTGCGCATTTTAATTTAAAAGACCAACATCATGTACAAGCACATTTAAGTTTAAACCGTCTGTGCCAATGGTTTGCAGATCGGGCGCAATTACCTTTATTTGTGATTGATCCTTTAAAGGCAGATGTGAGTGCTTTAACTCAAGTCATGTCGCAAGAGTTTGCGATCCGTAATCATATTTTAGCTGTAGAAGTCCATGCGGACCGAATTGTGATAGGAACAGACCAGCCTTTTCAAACAGACTGGCTAAATAATTTAGAGAAGAGTTTGGCACCCAAAAAAATTGAACGGGTATTTCTCAACCCCGAGCAATTACAACGTTATTTACGAGAATATTATCAAGTCAGCCGAGCAGTAAACTCAGCTCAAAAAGATGCGGCTCATGACCGTGATAACAAAGGTGTAGAAGCGCTTTTACAACTTGGCGATAGCCAAAACCCTGATGCCAATGATCAGCATATTGTGAAATTGGTAGACTGGATTTTGCAATTTGCATTTGAACAGAGCGCCAGTGACATTCACATGGAACCGCGTAAAGACAATGGCAAAGTTCGGTTCCGTATCGATGGTGTTTTACATACCATTTATAACATGCCTTCAAATACTCTGACCGCCGTGATTTCTCGGATTAAAATTTTAGGGCGGCTAAATGTAGCAGAAAAGCGTAAACCGCAAGATGGTCGATTAAAAACACGTACGCCGAAAGGACAAGAAACCGAACTACGTCTATCTACCTTACCAACAGCGTTTGGTGAAAAACTGGTTATGCGTATTTTTGATCCAGATGTGTTAGTACGTTCCTTTCAGCAATTGGGTTTTGACCAGTCTTTATTACAACAATGGCAGCGTATTACGCAAAATAGTCACGGCATTATTTTGGTTACGGGGCCAACAGGTTCTGGTAAAACCACAACGCTATATTCTTCTTTAAAGCAGCTCGCAACCGAGCAGGTCAATGTTTGTACCATTGAAGATCCGATTGAAATGCTAGAGCCTAGTTTTAACCAAATGCAGGTCAATCATGCAATTGAACTGGGCTTTGCAGATGGTGTACGTGCGCTTATGCGACAAGACCCAGACATTATTATGATTGGGGAAATTCGTGACCAAGATACTGCGAATATGGCCATTCAAGCTGCACTCACAGGCCACTTGGTATTATCAACTTTACACACCAATGATGCGCCGTCTAGTTTGACCCGTTTACATGATTTAGGTGTACAACCATTTTTAACAGCCGCGACTATTTTAGGTGTATTAGCACAGCGCTTAGTGCGTAAGCTTTGCCCGCACTGCAAACAACAAACTCATATTAATGAGGAGGAATGGCAGCACCTAACATTTGACTACATTATGGAAATGCCAGAAAAAGTTTATCGGGCAGTAGGTTGTGAAGAGTGCCGGCATACGGGTTATAAAGGTCGAATCGGCATTTATGAGTTTATGCCAGTTAGTCTTGAGCTTAAGCATCTTATTAGCAGTCATGCGACATTAAATGAATTAAGAAGCCAAACTAAAAAAGAAAGTGTAGAGCCTTTAAGAATTGCAGGAGCTCGCAAAGTTATTGAAGGTTTGACCACCTTGGAAGAGGTATTGCGGGTTGTTCCATTAAATTAAGTTTTTCTTAAGATTCACCTCATCTACCGATGATGTAATTGTTTTATTCCAAGGGTAAACCAAATAACAGAGGGTAATTTTATGAAAATGCTTAAAGTAATTTTGATGACTGCGGGTATGGCAACTGCGGGTATGGTAGTAGCAAATACACCTGTGAATCAGGCAGCTATTGCTCCAGCGACAGTTACTACAGTGAAACAAGCTTTAGCATCAAAAGATAATACACCTGTAAAATTACATGGTCAGGTCGTAAAATCTTTAGGCGATGAAAAATATCAATTCCGCGATAAGAGCGGTAGCATTACAATTGATGTAGATGATGAGCTTTGGCAAGGACGTCCTGTTTCAGCCAATACAAATGTGACTTTAATTGGTGAAGTAGACATAGATTATAAGCCTTTAAAACGTGTAGAAATTGATGTGGATCAGATCCAGTTCTAATAAATTAATTTCTATATTAATTCCTTTTAGCCGCATTTAAATCATGCGGCTTTGCTTTTTTTATAAAGACTTGGCAACATCCAATCAGGATATAATAGGAAAAACAGATGAGAATTTTGCTTGCAGAAGATGATCGCTCTCAAGCTGAAAGTATTCAATCATGGTTAGAATTAGACGGTTATCAAGTAGACTGGGTAGAACGTGGTGATTATGCCCTTACAGCAATTGAGCAGCATGATTATGACTGTATTTTGCTTGATCGGGGCTTGCCCCAACTGGCTGGTGAAAAAGTTTTAACAACCATCCGCCACAAACAAAAAAACGTTCCCGTGATTTTTATTACCGCACGTGACAGCATTCATGACCGAGTAGAAGGGCTTGATTTAGGTGCAAATGATTATTTGGTTAAACCATTTAGCCTAGAAGAATTATCGGCTCGCATCCGCGCTCAATTACGTAAACAAACTCTGAGTCAGCAATCGATTTTAACGTGGGGTGATTTGCAACTTGATACACAAGCGAAAGTTGTATTATGTGCTGGTAAGACTATCGATTTAACAGCAAAAGAATTTCAAATATTACGTAAACTTATGGTTCATCCTGAGCATATTATTACCCGTGATCAATTAGAAGAAGCACTTTATGCATGGGGCGAGGAAATCGAGAGTAACGCAATCGAAGTTTTTATTTATCAGCTTCGAAAGAAAATCGGAAGCAGCAGTATTAAAACCATACGGGGGCTAGGCTACCGTATGGGAGACTTAAAATGAGATCAAATCGTTCATCCTTGCAGTCACAACTGGTTAAAACCACCATGTGGAGCAGTATTGTGGTGGGGCTACTGGCATTAAGTTTACTCACCATATTTTCGATTTATCACAACATGTCAGTACAAGATGAAATCATGGATGAAATTTCAGATACCTTACTGGTTTCTGACCTTTCTAAACACTCGATGAAGCAGTTTGACGAGCTGAGTGATGAATTTGATATTCAATATGAGTTATTAGATACAGGTCAGGTGCTTACCCATTCTCATACCTATCAGCATGAACTTTTTGAAAAAGGTAATTTATCAGAAGGTTTTTCATATTTTTGGTTTGATGGCCAATTATGGCGTAGTCTGGCTGCACAACAAGAAGATTCTCAACTACAAGTTGAAGTTTTTCAGCCCATTAGTACACGCATTGAAGAGGTATTGAAAGCACTTGCTGGATATAGTGGCCTTATGGTGCTGTTCTGGTTACTACAGTGGGTTATTGTAAGTTGGCGTACCGAACAACAATTGGCTGCGCTGAATTTACTCTCTAAACGTATTGCTCAAAAAACTGCCTCAAACTTAGAGCCAATTCAAGAACCAGATGTTATTACAGAAATTCAGCCTGTGATTGATGCTTTAAATCAGCTACTTGCAAGGCTCCAAAGGGCACTGGTTGCTGAACAGCGTTTTACTGCAGATGCTTCACATGAATTACGTTCACCTTTATCAGCCATACAAATGCGTCTTCAGGTGTTGCAACGAAAATATCAGCATATTCCAGAGCTTGAGCATGATTTTGAGCGTATTCAAGAAGACGTTTCAAGAAGTACAAAAATACTGGAAAATTTATTGTTACTCGCTCGCTTGGAACCTAATGAAACAGAGCAATTAGAACTCTCTAAGAGTGTCGTTGATTTAAATCATGTATTAGCTAGAGTGATAGATACAGTAAATATTGATGCACAAGCCAAACACATGGTAATTGAGACAAACATTCTGTCAAATGAAACCAAAACATTTGCAAATGAAGAGCTCATGTTTATTGCTTTTAGAAATCTATTTGATAACGCTATTCGTTATAGTCCGGCTTTGGGTGCTATTCATGTTGAGCTAAGCCAGTACCAGCAAAAGCTGAAGATTTCTATAGAAGATACTGGGAATGGTGTGGATGATGAGGTCTTAAGGCGTTTAGGACAGCGTTTTTTTCGTGTATTAGGGACAAAGCAACAAGGCTCAGGGTTAGGGTTATCAATTACTAAAAAAATTATTCAACTCCATGGTGGGGAATTACATTTTATGCATGCAAGCCAAGGTGGCTTAAAAGTTGAAGTAATACTGCCTTTTAACCGTGAAATACAAAAATAGCATGGTTGCCCATGCTATCCATTTTTTGTTTTCCCACGAATATTATTGAAACGCGAGGATCGTTCTTATTTAGTTAAAATGAGACGGTTATTGCGAGTAAGGCGTAAACGATATTCCTCGCCAGCATGCATAATTCGAATTTCACGACCTAAGGCGAATAGGTTGTTAGAATGCAGCATTGGTAAGGCATGAGCTGAATCTGTATTGCGTGTAAATAAGCTAAAAGGTGCGTTCATTTGTTGTGCTCCGTGGTATATTCTTGAACGATTTGAATGATAATCATTATCGAATAGATCTGTCAATGAGATTTTAAAGATTTTATAAATTGATAAAATTTGCTTACACTTGTGAAAAATTTTAGTGAGTAGAAAAATGCCCAAACCGATTGTCGATGTCGCAATAGCTATCTTAATTCATCGTGGAAAAATATTAGTGGGATGGCGTGGTGAACAGCAGCATCAAGGTGGAAAGCATGAGTTTCCTGGTGGAAAGGTAGAGCAGGGTGAAACGCCTGAAGAAGCCTGCCGCCGTGAAATTTATGAAGAAGTCGGTATTGGTTTAAAAGATTGGCATCAATTTGATTATATTCACCATGAATATGATGACATTATTGTCAACCTTCATTTGTTCCATAGTTATGTACCTGATGAGTTATTAAATCTTATTCATCAGCCTTGGACATGGTATACACGTGAACAGCTACTTCACCTAAACTTCCCGAAAGCCAATAAAGATATTATTAAAAGATTGTATTGGCCTCATTTTACTAAAATTAGTCATACACTTACATCTGTAGCGAATAGTGATGCTTTATTGTATTGGCGTATAGAAGATGAATTTGGCCCGCGAGAAGTAGAACAATTAACGGCCTTAGATGAAGGGCAACGATCAAATTTAATTATAAATGTAGATATTTGGCAGCAATTGAGCTCCGAATTAAAAAAACAGATCAAGACTGTTCATTTAAAACAATCTCAGCTCATGAGTTTACATAAAGGTGACTTAGAGGTAGGAATACGTTTTATTGCTGCTTGTCACGATGCAGTTTCTTTACAACATGCTCAGCAAATTGGCTGTGATGCCGTTTTTGTTAGTCCTGTAAAAGTGACGGCTACTCATCCGGACGTTAGTGCATTAGGATGGGATCGTTTTGCTGATTTAATCGAGAAGTGCCAAATTCCCGTATTTGCTTTGGGAGGCATGAGTCCTGATGATTTAGCCACAGCACAACAACATGGTGCATATGGCTTGGCGGGTATTCGTAATTTTTAATAACAAATAAAGCATTAAAAGCTAGAAAGCTTTCAATGCTTGTTGTGCTTCTTGAACAGTTTTTGGGTTGTTGCGCTGTTGTCCAGCTTTTAAAATGACCAACCAAAGTTGTTTTTTCATGGCTTGACTCTGCGCAAAGCTTAAACCACGTCTTGCAAGAGACTCAGCGTTAGAATATTGCTGTTTATGATTTGCAGTTAATGCCAGAAATAAATAGGTCTCGGCTGCCTGTGGCGCTAAACGCTGTGCTTGAAGAGCGTAGCGCTCAGCCTCGGACCATTGTTGGTTTTTGTAAGCCTGCTCGGTTTTTTGCATTAAAGTTTTAAAAGCGGGTAACTGGCTTCCATCATCATTAAAGCGTTGCGGCTTTTTCTGCTGAGGAACAATCACTTGTAAACTTTTACGTTGAATTTCCGGATGATCATAAGGTGTAATTTTTACACCAGATGAGGACTCGGACTTCTTCTTTTCAGAAACAGGAGGTGTTTTCTCTTTTGGAGCTGAATGATCTGGTAAAGTTGTACAGCCGACCATAAGTACAGCACCAATATAAAAAACACCTTTCTTTAACATATTCTGTTTCCTGTTAACGCTTAGTTGTTATAACTACCACTTGAAATGATTCGTGTGTTATTCGACAGATCTTGTTCCATCTGGTTTTCACTTTCACGAATATAACTGTCGGTATTATCATCCTGAGGCTCAGGAATTGTGTTATCACTTTGTGGCGTATATGTTGGATCAACTTGATAATACGGTGCTCCACATGGCGTAGCACGATGTGGGACTGTATGCGCTAGCATTGGAATATACATGGCACCATCACAAGCTTGTGCCGATAAGTCACCCGATGCACGGTCAATCCATTGCCACTGTACAGAGTCTGGTTGACGTAAGTTTACTGGTGTCTGGCGTAATTGTTTCATCACATTAATCCATACTGGTAATGCACCAGATGAACCTGTTAAACCAGTTACTTTATTGTCATCTAAACCTAACCATACTACTGCAACATGATTACCTGAATAGCCGGCAAACCATGAGTCACGTGTATCGTTAGTCGTACCTGATTTACCCGCTAATTTTAAAGCTGGAGATAAGCTGTTATAGGCTGCACGTCCTGTACCTGATGACATGACCTGTTGTAAACCATAGTTCATGATATAACCGACAGATGGATCAATGGTTTGTTGTACGTTTAGACCATAACGATCAAGTAAACGTCCATTTGCATCTACAACAGAACGAATCGCACGAGTCGGATATTTGAAACCGCCTGTAGCAAAGTTTTCATAAATACCAAGTACTTCCATTGGTGACATATTAACTGCACCCAGGAAAATAGAAGGGTAGGCCGGGATTGTCGATTCAACACCAAACTTTCTTAAGTTATTGGTAAATGTAGATAACCCGAACTCTTGACCTAAGCGCACAGCAGAAAGGTTATAAGAGTTTGCTAAGGCTTCACTTAAACTCACAATTCCATGACCACCGCCGCTATAGTTCTTCGGTGTCCAGCTTTTACCGCCGTCTACTGGAACACTAATTGGAGCGTCTTCAATCTGGCTTGCCCAGTTATAACGTCCAGATTCAATTGCGCTCAAATAAATGACAGGTTTCAATAAAGAACCGACTTGGCGTTTTGCATCTAAGGCACGGTTAAAGCCGGTAAAGTCTTGCGTTGACCCGACAGCTGCAATTAATTCACCATTTTCAGGATGGGCAATCAGTACAGCCCCTTGCAGGTTTTTCAAGCGAGCAGGGTTGCTATTAGCTAAGCGCTCTACAGAAGCTTTAAAAGCATTTTGAACTTGTGTTTGAGCAATTGGGTCCAAGGTCGTAAAAATACGTAATCCTTGATTGGTTAAATCACTTTCCTGATATTCGGTACGTAATTGACGACGCACAATATCTAAAAAGTCAGGGAATTTTGCTGGACCTAGGCTTGGCTTGCTTAAAACATTTAAAGGGCGCGCAATTTCAGTTTCATACTCTGCTTGAGTTAAATACCCCATGACACGCATATTATTTAATACTGTATCGCGACGATTTTTTGCTCCTTCGGGGTTTTTCCAAGGGTTATATAAAGATGGACCTTGAACCAAACCGACTAAATAAGCTTGTTGTGCAACATTAAGCTCACGTAGTGGTAAACCGAAATAAAACTGAGAGGCCAATCCATAACCATTGATTGAATAGTTACCGTTTTGGCCTAAATTCACTTCATTTAAATATGCTTCTAAAATTTCATCTTTGCTGTAATGCAACTCAATAAGTAAAGCCATTAATGCTTCATTAACTTTACGTTTAAGTGTGCGTTCAGGGGTTAGATAGAAGTTTTTGACTAACTGTTGGGTGAGGGTCGAACCACCTTGGCGACGTCCTCCAGTTACATTACTTACCAAAGCACGTGCTGTACCACGAATCGAAATACCGTGGTGATGATAAAAGTTACGGTCTTCTGTAGAAATTAAAGCTTCAATAAGTGGTTTAGGAACACTATTAAGCTTAATCAAAACGCGGTCTTCATTATGTTGAGGATAAATGCCCCCAATTAATAAAGGTTCTAAACGGGCAACCCCCGTTGAGGAAGGTTTTGTACTGCGAACTTCTACAACTTGGTCGTTTGCAAAACTCAGTTCTAAAACCTGTTCAGGCTCTACGCTGTCGCCATAGTCGAAACCACGTGTATGGACATACATGTTGCTGCCTTGAGCAACATAGGTTCCAGACTTGTCATAATTACTTGAAGTTTTGTAACCTAGTAATTTTAATTCTTGGGTGAAATTTGCTTGAGTAATTGGCGCATTATTATAAATTTCTAAAGGTCGAGCAAACACCTTGGCCGGAATGTCCCAGCGCTGTCCCTCAAATTTTTCACGTATAATATTATCTAAACGAATCAGATAGATACTAAGAGCAATAAAAGCACCAATCACCAAAATGGAAAAAATTAGCGCGAAGAAACCGATACCACGTTCAAACTTCATATAAATGAGATAAAACCCTAAACAATGCGTTAATGATGCGATAGCTTGTCATCAATTTGCAATGATAAAACTGTGAATAAATGGAAAACTTAGATTGAATTTTACAGTATCTTGTTGTTATGTTTTTTTAAATTAATCTGGTTAATGTTATGATAGCGTAGAATCGCAGCGGAGCTTACTCATTCGTGCAAATTTCACATAAGTCCTTCAGAAACGTCGGGTTAATTGGTCGACCAGATAAATCATCAGTTGTAGAAACACTATGTTTAATTCATGACCATTTGCTAAGTTTAGGCCTAAACCCCATTTTTGATCAGGAAACTGCCGAATTAGTGCCCTATGATCATGCGCAAGTCGTTAGTCGTCACTTATTAGGTGAAGTCGCTGATCTGGTGATTGTTGTAGGTGGAGATGGTTCATTGCTTCATGCAGCCAGAGCTTTAGTTCGCTACAATACGCCTGTAATCGGGATTAACCGTGGACGTTTAGGTTTTTTAACCGATATTAAGCCTTCGGAAGCTATTTTTAAGCTTGATCAGGTTTTACAAGGTCATTTCCAACTTGACCGCCGTTTCTTGCTTGAAATGGAAGTACGTACCAATGGTGAAGTCATTTATGATGCAATTGCTTTAAATGATGTCGTACTACACTCTGGTAAGTCGGTACATATGATCGATTTTGAACTCAATATCGATGGGCAATATGTTTATCGCCAGCATAGTGATGGTTTAATTGTTTCGACACCAACCGGTTCAACTGCTTATGCTTTATCAGGTGGTGGACCAATTTTATATCCAAGTATGGATGCTATTGCATTAGTTCCTATGCATCCCCATACATTATCTTCACGCCCGATCGTAGTTGGTGGGCAAAGTGAAATTAAAATCGTCATTCGCGAAAATCGGGTATTACCGATGGTAAGTGCAGATGGACAACATAGTGTCTCTCTCAATGTCGGTGATAGTTTGCACATCCGCAAACACCCATTTAAATTAAGTTTATTACACCCACCTGGTTATGATTTCTATATGGCTTGTCGTACCAAATTGGGTTGGAACCAAGATTTTGAATCTTTTCAAAGAGATGAATCATGAATATTGAACAAATGCTATCTGTTTTAAACCCTGAGATTGTAGAGCGTTTAAAAACAGCAGTAGAAATTGGTAAATGGCCAAATGGTGTTGCTTTAACGAAAGAACAGCGTGAAACATGTATGCAAGCTGTTATTGCTTGGGAGTTAAAGAACTTACCAGAAGAACAGCGTAGTGGTTATATTGACCGTGGTACAAAAGAAGAGGGCGAGGTTTGTGAAGATGATCATCACAAGCATGAGCCTGAATTTAAACCGATTCGTTTTGTTTAAAACTTAATAAGATAGAAAAATTATTTTTGGTTATTCCATACAGCCTTATATAGCATGTTTTTCATAAGTTATAGCATATAGGCTTTTATTACTTTTGAAGGATCAAAAGTAACCAAAAATCCTCTGTATCACTGACGATACTTCCTGTATCGCAGTGATACGGTCGACATCCATGTCGACCTTCACGATAGCATTTGTTAACTACGAATTAAGATTGCTTAAATTTCGTGTTTCCCATAATACTTTTGCTTTTTGCATCGCTTCCTCGAAATTAGAAACCACGCCCATGGTATATAACGCAATACCCATGGTTTCTGTTACGGCCATTTCCCCATATTCGTGATGCTGTTGACCGAGCCAAACAGCTTTAAAGGTTGCTAAGTCTAACTCTTCTTCAATTGGGCTACGTTCAGGCGTAAGCTTTGGCAACTCATGCTCATAGAGTTCACCATTTTTAATTCCGCAAATCAGCGTTTTCGCGTCTGGGTTTCGCTCGAATTCGCCGCCTTCGCCTTTAATGACAGCACTATTTTGATAGCCTAAGCGAAGTGCACTATGCTGATGAGAAGTTCTGTAAGCAGGATGGAATATTGCTTGTAAGGTAGCCTTAGCGTTAAAAGGATTAATTAAACGGGCCAAAGTATGAATAGGTGAACGCAATCCCATAACATTTCTTAGAGATATCAATTCGCTTAAAACCAGTGAAATCACGTCTAGCGGTAAGTAAGCAAAACTTTGTTCTGCCAATTGGGTGCGAACTTCTTGTTCAGAATGGCAAATTTTATAATCTAAATATTCCAAAACTTGTTCGGTATAAACCCGGTTTATGGTATGTCCGGAAGCGCCATGCATTACGATTTTATAACCGTGATGAGCAAGGGTAAGAGCCGCTAATAAAAACCAAGGATAATGTTTACGTTTACCGGCATAAGATGACCAATCTAAGTCAACTTCTAAAGGTGCAAAATGAAGCTGGTCTTTGGTGGCTTGTACAAAACCTGCAAGTTCATCAATCGATTCTTCTTTAACACGTAGCAGCATTAAAAAAGCACCCAACTGAACGTCAAGAACTTCGCCTTTTAAAATCATAGTAAAAGCCTGATAGGCTTCTTCATAACTCAGTGAGCGAGATCCAGTTTTCCCCTTACCTAAAATACGGACATATTGAGCAAAGGGATGTTCAGCATCTTTATAAATATTACGTTTAGTATTCATGGCAATTCAAAACAGTAAAAATAAGGGGAGTAGGCAGCTCAAAATGAAATGTCTACAAGGACTTATCAATATGACATAAAAAACTGATGAAAAAATATCAAAAGTGTTTCTCATACTAAAGTCTTAAGGCTGCATGAGTATTTTTTGTGCGTATTAGCCAAAATTTTAATCGAATCGTTATTTAATTCGAGTAAACTTCATGTGCTTTTTTGAGCACTCATATCATAATTTTCTGTGATTCTCCTATATCTTCAGCTTTTTATTGAAAAAGTAAGAGGTTATTTCTAGCTACTCAAAGTAGTTAGAAACTTCAGGTATTCTCCTGTTTTAGAAAACAGTTTTTTGTTTTCATTGAGGTAGTAGGAAGGTTTTTGTTTCTAAAAAACCGTTTCCCTTTTGCGGTGTTCATGTGAAAGGTTAGGGCTGTGTATTCGTAAAGAATAGACGTTTCATTTTGATATTTCCAACGGACTTGGAAATATAGATTGAAGTAAAGTTATGGCTAAAAAACCGATTTATAAATCACTTTATTTTCAAGTGATTATTGCGATTATTGCGGGTGTTTTGGTAGGGCATTTCTCACCAAGTACAACGCAAATTGTTAATGGTGTTGAACAACATATTCCAGGTTTAGGTGAGCAACTCAAGCCATTAGGTGATGCTTTTATTCGTTTGATTAAAATGATCATCGCACCTGTTATTTTCTGTACAGTAGTAAGTGGTATTGCTGGTATGGAAAGCATGAAGTCAGTTGGTAAAACTGGCGGTGTTGCGTTGTTATACTTCGAGATCGTTTCAACAATCGCGCTTCTGATTGGCCTTGTGGTGATTAACATTGCAAAGCCAGGCGTAGGAATGAATGTTGATCCTGCAACTCTGGACACTTCAGGTATCCAAAAATACGTCACTTCTGGTGAGTCACAATCTACCATTGATTTCTTGATGCACATCATCCCGGATACGGTGGTTGGTGCATTTGCAAATGGTGAAATCTTACAGGTCCTTCTTTTTGCAATACTATTTGGTTTTGCACTTCATAAGTTAGGTGATGCAGGACGCCCAGTTTTAAAGTTAATTGATCAAATTGCACACGTGTTCTTTAACATTGTGAATATGATTATGAAGCTTGCGCCAATTGGTGCATTTGGGGCAATGGCGTTTACTATCGGTAAATATGGTGTAGGTTCACTGGTACAGTTAGGCCAGCTCATTATCTGCTTCTATATTACGTGTTTACTCTTTATTTTCTTAATTTTGGGTACAATCAGCCGCATTAGTGGATTCAGTATTCTGAAAATGATTCGCCTGATTCGTGAAGAACTATTAATTGTACTTGGTACATCTTCTTCTGAATCTGTTTTGCCTCGCATGTTACGTAAACTCGAAATTGCAGGTTGTGAAAAGTCGGTTGTTGGTTTAGTTATTCCAACAGGTTATTCATTTAACCTTGATGGTACGTCAATCTATTTGACTATGGCTGCAATCTTTATTGCTCAGGCAACGAATACACAGCTTGATATTCAACATCAAATCACTTTGTTGCTGGTACTCCTAATCTCATCTAAAGGTGCAGCGGGTGTAACAGGCTCTGGCTTTATTGTTATGGCAGCAACTTTATCTGCAGTAGGACATATTCCGGTAGCTGGTTTGGCATTGATTTTAGGTATTGACCGCTTCATGTCAGAAGCACGTGCTTTAACCAATCTTGTTGGTAACTCTTTGGCAACGATTGTAGTTGCAAAATGGGTGGGTGCTTTAGACAAAGATAAGCTCAATGATGCTTTAAACAATCCAGATGAAGTTGACAGAAAAATGTTGGCTCCCAAAAATCCCCAGGTTGCAGAAGGTTTAGATTAATTCAGATCTACCTATATAAAAAGGAAGCTTTGGCTTCCTTTTTTATTGGCTGACTGAAAAGTACAGTTTAAATGAGCAGCTAAGCCATGACAGTTGTGTAAAAAATGATTAGCATGCACAGCAATGAGATTCGATAAAACAATAAAGCCGAAGGAAAATATTATGTTGGCATATGATGCAGATTTAGAATTATTCCGTGATAATTTTAAACGTTTTATGAATGAGCATATTGCTCCACATTATGACCAATGGGAACGTGAAGGAATTATGCCACGTTCAGTTTGGTCTCAACTGGGCGAAAATGGTTTTTTATGTGTGGATGTCCCAGAAGAATATGGTGGTTATGGCGTCCCAACATATTATTCATTAATGTTAGTTGAAGAATCGGCTCGTGCTGGATTTTGCGCATTATCAACTGCTATTTCTTGTCACTCTGAGATTGCGGCGCCTTATATTTTACATATTGGGACCGAAGAACAAAAACAATACTGGTTACCGAAAATGGTAACAGGTGAAGTAGTCGGAGCAATTGGTATGACAGAACCGGGTGCCGGTTCAGACTTACAGTCAATGCGTACCAGTGCCATTTTGCAAGATGACCATTATTTGCTAAATGGTTCTAAAACGTTTATTTCAAATGGACAACATGCTGACCTTGTAGTGCTTGCAGTAAAAACCGATCCGCAAGCGCGTGCGAAAGGTGTATCGTTATTATTGGTGGATACTCACCTAGAAGGTTTCAAAAAAGGAACTAACCTCGACAAAATCGGATTGCATTCTCAAGACACATCTGAGCTATTTTTTGACAATGTTAAGGTTCCTAAAAATCAGTTACTCGGACAAGCTGGACAAGGTTTTGCTTATTTAATGCAAGAATTACCGCGCGAACGTACGGCTATCGCATCGACAGCGGTTGGCGCTATTCGTGGTGCAATTGATTTGGCAACTGCTTATGTAAAAGAACGTTATGCATTTGGTCAACCTATTTCACAGTTCCAAAATACTCGTTTTGTTTTAGCACAAGCAAAAATTGATGAGCTTGCGACAACAGCTTTCTATGAGCGAAATGTTGCTTTATATCAAGAAGGTAAACTTGATGTTGAGACGGCTGCAGCACTGAAAAGTTTTAGTACAGATATGCAAATGAAGGTGGCGGATAACCTATTACAACTGTTTGGTGGTTATGGTTATATGACTGAATATCCAATTTCACGCTTCTTTGTAGATGCCCGTATTCAACGTATTTACGGCGGTACAAATGAAATTATGAAAGAAATCGTAGCACGTGGATTAATCGGTAAAGCTTAATAATAGTTTCAAAAAAGCCTACCTTTGAGTAGGCTTTTTTATTATTTAGCTGTTTTCTGCGATGGTTCATCGAATAAAGATTTACAGCTTTCTAGATTTTGGCATGAAGCAAACATAAGCGCTTTAGGTAAGCTCGCATACAAATTGGTGATATGCTGTTCAGCAGGATTATTGAAATGCCAATAAGTAAATTGGTCTGAACGTTTATTTTCTAAGACTTTAAAGAAATCGTCTTTATTAATTCTTTGATTAAACTGGGTATGTGGCCCACCTTGTTCATGTGTACCGGCTGTCGTCATCAGCATTGGGAACACGGTTTGCTTTTGACTTTGCCATTGTTCTAATTCTCGAAATAACATGCCTTGATCAAACCAGAGAGAAGGGCTTGCAGCAAAGTAACGTTGGAAGGCAGTAGGTTTTTGAAAAAAATGATAAAGCACAAACAATCCTCCAAAAGAATGCCCATAGAGACTTTGCTGTTGGCTATTAATTGGAAACTGTTTAGCGATTTCAGGCTTAAGCTCATTATTTAAAAAAGCAATAAACTGGTCAGCACCACCATATTTATATTTACCTTGTGCTTGAAACTCGGCAGAAGGTTTTGGGGTGTAATCATAAGCGCGTTTTTGCACATCAAAGGTTTTTTGCTGAGGATAGCCCACAGCTACAATAATGAGCGGATCTAAACCTAATTTTGCAGAGCCTGCTCCAATCGACTGGGCAATATTCATTGCGCTTGGAAATGTTGCATTACCATCTAATATATAAAGTACCGGATAACCATGTTGGGGTGGGGCAACAGGTGGTTTATAAATTTGAATAAGGTATTCATGTCCAGTATTTTTAGATTTAATTTGGAACTGGGCCTGATTGTTGTGAAAATCGATTTTTGATTGATTTTTTACAGGGGCTTGAGCCAAAACGGAACTACTTATTAAAGAGCCTAGAAAGAAATTACAAGATAAAAAGAAAAAAGATTTAAGCATAATAAAGTTAAGAAAATGTTATAAGTCAAATAATAAATGAAAATCATTATCAAATAAAGTGATCTTATACAAAGGTTCGAGCCGGATTAATGAAAAAAGCCCATACACCCATATTGCCTAACAAAACAAAGCCGACTATTGTTATACTCTCGTTTAAAAGATGATTTTGCTGAGGCTGCCTTCCAATGATCAACGATGATCAAAACAAAACGACTTCTCTTAGTTTAGAACAAATTCGCGAAGATATTGATAGCGTAGATCAACAGATTCAAGAGTTATTAAATCGCCGCGCAAGCCTTGCTGAAGCTGTTGCGAAAGCTAAATTTGCTTCTGAAGAGAATCCTTTGTTTTATCGTCCTGAACGTGAAGCACAAGTTTTACGTAAAGTTATGGAGCGCAATCAAGGGCCTTTATCTGACGTAACTATGGCCCGTTTGTTCCGTGAAATTATGTCTGCTTGCCTTGCTTTAGAAGCTCCGCAAAGTATTGCATTTTTAGGCCCAGAAGGTACTTTTACTCAATCTGCCGTACTTAAACATTTTGGTAAAGATGCGGTTGTCCGTCCGCTACCAACTATTGATGAAGTGTTCCGTGAAGTAGAAGCGGGTAGTGCGCATTACGGTGTAGTTCCGGTTGAAAACTCATCTGAAGGTATCGTAAATCATACTTTAGATTGTTTTAAAACTTCGAATTTAAATGTGATTGGTGAAGTTGAATTGCGTATTCATCATCAATTCCTTGTTTCTGAAAATACACGTAAAGACAGTATTAAGCAGATTTATGCGCATCAGCAAACTTTGGCTCAGTGTCGTCAGTGGTTAGACGCACATTATCCGGGGGTTGAGCGTGTTGCCTTAAACTCAAATGCCGAAGCTGCACGCCGTATTCGCAATGAATGGCATTCAGCAGCGATTGCGTCTGATATTGCAGCAGGTATGTATAACCTTGAAATCTTGCATAGCAATATTGAAGATAATCCGGAAAATACCACTCGCTTCTTAGTGATTGGCCGTGAAAAAATTCCACAAAGTGGCAATGACAAGACATCATTATTAATTTCAGCACATGACCGTGCAGGTGCTTTATTAGAAATTTTAGCGCCGTTTGCAAAATATAATATCAGCTTAACGAGTATTGAAACTCGCCCAGCACTACCTGAAAAATGGGCATATGTGTTCTTTATTGACTTAGAAGGTCATATCGATCAGGAAAATGTGGCTGCGGCAATCAATGAGATTCGTCCAATGGTAAAAGAACTTCGTATTTTAGGTTCTTATCCTGCTGCTGTTCTTTAATCACTCATGTTGGAATAGTGACATGTATCAAGATGGACATGTCATTATGCTTAAAAACAAATTGCTCAAAGGTTTAAATAACGTTGAGCAAAAGCAAAGTTGAAGTTATGTTACAACCCCTATTTAAAAAAGTTGCATTTATTGGTTTAGGACTTATTGGGTCGAGTTTGGCTCGCGTTATTGTTGCAGAAAAGTTGGCGACAACTATTGTGGCATCTACACGTTCACAGAAAACTTTAGAAGATGCAAAATCACTTGGCTTAATACAAGAAGGGTTTTCCGATCCTGTAGAAGCTGTGAAAGGGGCGGATTTAGTTGTTTTAGCCTTGCCAGTGCGCGCCACTCAAAAAGTACTTGAGCAAATTAAACCTTATTTGTCAGAAACCACAATTGTAACTGACGTGGGAAGTACAAAAGGTAATGTCGTAGATGCAGCAAAAGCTGTATTTGGTGAAGATTTACCAGTGGGGTTTGTTCCCGGGCATCCGATTGCGGGAAGTGAACACACGGGTGTCCACGCAGGTAAGGTCGATCTCTTTGCAAATCACAAAGTGATTTTGACGCCATTACCAACAAGTGCAGAATGGGCAGTTGAGAAACTGATTCAACTTTGGTCAGCTGCTAAAGCCGAAGTGATATGTATGGATGTTGCCAAACATGATGAAGTTTTGGCGCATACCAGTCATTTACCGCACTTAATGGCATTTAATCTGGTCGAGCAACTTGCAAACCGTGAAGATAACCTTGATATTTTCCGTTATGCAGCTGGTGGTTTCCGTGACTTTTCACGAATTGCTGCCAGCGATCCTCAAATGTGGCATGACATTTTCTTTGCCAATAAAACAGCTATATTAAATGCTGTAGATGGCTTCGAGAAACAACTTACCGTACTTAGAAAATTGATTGAAAACGAAGATTCTCATGCATTAATGGGTTTACTCGGCCATGCTCAGGCAGCACGTCAGCATTTCAATCATATGTTAGCCAAAAAACCTTTAATGGAGAAAAATAAGGTGACACAGCAATTCAGTATCTTACCGGGAAATAAGGCTTTTAAAGGTAAATTTACCGTACCGGGTGACAAATCTGTGTCACATCGCTCCATTATGTTTGGTGCTATTGCAGAAGGCACTACGCATGTAACAGGCTTCCTTGAAGGTGAAGATGCTTTAGCAACTTTACAAGCTTTCCGTGATATGGGTGTAAGCATTGAAGGCCCTAAAAATGGTGAAGTGACCATTCATGGCGTGGGTATGCATGGCTTAAAAGCACCAGCAAGTGCGTTGTATATGGGTAACTCTGGAACAAGCATGCGTTTGCTTTCAGGTATGCTTTCTGCACAAAAGTTTGATTCAGTGATGACGGGTGATGCTTCGCTCTCTAAACGTCCAATGGAGCGTATTGCTAAACCATTACGTTTAATGGGTGCGCAAATCCAAACGACAGGTGAGAAAGGTACACCACCTGTAAGCATTACTGGTGGTCAGAAATTAAAAGGTATTCAATACGATTTACCTATGGCATCTGCTCAGGTGAAGTCGGGTATTTTACTTGCTGGTTTGTGGGCTGAAGGTGAAACTTCGGTAACTGAACCGGAACCAACACGTGATCATACAGAGCGTATGCTTCGTGCATTTGGCTATGATGTTAAAACTGAAGGCAATAAAATTTCCCTTGTGGGCGGCGGTAAGTTAGTGGGTACTAATATTCAAGTACCATCTGATATTTCATCTGCTGCTTTCTTCATGGTGGGCGCTGCAATTACTGAAGGTGCAGACGTTGTACTTGAAGCTGTAGGTATTAATCCAACACGTACTGGCGTAATTGAAATTTTAAAACAGATGGGTGCTGACCTGACTGTTGAAAATGAGCGTATCGCTGGTGGAGAGCCTATTGCTGATATTCATATTAAAGGTTCACGTACCCTTAAAGGTATTCATATGCCTGAAGACCAAGTACCTTTAGCAATTGATGAATTCCCAGCCTTATTTATTGCAGCGGCTTGTGCTGAAGGCCAAACAGTATTAACAGGTGCAGCAGAGCTTCGCGTGAAGGAATCTGACCGTATTCAAGTTATGGCAGATGGTTTAAAAATCATGGGCATTGATTGCACACCTACTGAAGATGGCATCATTATCGAAGGTAAAGGCAAATCTGGTGATTGGTCACCAATCTTTGCTGGTGGTGAAATTGAATCACACCATGACCACCGTATTGCTATGAGTTTTAGTATGGCAGGTCTTCGTACTTCTGGTCCGATTACAATTCACGGTACTGAAACTGTTGCTACAAGTTTCCCAACTTTTACTGAGTTGGCGAATCGTGCAGGCTTAACGATAGAAGTTAGCCAATAACTTTTTACCTAACACATTTTATAATTGCTAACACAATAGCAACGGCAGCAGCGAGCTAAAGGCTTGGCTGCTGTTTGTTTATTGCTTATGCTAAGTGCAGATAATGATAAAAGTGTTAGGACAAAGGATGAAAAAATTACAATTTATTGCCAGTTGCCCACAACATGGGGTGCTTGATCATCCACCAAATGAATGCCATATCACTCAAGAATATGTAGCGGCTTTACTGTTTAAACAATTGGGGAATTATGGTTTTGATGCACAGCATATTGTGCATGAACATGAAAAGGTGGAAGTAAGTATTGATAATCACCTTTTACCATTGTCTATTACTTGCCAGCAAACCGACCATGATGGGCATTTAATGTGTGAAATCTCTGCCAATCCTGATGAAGAACAAGATTGGTTTGAGAAAATCGAAACACAAAGTATTATTCGTCAGCTTGCACAGGCTGTTGAAAATAGCTTGAAAGCCGATCATAGCTTTTCAGCATTTGAGTGGAAAAGCTAAACATATTATTGTTAAGACTTATTTGTGAAGTACGGCTTTTTAGAAAAGTCGTACAATTTCTTTAGATTAAATATAAAAATACAAAATCTTTCCCGAAATCGCTACCTATCTTTAATGCTTTGTGTATATTGAAATTATTAAGATATTTACATAATTAGAGTGTAGTTTTCATGACACAAGTTGATATTGCAGCATTATCTCCTCAAGTCGTTTGGCAGCATTTTCAAACACTTTGTACTATTCCTCGTCCGTCAAAGCATGAAGAGCAACTTCGTGAGTTTTTACAAAACTGGGCCGAAAGTCGAAATTTAGAAACTTATGTAGATGAAGTTGGTAATTTAATTATCCGAAAGGATGCAACTGCAGGTAAAGAACATGTATCTGGCGTTATTCTGCAAGGTCATCTAGATATGGTCACGCAGGCTAACACAGGCACAGTACATGATTTCTTTAAAGACCCGATCCGCCCAGTTCTTGAGGATGGCTGGCTAATTGCCAAAGACACTACTTTAGGTGCTGATAATGGCATTGGGGTAGCCTTAGCTTTGGCAGTATTAGATTCAAATGATATTGCTCATGGACCAATTGAAGTTCTTTTAACTGTTGATGAAGAAGCAGGCATGAGTGGTGCGCGGCTTTTAGAGGCTGGTGTACTAAAAGGGAAATGGTTATTCAATATTGATACGGAAGAGTGGGGTGAATTATATCTCGGATGTGCCGGCAGTATTGATGTTGAGGTAGAGCAGCCGCTTAGTTATGAGCCAATCCCTGAAAATTTGAATATCGTGAATATTCAGGTGGCTGGTCTTAAAGGTGGTCACTCTGGCGTAGATATTCATTTAGGACGTGGCAATGCCAATGTTATTTTAGCCCGCTTTTTAAATCAATATTTAGCCTCACTGGGTGGGCATCTTGTTGAGTTTACAGGTGGTACGGCCCGTAATGCTTTACCGCGAGAAGCAGTGGCAACCATTGCAATTTCGCCTAATCAGTTATCAAACCTAGAAAAGTTACTTGCTGAATATCAAAAGGTATGGAAAGAACAGCTACAGGGTATTGATGACAACTTGCAATTAAGTATTCAACCCACTGGTGCTGAAGTGACCGAAGCGATTGCTCAACAACAGCAAAATGAATGGTTGCAAGCTTTGGCAACAAGTCCTTATGGTGTTGCAAGTATGAGTCAGGTTCTACCAGATGTAGTTGAAACCTCAAATAACATTGGGGTGGTGAGACTAAATCGAGAAGGTGGAAAAGCTGTTTTAATGGTCCGTTCAATGGTGAACCAAGAAGCTCAAGATTTTGCCGAAAAAATTCAGGCCCATTTTAGCCAATTTAATATCGGCTCTACACTTACGCCGTTAGTGTCGGGTTGGACACCAAATCCAGATTCGGCTGCTCTAAAGTGCTTACAACAAGCTTATCAAAATGCATTTAATATTGAGCCAAATCTAAAAGTAATTCATGCAGGCTTAGAATGTGGGATTATTGCTGAACATTACCCACATTTACAGATGGTTTCGTTTGGACCGGATATTCAGGGGGCACATGCACCGGGTGAACGAGTCAAAGTTGATACTGTAGAGAAATGCTGGAAGCTACTGGTAACCGCTTTGGCATCTGTAGAGTAATTTTTTAAGAGATAAGAAGCTCAGTTATGAGCTTCTTAAACTTTAACTTTTACATGAAAATGATGTGGATTTAACTCGACAAATTCGATTTCACAATCAATAAATTTTTCAATCATGGCTGCTTGAGTACGAGTATGTTCGCTAATACATTGTGCGGTGAATTCACCACCTTGACCTAAAGCTAAAGGCAGAAGCAATTGATCTGCCAAATACTCATCTACAACAGCCTGCGAAGATAAATATAAATTTACATCTTTTGCTAAATGATCAGCTATTTGCTCTGCACTTTTGCGCATCTCACCTAAAGCTGTAAACAGTTGAGTGTGATATTGATGAGTAACTTTCACATAGACTGTATTGCCTTGGCTAATTCCATTTAAATGAAATTGTTGCTGAGAGCTTAAGTTTAGTTTTTTACTTAATGTGATTAATTCACGTTGTGCTATCTGTGCTTCTTCTGAAAGATTTAATACTGCTGCAAAAGCTTCATTGCATTGCAAAGCACCACGATCTAATAACTTTAAGCTGTTTCGATGTTGCCATGGCTGAATGGTAACTTGAATTTCACCCGCACCAATTGGAAAAAAGCCAGCTTTATTTAATCTAAAATCGACGTTAATTCCAATCTTTGTTAGAGCAGGTAAAAAGCAGTGTTCAATAAAATCTGCTGTTGGTGCAAGTGGGTTATGTGTACCCCCTGAAATGGTGAGTTCGGTAGCTTCATTTTGTAATAACAAAACAGGTAGAAGCGTTTGTAAAACCAGTGTTGTACTACCCGCTGAACCGATTTGAAATTGATATTTACCACTTTGAACATGCTGAGGTGCGAAATATAAACGTTGGCTATGTAATTCAGCACCCTCTATATAAGCTTGGCTAATTTGTTGAGATGCTTGTACACAAACCAAATGTTGACGCATTAACCCTGGTTTTTTACGTCCTGCACGTATATTAATTAATTCAAATACCTGACCTGTAATCATTGAAAGGGTAAGGGCGGTTCTTAAAATCTGTCCACCACCTTCACCTTGTGAGCCATCAATTTGAATGGCTTTTGGCATATTTGCCAAAACTGTATTCACTTCTGTTTTCCTTATTTTCTAATTTAATGAACATACTGTCAGTACATGGTAATGCGAAGTAACGCGTGACTTTGCTTTTGACAAAGGTTTAGTAGGGGCATAGTGCTGAGCCTGATAAGTGAATATCGATGCACGGCTCACATGCTGCCATAGCCGCCTGAATTATTTTCAATCCCTCAGATCGGAGTAATGCAGGATCTTGTACTCGCCCAGTATGCCCAAACTTTGATTGTGAAAATAATTGCACAAAATCTATTGTTTAATTGATTAGATCAATTTGCCAGTTAGCAGCCTGAATTTTAACGTTTAAGTCACGGAGTTTCGCACTGATATCATCCGCCTGCTTTTGTAAGCTATAAACAGGAATGACTTTCTTCCACTTAATTTCACGTGAGCTATAACGATCAGGTTCTCGATGTGTATTGGCAATCGCATCTATTAAAATCTTATGCTGTTCAGCATAACTATCGCGCAAGCTTAATAGGGACAACAATACTTTGCCATCTTCCAGTTTTGCTTGTGCATTGGTCAAATGAATACGACAAATCAATTGATTGCTTTCCTGGGTTAAAGCGAATACTTGTTTGATGAGCTCATTTGAATCTTCACTAGGTTCATCACCTTCTTGTACCAATACATTGGCATTAATTCGTTGTTTTAACGAAGCGAGCTTTTTTTGTTGATCGCTTCGAAGTAAAAGTGCTTCTGCGAGTTTCATTATTCATTCACCAATTTAGGAATATTTTTTTGTTCAGATTTAATCACATCTAATCCAATTAAATCTTCTAATTGTTTTTGGCGTTCATATCGAGCTATGTACCACTCTTTTAATAGCATTTCGATTAAACCAATCAGCATTTGGGCTTCATTTGGTTCAACATCAATAATAAAATTAATGTCTTTTTCCATGTGAGCGCCAATGTTTCCAATTTTTCTGACAGCATCAATTGCTTGCCAAATAATAGGGTCGATTCGATCTTTAATAGCCTTTATTTCTTCATTCAAGGTATTTTTAGATACACCCCAATAATCTCGAATCATGCCTTGTAAGCATCTTCTTGATAAAGTTGCAGATGCCTTTGGACTGAGATCACGAATTAAACATGCTTCGTTATAATCATCTAAAACGGCTTTGGGAATATAATCAGGAAATGTTTTAGCTGATGAATTTGGCTTTAAGTTCCATGAAATAATAGTTTTTCCTAGGGTTGGAATATTATAATTTCCTGACAAAGGAGCAAGCCTTGCGGTGATTTTTGACTCTTTACACAATAGATTTGGGCAAGTAATTGACTCTATTTCAATTCCAACCAAACCATATTTATTATTATTGTTAAACTTATTTAAGAATCTAGAAATATTTGAATCTGTAATTGTCGCATTTTGGTTGCAGTAAGGGCATGTCCATGAAAAGGCCATTTGATTTCTCCTAAAATTTATAAAGTTATGATCTAAAATTAATATTTTAGATCATAATATGTTCAACCTTTAACACATACCACTTGTCTTAATGTATATACCACTTCAACCAAATCGCTTTGAGCTTTCATTACATCTTCAATTGGTTTATATGCCGATGGAATTTCATCAATAACAGCAGCATCTTTACGGCATTCCACACCTTCAGTTTGTGCAATCTGATCTTCAACAGTAAAGCGTCGTTTGGCTTCAGTACGGCTCATAACACGGCCTGCACCATGCGAACATGAGCAGAAAGCCTCCTGATTTCCAAGCCCCCGAACAATAAATGATTTCGCACCCATTGAACCTGGAATAATTCCATATTCACCTAAGCGCGCACGGACCGCACCTTTACGGGTGACCATCACTTCTTCACCGTAGTGTTCTTCCTTTTCCACATAGTTATGGTGACAGTTCACTGCTTCCAAACGTGCTTGAAAAGGCTTTGGTACAATCGTAGCCAAGGCTTTAATTGCAGATTGCATCATGATTTCTCGGTTCTTCATCGCAAAGCGTTGAGCCCAACCTACCGCAAACCAGTAATCATCAAAATGTTCAGTTCCTTCCACTAGGTATGCTAAATCTTTATTTGGCAAATTAATGAAATGTTTCTGCATGTCTTTACGTGCAAGTTCAATAAAATGATTACCGATAGCATTTCCTACACCACGAGAACCTGAGTGCAACATAATCCAGACATGATCATGCTCATCTAAACAGATTTCTACAAAGTGGTTTCCAGTACCTAAAGTTCCCAAATGTTTGCGGTTGTTGGTGTTTTTTAAACGTGGGTGTTTTGCGCAAATATATTCAAAATCTGCAACCAGATCAGCCCAAGCTTGATCTACCATTTCTGGTGGAGTTTCCCATGAACCACGATCACGTCCGCGCTTAGTCATTCCATGGGGAATTAATCGTTCAAGTTCACTACGTAGAGCATGTAAGTTATCTGGTAAATCTGAAGCAGTTAAGCTTGTACGGGTTGCCATCATTCCACAACCAATATCTACACCCACAGCAGCAGGAATAATTGCCCCTTTAGTTGGAATTACGCTACCAATAGTTGCTCCTAAACCGAAGTGTACATCTGGCATAACAGCCATCCATTTATAAATAAAAGGCATTTGAGCTGTTTGTAATAATTGTTGTTTTGAGTTGTCATCAACAAGCACGCCTTTAGTCCACATTTTGACTGGCATACTTTTTTCATTTTGCAGAACTTCATAAGAACGTTGTTGCTGCTTTTGTTCAAACTGAGCTTGTTGGTTAATTTCTTCAATGACAGACATTTTCTTTTCCTTTCAAAGCCTGCCTGCCAAGCGTTTGCAGGCAGGTGTTATTCACAATATCCGAATGATGTTGTGTGCGTTGTACTATTGCACTGAGTGTGCCAACTTTTAAAAATACACTTAATTAAAAATATAAGTTATTGAAAATAATATATAAAAATAATTATTCTTTCTGTGTAACTAATTTCTGTTGGAAATTTTAATATTTAAAAGATATCTAAAAATATATTTAAATATCTTTTTGGATATATTTATTTAATGGGTCTTCTCGTTTTTATCGACTTTTAAAAGCTGTCCAGCTTCACTTAAAGTAAATTCATCAAAATCATTTGCTAAATAAAAATGACCTTTATAAAACTGACGAACTTCTTCAGTAATAGCTTGCTGCCCAGCTTTATCCTGATGTCGGGGGCTAAAATGCGTCAGAATTAAATTGTCTAGAGATTGCTGCTCAGCAAATTCAGCCACCATTTTTGCTGAGCTATGCATTGGACCTTTGCCGACTTTATCTAAGACCGTTTGCAAGTAAGTCGATTCGTGAATAAGGAGTTGAGCATCTTTGCAAGCATCAACTAATAGTTCTGGTTGGTCATTATCACCACCTATAATTGCATGAACTTGGTGATTTTGAATTTTGATAAAGTCTTGAGCTTTTAAAGTTTGTCCCTCAAATTCAATATTGTAGCCTCGTTTCAAATTGCCCCACATATCTCCTTGAGGTACGCCAAGCTGAGTTAGAGCTTTGGTATCTAACTTCTTCTGAATCGATTTGATGTAAATGCTAAAAGCAAAACTTGGAACACGATGGCTTAGAGGGTGTGCCTGAACAATGAATTCGTCAGTGACCTGTTGTGGCTGCGTTGCTTCATTTATATCAATAAATTGAAGGGAATAGGGCAAATATAAATCTGTAAGCTGGGCAGTGATTTCAAACCATTGCTGAATTTCTTTCGGTGCAATCACGATTAAGGGTTTGCTACGGGCATTCATGCCTGCACTTGCCAATAAACCAACTAGACCATAACAATGGTCGCCGTGAACATGTGTAATACAAATGGCAACTAGGTTTTGTAGTGAAAGTTTGGCTTGTTGAATGCGATGCTGTGTCCCTTCGCCAGCATCAATTAAAATCCAGTCCTTATTTTTGCTGTTACGAACTGCTAATCCTGAAACATTACGTGTCAGGGTCGGTACACCTGAAGACGTGCCTAAAAAAGTAAAATGAAGCATATTCTTGGAATTGTTTGGTCAAATGCGTATTGTATATTATAGACACTTATAAAATTTTATAGAAATTATGAAGGATGCTAAGAAAACAGTCGTTATTGGCTTTGTCGGTTCTACACTTGATCAGGGGAGAAAGCCAGATCGATGGCAACGTTGGCGTCCTACGATTAGCCTGTTAATGCATGAAGATTTGCTTGTAGATGAATTGGTGCTTTTACATGATCGACAACATCATAATTTAGTTAAATCTATAGCAGCAGATGCTAAAGAGATTTCTCCACAAACACAGGTTTCTGGACATAAGGTCAGTATAAAAGATCCTTGGGATTTTGCTGAAGTTTATGGTGCACTCTATGACTTTGTAAAAACCTATCCGTTCGATGTTGAAAAAAATAACTATTTACTGCATATCACGACAGGAACGCATGTTGCTCAAATCTGTTGGTACTTATTGGTAGATGCACATTATTTACCAGCTCAACTCATTCAAAGTTCACCTAACCAACACAAGACATCAGAAGGTGAATATAGAATTATTGATTTGGATTTGTCTCGATACGATGTTTTAAAACAGCGCTTCGATGATGAACAAAAACAAAATTGGCAGCAACTTAAAGCAAATATCTCTACTCATAATAAAGCGTTTAATCAGCTTATTGAGGAGGTTGAGTTAGTCGCAACCCGATCTAGCGCGCCTATTTTAATTATGGGTGCGACAGGTGTTGGTAAGTCTCATTTGGCAAAACAAATTTTTCAGTTAAAGAAAGATAAATTTCAATTAAGTGGCCGTTTTATTGATGTTAACTGTGCAACCTTACGTGGTGATAGTGCCATGTCGACCTTATTTGGTCATATAAAAGGTGCATTTACGGGAGCCGCTGCCTCTCGTGCTGGTTTATTAAAAAGTGCTGACCAAGGTATTTTATTTTTAGATGAAATTGGTGAATTAGGACTTGATGAACAAGCCATGCTGCTAAAAGCTTTAGAAGACAAAAGCTTTTTTCCTGTTGGAAGTGATAAAGAAATCCAGGCCGACTTTCAGCTAATTGCAGGTACTAACCGTGATTTACGTAATGAAGTTCAAGCTGGTCGATTCCGTGAAGATTTATGGGCCCGTTTGAATACATGGACATTCTTCTTGCCAAATTTAAAAGACCGTGTAGAAGATATTGCACCCAATATTGATTTTGAGCTACAGCGTTTTGCTGCAATTCATCAAAGACAATTACGTTTTCAACGTGATGCCTTAGAAATATATTTAAAATTTGCTAAATCAGCAGATGCATCGTGGCAAGGGAATTTTAGAGATTTAGCAGCGAGCGTAACTCGGTTGGCAACTTTATCTCAAGGTGAGTTAATTCGTCGTGATGCTGTAGAAAAAGAAATTCAACGTCTAAAGCAGCTTTGGCTTATTCAGGATGAATCTTACAATGATAAAGATGCAGATATTCTGTTGAGCTATTTAAGTCCTGAGCAGCTGGAACAAATAGATGAATTTGATCAGATTCAATTACGAGGTGTACTCAAAGTCTGTGAAAATTCAAAATCAATGGCAGAGGCAGGAAGACAACTCTTTTCAGTATCACGCCAACAACGTAATACAACAAATGATAGCGACCGAGTGAAAAAATATTTAGCGCGTTTTGGATTAAGTTGGAATAATTTTCAATAATGACACGTTATATAACTTGATGGGCATAGACTCAATCTATGCCCATCATGTTACCGTTTATTTCATAATAATAAAACGTGTAATGATTTGGCGAAGCTGTTTTAAATAACCTGTAAAGAAGTGGTTGGCGCCCGGCAAAATCGTAATTGGATGCTTTTGTGGTTTTGCCCACTCAATTGCATCTGAAAGTAAGGTAATGTCATCTTGCTCACCATGAATGAGTAGAATATCACCTTGAATTTCAGGTGTTTTATAGTGACGTAATCCCACAACCGTAGCTGTTGGTAAACCACATAAAATTAACTGTACTGGCTGTAATTCAGGGCTAAGCTGCGCATGACATTTTGCCAAAACATGTGAGCCAAAGCTAAAGCCACCTGCATAAAATGGCAAACCTGCATGAAGCTCACGAACATGCTCAATCACAGCTAAAATATCTTCAGTTTCTCCATGTCCTTCATCATGAATACCTTCACTGCCGCCTAAACCACGGAAACTAGGACGGTAAACAATACAGCCATATTCATTAAAGATTTGGGTTAAAAGAGCAGGGACTTTATGTTGAGGGGTTCCACCTTGTAATGGGTGGGGGTGACAAACAACTGCAAAGCCTTTGATTTCACCTTCAGGGCGGTCAACGAAAAGTTCAATTTTACCTACTGGACCCTGGATGAAAATTTGCTCAGACATAGAAGAACCGCTAAATAACAATACATAAGTGCTATTTTACCGATAGTCGTCATTGAAAACACGAGTTAGCATTAAAAAATATCTACTGTTATAGTTGGCATTAATAATAATTTTTTCAGGTTGTCTATGCTTGCTTTAATTTCTCCTGCAAAAACTTTAGATTATGAAACAGCGTTACCTACAGATGAGTTTACTCAGCCGCGCTTGTTAGAACACTCCGCACAATTAATTGATGTTTGCCGCAAACTTTCTGCGTCGGAAATTGCGAGTCTAATGAGTGTCAGTGAAAAAATTGCCACACTTAATGCTGATCGTTTTAGGGACTGGAAGCCAGAATTTGATTTTTCAAATGCTCGTCAGGCAATTTATGCATTTAAAGGAGATGTTTATACTGGTTTAGATGCTTATCACTTAAAAGATAAAGATATTGATTTTGCTCAGCAGCATTTGCGTATGCTCTCTGGTTTATATGGTTTATTGCGTCCTTTAGATTTAATGATGCCTTATCGTTTAGAGATGGGCACTAAATTAAAAAATACGCGCGGTCATAATTTGTATGAATTTTGGGATGACATCATCACTAACCAGATTAATGAAGATTTAGCGGCAATTAAATCAGAATTGCTGGTAAATCTGGCTTCAGATGAATATTACAAATCTGTCAATGAAAAGAAAATTAAGGCTGAAATTGTGAAGCCTATTTTCCTTGACCAGAAAAATGGCAAATATAAAGTCATTAGTTTCTATGCGAAAAAAGCACGTGGTTTAATGGCTCGTTTTATTATTGAAAACCAATTAAATAAAGCTGAAGACATCAAAGCGTTTAATACCGAGGGTTACTACTTTGATGCTGATAACTCATCGGCAAAAGAGTTGGTGTTTAAGCGTGATGAACAATAATCCTAAGCGTGGTTAATAGATGCTGATACAGCTTTACTTATTAAAACTGGAACTTTTTTGGTTTGAGCTGCATCAGCATTATCATTTTTCTGAACCGCAGAAAATTTTAAATGAACTTATTGCTGCTTATAGTGAAAAGCAGCGTGCCTACCACACCGTACAACATTTATATGAATGTTTGAGTTTAATTGAGACGATTCAGTCCGAATTAAATGATCCATATGCTGTTGCATTGGCTCTCTGGTTCCATGATGTAGTCTACGAACCTCAAGCGCTAGATAATGAACTTAAAAGTGCCGAGTTATTTGAGCAATTAATGGCTCAAGATTTACAGCTCGATACAATACAGAAAATAAAGCGTTGGATTCTTGCGACTCAAAAGCATGCACCAACCGGTGAAACAGATTTGCAATTTTTGTTAGATATCGATTTAGCTATTTTGGCAGCAACACCTGAACGTTTTATCCAGTATGAACAGCAAATTCAGCAAGAATATGCTTGGGTTGATCCAGAAGTATATTCAATTAAGAGAAAACAAGTTTTAAAGCATTTTTATCAGTCTGAGCCGCTTTATCAAACTGCATATTTCCAAAAGAATTTTGAGTTAAACGCCAAGCAAAATTTAAAGAAAATATTGGAATAGCCTAAGCTGAATATAAAATTTAGATCTGTTGATTGAATAAAGTGATATAGATTTTTAATCTTTTTTGAAAAGCGAAAATGGTTACATGAGAGGAGAGAGGAACCACTGAAAAAAACAGTGATTCCTTAGAAATAAATTATTTAAAGAAATAACCTGTTTCTGGTGAACTTGCATTTGCCATACGTTTGCGTGGCATACGCCCAGCTAAAAATGCTTCACGTCCTGCTTCAACAGCTTTCTTCATTGCAGAAGCCATCAAAATAGGATTTTGAGCCGCTGCAATCGCTGTGTTCATCAATACGCCATCACAACCAAGCTCCATCGCAATCGCAGCGTCACTTGCTGTACCAACACCTGCATCTACTAAAACCGGTACTTTGGCATTTTCTTTAATAATTGAAATGGTATGCGGGTTTAAAATACCTAGGCCTGAACCAATCAAACTACCTAAAGGCATAATTGCAACACAGCCCATACTTTCAAGTTCTTGAGCAATGATTGGGTCGTCAGAGGTATAGACCATAATCTCAAAACCGTCATCAATCAAAGTGCGAGCGGCTTTTAAAGTCTCGGTTACATTTGGATATAAAGTTTTTTCATCACCCAACACTTCAAGTTTTACTAGGTTATGACCATCAAGTAGCTCGCGCGCTAGCATACACGTGCGTACTGCGCTGTCAGCGTCAAAACAACCTGCGGTATTTGGCAAGATTGTATATTTTTCTGGTGGAATGACAGAAAGTAAATTCGGTTGATCTGGATTTTGTCCAATATTCACACGGCGGATTGCGACAGTTACGATTTCTGCACCACTAGCTTGAATGGCTAAATCCGTTTCATTTAAGTCTTTATATTTCCCTGTTCCTACCAATAAACGAGATTGAAAAGAACGTGAACCAATAATGAGAGGGGTGTCTTGCATGGATAACTCCGACTTAGCCGCCGCCAACAGCGTGAATAATTTCGATACGGTCATGTTGAGCAATCGTAATTTGCTCTAATTTGCTTTTAGGCACGATTTGCTGATTGTGTTCAACAGCAAAACGTTTTCCTTCAAGTGCCAGTTCCTGAATGAGTTGCAACAGGTTTTGGCTAGGCGTGTCCGTTAATTCGCCATTTAAATAAATTTGCATGATCACATTCCGATTATTTTGCGTATTTGAAAGCATTCCAAGCCAAGATTAGCCATCCAGCAATCATCAAAGCTCCACCTATTGGCGTAATTGCGCCTAATATCCGCGGTAAACCCAATGCCATGATATAAAGCGAACCACAAAAGAACAGAATGCCAATCTGAATAAGCAAGAAAGATAACTTGATTGGGAAATGAGGAAGAATCTTGCTTAAAATACCAAGCGCTAACAATCCAAGCGCATGATAAAAAAAGTAGTCGGTTGCAGTCTGCCACCAAGCAAGTTGTTCAGGGCTCGCGTGAGCTTTAAGACCATGTGCTCCAAAAGCACCCAACATGACTGCGAAAGCAAGATTAAGGGCTGAAATGGCAATCCACATAACAAAAAACGCAACTGAATAATGAAAGGCAACGTTACCATAGAATAGGTTGGCTAAACATAGCCAGATAAAACAAAAGGGCTTATCGCCCTTTTATTTTTTCATTTTCTTTAGCTTGCAGACATTGCGACTTTAATTTTTTCCATCGCATTCTTTTCAAGCTGACGAATACGTTCGGCAGAAACATTATATTCAGCAGCAAGCTCATGGAGGGTAGATTTATCGTCATCTAACCAACGGCGCTGCAAAATATTACGTGAACGGTCATCTAGCTGGTTCATTGCGTCATGCAAAGCAGATGTACTTTGTTCTTCCCAATCCTCATTTTCTACTAAACGAGCAGGGTCATAACGATTATCTTCAAGATATAACACAGGCGCAGTGTGCGGAGTGTCATCATCGTCATCGCCTTGAGCTTCAAAAGCAGCATCATATGCTGTTAAACGACCTTCCATTTCCAAAACTTGTTCTGGAGTAACATTTAAGTCGTTTGCAATAGACTGCGCTTCTTCTAATGTGAGCTTTTTACTCGATTTTTTTAAGCTGCGTAAATTGAAGAAAAGTTTACGCTGAGCTTTGGTTGTTGCAATTTTTACAATACGCCAGTTACGAATAACATATTCGTGGATTTCTGCCTTAATCCAGTGGACGGCAAAAGATACAAGACGTACGCCCATATTTGGGTCAAAACGTTTTACGGCTTTCATTAAGCCTAAGTTACCTTCTTGAATAAGGTCACCTTGAGGTAGGCCATAACCTGCATAGCTGCGCGCAATGTGAACGACGAAGCGTAAATGCGACATTACCAGCATTTTTGCGGCATCAAGATCTTGGTCATAATAATAACGCTCAGCAAGCTCTTTTTCTTGCTCAGCCGTTAAAATAGGAATCTGATTGACAGTACTGATATATGCACCAAGGTTTACACCGGGCGCAGACAATGACAGGGGCATCAATTGATTGCTGCTGTCACTCATGAGTTCTCCTTATAGGATAGGATGGATTAACCAATAAGTTCATCTTAATTTGAATCGGCTTCATAATTAAGCAAAATTGGGTATAGAAATGTAAAATTTTATGCAGTTTCTAATCTTTTAGTTTAGCAAAGAATTATTGAGTTTCAATTAAATAGTGAAATTCTCTTTCTGAAATCTGCATGGTTTGACACGTAAAATGATGTAATTGGCAATAACGTGTTACATCAATTTCACTATGCGGGTCAGATGATTTTAATAAGAATAGTTGTTTTCCCGATAATTTTTTAAGTTCACGTTTCAACATTAATAATGGCATTGGACAAGGTTGGCCAAGGGCATTAATTTCAATAGGCGTCGTAGCGGAAGAAGTAGTGCTCATTCATCATCAAAACAACTAAAAAAATTATTTTAACAAATTTTTGTAAACACTACATAACTTTATATAAAGAACAACTAATCAATACTGATAAAAATTATTGTAATAAGCTGTTTAAAAAAACAGCTAAAAATAGGGGAAATAAATGAAAAAAATTCTATTAATTGTCATAAACCCGTGTTAAGCTCGAACCGTTTTAGGAATTACCACACAGTTAAATTGTTTTAATAACCCTATAACAAATGGATGTAACCGGAAATTGTTGATAGTTTTACAGAATGATTACAAGCTTTAAGATTATAAAAATTTTAAAACCTTGTTTGCTCTGCTGTTTGCAACACCGGAAGGTCCTTTTTTCATCATCTGAGGATTGACTTATGACAGCTCGTGAACAAGGCGTAGTAAAGTGGTTTAATGACACTAAAGGCTTTGGTTTTATTCAACGTAACGGCGGCGACGATGTATTCGTTCACTTCCGTGCAATCGTAGGTGACGGTCACCGTTCTCTACGTGACGGTCAACGTGTAGAATTTAGCGTTGTACAAGGTCAAAAAGGTTTTCAAGCTGAAAATGTTCAGCCTTTAGACTAATTCATCTTTTTGATGAATCATGGACGCTCCAATTTTTGAATTGGGGCGTTTTTGTTTATAATGATCTTCTCATTCGAGAGATTGTTTGTTAGAGCGCGTATTTATGACATCTGGTTTTGAAACCTTGAATTTACATCCGCAACTTAAAAAGGCGATTGATGCTTTAGGGTTTACTCAAATGACCCCAATTCAGCAAAAGGTTTTAAAATATACATTAGCCGGGCATGATGCAATTGGGCGAGCACAGACAGGTACAGGTAAGACTGCTGCCTTTCTGATTAGTGTAATTAATGATTTGCTCAATAATCCGGTTCAGGAGCAACGCTTCCGTGGTGAGCCTCGTGCTTTAATCTTAGCACCTACTCGTGAGTTGGCATTGCAGATTGAAAGTGATGCAAAATCTCTCACAAAATTTTCTAATTTACACCTAGTGACCCTATTAGGTGGTGTTGATTTCGATAAGCAGAAGAAGCAACTTGATGCTAATTTTGTCGATATCATGGTTGCCACACCAGGGCGTTTAATTGATTTTGTAGAACAAAAAGAAGTTTGGCTCGATCAAATTGAATTTTTAGTGATTGATGAAGCTGACCGTTTATTGGATATGGGCTTTATTCCTTCGGTAAAACGTATTGTGCGTTATTCACCACGTAAGGAACAACGACAAACCTTAATGTTCTCTGCAACATTTAGTTATGATGTCTTGAACTTGGCAAGACAGTGGTTATTTGAACCAGTAACTGTTGAAATTGAACCTGAACAAAAGACCAATAATGATGTCGAACAACGTGTTTACGTTGTGGCTAAACAGGATAAATATCGTCTTTTACAAGATATTTTACGTGAAGAGCCAATTGATAAAGTTATGATCTTTGCCAATCGCCGTGATCAGGTACGTCGTCTTTACGACCATTTGAAAAAAGATGGATACAAAGTGGGGATGCTATCTGGTGAAATTGCTCAAGATAAACGTTTAAAAATGTTGGAGCAGTTTAAGCAAGGCAAGCATAACATCATGATCGCAACCGATGTTGCTGGTCGTGGTATTCATGTAGACGGCGTATCACATGTAGTGAATTTTACATTGCCTGAGCAGTCTGATGATTATGTCCATCGTATTGGTCGTACAGGTCGTGCAGGGGCACAAGGGGTAAGTATTAGTTTCTTATCTGAAGATGATGCTTTCTATTTACCCGAAATTGAAAAAGCAATTGGTAAGAAATTGCCTCTAACCCGACTAGATGGTTATTGCTAATAAAAAATCCCAATCATTTGATTGGGATTTTTTTTGATTAATTTATTTTACAATAGAAGGTAAGCGTTGTTTGATAGTCATCATCTTTTGCTAAAGATGCATTTTTACCCGTTAAAGTACCGATGACACCCGCAGCAGCTTCTACCATTTGACCAGTCTTTTCACTTACCACATCTTTTAAAACCCCATGGTAAGACGTTTTTTCATCAACAATAACTGGCGTTGTGCTCTTAGAGCATGTTTTTTGTGCCGCAGTAACCGCATTATTCTTTGCAATTAAATTGGTTTTGCCAATTCCAGTCACTTCAAACTGATTATTTTCTTTTTGAATTGCTAAAGTGTTTTTAGGCGTGGTTGCACAAGCACCTAGTAATAAAACAACACCGCTCATTGCGCTCGCTAAAATTATTTTTTTCATAATGCACCTAAGTTAATCACCAAAAGATAGGGTTATTTGAACATAAGTTTTCTAATTGATTTTGAAGACGTTGTATGAGTTTTGATGTTTTGTATTAAAAAATGTCAAACTATGAATTCACTAAGTTTATAAGCTAGATTCAATGGTGGATTAACGGTAGATTATGCTAATCTATTTCGAATTTTTGAGTTAGATTAATATTAATGACGGATTCAGCAATACAAATAATTCACCAAAATATTCATCAGCGTCAGTCTATTGGCCAATTAGTTGAGCCAGCCCCAAATACAGACCAGTTAGAGTTGGCTTTTCAGGCAGCTTTAACAGCTCCAGATCATCATAGACTTAAGCCAACGCGTTTTGTAATTGTGTCAGGTGACCAACGTGCTGCTTTTGGTGAAGTTCTGGCAAAAGCATTGGTCGATTTGGGTGAGTCTGATCCTGCACAGCTTGAACGAGTGAAGCAACATCCTTTTCGAGCTCCGCTACTTATTTTAGCTCTTACGCAATTACAAGATCATCCGAAAGTTCCACACTTCGAACAAATTTTGAGTACAGGCGCAGCAGTACAAAATCTTTTGTTATCTTTACAAGCTCAAGGGTTCTCGACCATGTGGCGTAGTGGTGCCGTTGTCGAATCAAACTGGTTAAAACAGCATTTAGGTCTGCAACCGCATGATTTGATTTCAGGTATTATTTATGTCGGCACAGCAGCTAAAGCAATTGCTTCACGTGCAGATATTGATAGTAAAGAATTCGTAAAAGTTTGGCAGGCTTAACGTCTGTAAAAGTAAGAAATAGGATAATAAAGCATGGCTGAATTTAAGTTTACAGATTTGGTGGAACCTGTTGCGGTCGATAAAAAAACGGCATTACGTATTACCGTTTTAGGGGGCGGTAGCTTTGGTACAGCTATGGCAAATTTAGCTGCTCGTAATGGCTGCGATACCATGATCTGGATTCGTGATGCCGAAACAGCAGAAGAAATTAATAAAACCCATATTAATAAACGTTATTTACCAGACTTCACTTTAGAATCTTCATTACGTGCAGTTTCTGATCTTGAGCAAGCAGTATGTGACCGAGATATTATTTTAGTTGCAATTCCAAGCCACTCATTCCGTGACGTTTTAAAACAAATAGCACCTTACATTACCGCGCAAGCTGTGGTGTCTTTAACCAAAGGTGTTGAAGCTAAAACATTTAGCTTCATGAGCGATATTATTCGTGAAGAATTACCAGAAGTGCCGTATGGTGTGTTGTCAGGACCAAATCTTGCTAAAGAAATTATGGCAGGTATGCCTTCTGGTACTGTAATTGCAAGTGACTCTGAACTCGTCCGTTATGCCGTACAGCATGCTCTTCATAGTGCGTTATTCCGTGTTTTTGGTAGCGATGATGTGCATGGAGTTGAGTTAGGCGGTGCCCTTAAGAATATTTATGCCGTTGCTATGGGAATTGGGGCAGCATATAAAATTGGTGAAAATACCAAGAGTATGATTTTAACGCGTGCTTTGGCTGAAATGAGCCGTTTCGCGGTAAAACAAGGTGCAAACCCACTTACGTTCTTAGGTTTATCTGGAGTAGGTGATTTATTTGCGACTTGTAATAGTCCATTAAGCCGTAATTATCAAATTGGTTATGCGCTAGGTTCTGGTAAAACGCTTGAACAAGCGAGTAAAGAATTAGGTCAAACTGCAGAAGGTATTAACACGATTGTTCAGGTGCGTGGCAAGGCACAAGAACTAGACGTATATATGCCAATTACCAATGCTTTATATGAGGTCATTTTTGAAGGCGCTCCACCATTAAATATTGCACTTTCTCTTATGAAAAATGGACACCGTAGTGATGTTGAGTTTGTTTTACCTCATCATGAAGTCTGACGAATAAATGTCATAAATTGTGGTTATAATGCAGGAATTGTTTACAAGGAAATTTTATGCAACTGACATTAGTTCGTCATGGGGAAGCTGCTCCGCCAGTAAATGGTAATGATATTAAACGTCCCCTTACTGCGCGTGGACATGCACAGGCCGAGCAAACGGCAACCTTTTTAAAGGATATTGTAAAACCAGATATTTTTGTTGCTAGTCCTTTGCTGCGTGCTCAGGAAACGTTGGCGCATATCCAGACCTATTTTAAAGATGTGCCAGTGTTGTTATGCGACAAAATTAAGCCTGACGATGATGCAAAAGAAGCGATTGAATGGCTATCTCAAATTCCTTATGAGTCGATTGTGGTTGTTTGCCATATGAATGTGGTAGGGCATATTGCAGAGTTACTTACTCATGAAAATTTCAATCCATTTGCACTTGCTGAAGCTAGAATTTATGATCAAGCTGTTATTGCAAATGGTTTATCAACACAAAAAAATAGTTTTATACCCACAATATAATTAAAAAGGTTATTTAGCCCACATGCTGTATATATGGATGCCTGAAACCAATGGAGTTTGGCATTGGTCTAACGGAGAAAACTGGTTGCAGGCTGCAAGTCTCGATCAATTAATACAAGACTTGCAAATACATCAAGGAAAAGAAGCTACGGTCTTTTTTCCGAGTCGTTATGCTCAAATGCTTCAGCAAACGATGGCAAAGTCCCATTACAAACAGCTTGGCGCTGATGGGGTTAAATATCTACTTGAAGAGTTTGTGACTTTACCGATTGATCACATGAAAGTGGTTCACCATTTTCATGCCGATCAGTTAACTGTTTTAGGTGTTGCTCAGGGGACGGTAGAGACATGGCAACATTCTTTAGCTTTGTTACCAACCAAACTTGTGGCTTTGTTGCCAGATTTTCTAGTTTTACCTGAACCACAAGCTCAGCAAGTTATTTTGTGTAATATTGGTCATCAGCTTTTGGTGCGTGAGAATAAGTGGTTAGGTAATTCTATTGATGACTTGGGGCTTTTTTTAGAGTTCCAGTCAGCCGAAACACATTATCAATATAGCGGTTTAACAGCAGAGCAACTAGAGAGTTTAGAAGCTGCCTCAAGCGCAGAGCAACGTTCTGAGTTTGTTTATCAATTTCAGCCTTTAGATAAAACTAAGCAGCATCCTTTTAATGTTTTGCCAAAATCAAAAGGGCAAGAACGTACTTTTTCTAATTATTGGAAAGCTTGTGCCGCCGTTGTTCTAGCAATTATTGTCGTGCAGTTTAGCTATGACTTATTGCGTTGGGTAAAATTGAAAAAGGTGGCAGATCAGACTGCTGAACAGGCAATTGAGCAATATAAATATTGGTTTGGTCCATCTAGTCGTGTGATTGAACAAAATATTAAAGGACAATTCGAAAGTCATTTAAGAATGAGCCAGCAAGGTGATACCCAGGCACTTTCTCTGTTAAGCCGGGTTGGGCCTATTTTAATGCAAAGACAGATTTTAGCTCAGCAACTCAATTATGATGCTTCAATCTTAACAATGGCATTAAAAGCAAAATCAGCAGATGATTTGCAAGCTTTAACCCAACAACTTAATCAACAAGGTTTTAAAGCTGAGTTAGGTAATGTTCAAGCTGATGGTAGTGGTGCGATTGGGGTGGTGAAAATACAATAATGAAAATGTTAGCTCAGTTGCAAAACCGCTTCGATCAGTGGGTTGAACAAATTGTTCAATATTTAGATCGCTTAACTGTCCGTGAACGTATTATGGTGGTCTTTACTACTATTTTTGTTGTAGTCGTCATTGTTGGATATTCACTTTGGAAAATGCATTCCTTAGCAGAACAACAGCAAAAACGTTTAAATGATTTAAAAGATTTGATGGTATGGATGCAAAGTAATGCAGTCACGATGAAGCCTGCCAATGAGCTTGAACTAGATAAGTCTGGAAAAATACAACGAGTAGCTCAGCAACAAGGTTTAACTGTGTCTTCCCAGCAAAATGGAGAACAGTTACAAATTGTTGTAACACATCAGAATTATGCAATTTTAGCTAACTTTTTAACACAACTTGCACAGATGGGCTTAAGTATTCAAAAGATGGAAATGGTTTCTAGTGAAGGTCAGATTAAATTAACAGCGACAGTTCAATAACATATCAAAATATGCTTGTGTCAAGCATGGTGTTTTGTGCTGCCTGTGCCTATAATATGCGTACCTAAAATCAGTAGACTGTGATTGGTATGTTATATTCACTTGCTCGCCCGATGTTGTTTAGTTTAGCACCAGAGCGTGCCCATGAATTAACATTATCCATGCTTGATAAAGCGCATAAGCTAGGCATGATGCGCCAGACCGTAGAAGCGAAGCCAACTACATGTATGGGAATCGAATTTCCTAATCCGGTAGGGTTGGCAGCCGGTTTAGATAAAAATGGTGCTCATATTGATGCATTAGCTGGGTTGGGTTTCGGTTTCATTGAAATTGGTACAATTACACCTCGCCCGCAATCTGGTAACCCAAAACCACGTTTATTTCGTATTCCTGAAGCTAAAGCTATTATTAACCGTATGGGTTTTAACAATGATGGCGTTGATAAGCTAATCGAGAATGTTAAAGCATCAAAATTTAGAGGCATTTTAGGGATTAATATTGGTAAAAATGCTGATACACCTGTCGAAAAAGCCGTTGATGATTATTTGATTTGTCTTGAGAAAGTTTATAACTACGCTTCATACATTACGGTTAATATTTCGTCTCCAAATACTAAAAATTTGCGTAGTTTGCAAAGTGGTGATGCATTAACTGAATTATTGCAAACCTTAAAAGCACGTCAACTTGAGTTGGCAGAGCAATATAATCACTATGTACCTTTAGTTCTTAAAGTCGCTCCAGACTTAACAGCTGAAGATGTTGAATTTATTTCGGCACAATTATTAGATTTTAAAATTGATGGTCTTATTGTGACGAACACGACCTTATCGAGAGAAGGGGTAGAGAACCTTCCTTACGGTAATGAGTCAGGTGGTTTGTCGGGTGCACCTGTATTTGAAAAAAGTACGGAATGTTTACGTTTATTTGCTCAAACATTAAAAGGACAAATTCCTTTAATTGGTGTGGGCGGTATTTTGTCGGGTGAACAAGCTGCAGCGAAACAACAGGCTGGAGCAACGCTTGTACAAATTTATAGTGGTCTGATTTATACGGGACCAACGCTTGTGAAGCAATGTGTTGAAGCCATGACTTAATTGAACATGAACACCATTGATATCATCATTCTGATACTTTTGCTCATTGGGGGGCTAAACGGTTTGCGACAAGGATTTATAAAAGCCTTTGCGAACTTGGTAGGATGGATTTTTGCATTAATTATGGGTGCAAAATATGCTGTTCTTCTAGCTCCGTCAATGTCAGGTTTAAGTCAGGATCCGGTGGTTCAAAAGATCGCGGCTTTCGCTTTTATTGCACTTTTAATTATCGTTTTAACTTGGATCGTCACTGCATTTTTAAATGGCCTCTTGAAAAGTTTGAAGTTGGGGCCATTAAATCGTTTAGCAGGTGGTGCTTTTGGTTCGTTGAAAGGTTTATTGGTTGTTCTTATTACCATGCAGGGTGTTGGTCCTTGGGTAGAAAGTTCGCCTCATTGGAAACAATCCAAATTTATCCAGTTTTTATTGCCTTATGCACCTTTAGCGACAGAGCTTTCTAAAGATGCAGCAAGTGAGGCATTTCATCAGATAACATCTGGGGGCGGTGTAACGCGCACTTCTCCAAAACCAATGGACGAGTCGGAGGAAACAGAACTTCGACCTGACCATTCAACAAAGAATCCTTTTTATTAATTCCTAGCTTGTCTGCGAGGTTGCTATGTGTGGAGTTGTTGGTATAGCCGGTAAATCGCCAGTGAACCAAATGTTGTTTGATGCATTAACGATGTTGCAACATCGTGGGCAAGATGCAGCTGGAATAGTAACCTGCCATGAAGGCCGTCTTTTCCTTCGTAAGGATAACGGTATGGTACGTGATGTTTTTCATACTCGTCATATGAGAGCATTACTTGGTAATTATGGTATTGGTCATGTGCGCTATCCAACTGCCGGTTCTTCGAGCAGTGCGGAAGCTCAACCATTTTATGTGAACTCACCTTACGGTATTACACTTGCACATAATGGTAACTTGACGAATGCAGAAGAAATTCATGATGACCTGTTCAAAACAGATTTGCGTCACATGAATACGGACTCTGATTCGGAAGTTCTTTTAAACGTTTTTGCTCATGAGTTGCAAAAGATAGGAACTTTAAATCCTACACCGGAAGATATTTTCCATACCGTTTCGCGTGTACATGAGCGCTGCCAAGGTGCTTATGGTGTCGTGGCAATGATTACTGGTCACGGCTTAGTTGGTTTCCGTGATCCAAATGGTATCCGTCCGCTTATTTACGGTTCTCGTGTAACTGAGCAAGGCGAGATGGAATATATCATTGCATCAGAATCTGTAGCGATTACAGCGCTTGGCTTTAAAATTGAGCGCGATATTGCTCCGGGTGAAGCAATTTTCATTAATGCTGACGGCGAGTTATTTACAAAGCAATGTGCTGCAGATCCAAAATACCGTCCATGTATTTTTGAATATGTTTATTTTGCTCGTCCAGATGCAATTATTGATGGTATTTCGGTTTATAAAGCTCGCTTAAAAATGGGTGAGAAATTAGCGCATAAAATTTTGCGTGACTGGGGTGAAGACCATGATATTGACGTGGTTATCCCAATTCCAGATACAAGCCGTACCTCAGCTTTAGAGTTGGCAAATATTCTTGGCGTGAAGTTCCGTGAAGGTTTTATGAAAAACCGTTATATCGGTCGTACCTTCATTATGCCAGGTCAACAACAGCGTAAAAAATCTGTACGTCAGAAATTAAACCCTGTTGAGTTAGAGTTTAAAGGTAAGAACGTTCTATTAGTGGATGACTCAATTGTGCGTGGTACAACGTGTAATGAGATCATTCAAATGGCGCGTGACTCAGGTGCGAAAAAAGTATACTTTGCTTCAGCTGCACCGAAAGTGATGTATCCGAACGTATATGGTATCGATATGCCTGCTAAAACTGAGCTTATTGCTTCAGAGCGCAGCGTAGAAGAAATTCAGGAAATTATTGGTGCTGATCGTTTAATTTTCCAAGATTTGGAAGATTTGAAGAACGCTGTACGTACAAGTAAAGTACCTACATTAACCGAGTTTGATTGCTCTGTTTTTGATGGTATCTATGTAACTGGTGGAATTGATGCAGACTATCTGAATAATTTGGAGCAGAAACGTAATGATTCTGCGAAAAAGAAAAAAGATGGTTATATTGATGTCAATATTGATGCAGCATCAGTAGATTTGACCGGTATTAAAGAAGAATAGAAATAGCCGAAAAAAGCGGGTATTTCCCGCTTTTTTCTTTTATGATGAAACTTAACAATGTAATTGGGATTATTTACATTGAAAGAAGTAAGCCACTATTTAATCGAAAATAAAAATATGGCATGGTCCATCACTATGTGTTTGGTCGCTGTGCTTTTAACTATTTTTATTTTAAATCTAATTTTAGGTTTACTTGTTCATTTCTTTGATTATAGCGAGCCAATTTGGTGGCATGCTTTAAGTCCATATTTTATTGCTCTTTTGCTTTTTATCATGGTTTGGTCTGTGGTGACCGAACTTTATATTTTGCGTAAAGGTGGCCATTCACTTGCCAAGCAGTTGAAAGCTCGTCGTTTGGTAAAAGGTGAAAGTACACCAGAAGAACATGCCGCATTAAAAATTACAGAACATCTGGCACAAACATTTTCCCTGAACGTTCCAACACTTTATGTTTTACCTGATGAAGTAGGTGTTAATGCATTAACGGCAGGTTTTCACTCGAATGATATTGTAATTATTTTAACTTGGGGTGCCTTACAGAACCTTGATGAGCTAGAGCTATATGGCTTATTGGGTCATGAATTTAACCAGATTTTATCGGGTGAAGCAGTAGAAAATACTAAACTAAAAATTTTATATAGTGGTTTGATTACTTTTAGTCAGTGGGGGAGTAAGCTCGCCAAACAAGGGTTTAAGCGCTACAGTCCGGGTTATAAGCATAAGTTCGAGACTGTATTTGTAGCCGTAGGTGGTGTGATTTGGTTGGCGGGAAGTTTAGGTGTTTTAATCACTCGTTTTATTAAATATTTAACATTAAGTGGTCGTACATTTCGCAATGATCAAAAAACGATGCGGTTATTAAAAAATAGCACTAATACCCAAACTTTATTGCGTATTTACGTTCACCATTCTGGTTCGCAGATTCATAGTGCTTATTCTGAATCGATTGCACATATGTGTTTTGCGAATTCACTTAGCCCGCAAAGCTGGATGAATATTCACCCAAGTATTCGCGAACGTATTTATGAGCTTAACCCAACTTTATTACAAGATTTGCAATTAGAAAATTTAAAGAAACTTCGAAATCGTCCTTTATTTAGTTTGTTCCATGTACTAGAAGAATCTGAGACTGAAATTTATACGCCGTGGTCATCTCCACAACCTTTGCCTTTGTTGCGTCTTTCTCCAATCAGTTTTGCTTTGAATGATGCAATTAAACCGTTAAGCAGTGATATCCGTCGTAATAAAAAGCGCCCTGAACTTATTCAACGTGCATTACAAACTGCGACTGGTTCGCGTGAGGTGATGGTTGCTATTTTAATGATTCGTCAATATCGAGAATTTATTCCACAAGATGCGCCAGTAAGCCATGCAATTGTGGATGCCTTACTTAATCTTGATGGGCGTATTCATATTCAGATATTTCATGATGCATGTAAAAATATTGGTCATATGCCTGCCAGTATTGCTCGTCAATTTTTGACTAAACTGGCACTAATTATTCAAGAAGATGGGGAAATTGGATTACTTGATGCACTTCTACTGGAGCGTGTTAAGTACGAGTTAAACTTGATGCCACTTCATTTGCCGACAGCATTTGAAGAGGTAAAACCTCAAATTGTTCGTTTAATTGATGCATTACTTCATGTGCAACAAATCAATAGTCCGAATCAGTTAGAGGTTCGCGAACGTATCTTACGTTCTTTGCTTAATCCTGATGAAATGCATATTTATGATGAAATTTCGGATGAACCTTTAGACTTGGCAGAAATTTTAAATGATATTGCTGGGCTATTGCTTCGTGACCGCTTAAGTATATTGGCAATTGCTGAAATGTGCTTGTGGAGTGATCGCATTATTACTCAAGATGAACTTGATGTGCTTGAATTGCTCTATTGGCGATTTGGTTTTGAGTCTGATGAAATTGTAGAGCAAATGCAGAAGAAAAATAGCGTTATGATTATTTAAGAAACATATGTGGTTTCCAAAGAGTATCATTAAAAGAAAACGCTGAAAAAAAAACAGAAGCCCGTTAGAATGTGTGTAGATTAGAGGTACTGATTTAGACATGATTGGGCAGCAAAGAAATATACTGGCAACTTTAGGAATAGACGTATGGATTCCTAGAACACAAGTGTGCCAAAAAAATAATGCCCATACTTTGTGGCGAGATCAGGTTGTTGAACCTCATGAGTCAATTACCGTACCTACCATAGATGTTCCTGCTTTTGAGCAAAAGAACACTCAGCCACAGGTGTTTGAAATTCCTAAAGTGGTGGAAGAGTCACCAATAGTAGTTGCAGAAGTTTCGCAGCCAGAGATACTTGTAGAAAAACCTAAAGTCATTGAGCAAGAGACAATTACTCCATTTGAGTTACAGGCTTATTGTCTTGAAAAATGTGTAATTTTTGTTGATGTAACGGCTTTGGAAGCAGAAGAAAAACAACTTTGGGCAAATATACAAAAGGCGAAGGTGGGACAATATTCTGAATTAAGATGGCCTTTCCCTCTGGCAGCCTATCAAGATCAACGAGGGGTAGGTTCTTATATTCAAGGTTTCTTAGATGCTGTAGCGGCAGAGAAAAAGATTTTATGTTTGGGTAAATGTACCTATATTCAACATGCAAATATTATTCATTTAGCTAGTTTAAAAGAAATGTTAGATAAGCCTCTTCTTAAGAAAAGATTGTGGCAACTTATGCAAGATAACAATGAGTAGTAGGGATTTACATGAAAAAGGTTGTGGTTTTTAGCCAAATTGATGAGGAAATTTTGTCTCGGTTACAGCAGGATTACCATGTTGTCGTATTGAACCCTAAACTGGGTGATATTAATGAACAGATACGACAAGAAGTAGTAGATGCTGATGGCATGATTGGGGCTGGTCGTTTGCTTAATGAAAGTAATCTTTCTCCTGCCCAAAAATTAAAAATTATTTCTTCTGTGACTGTAGGTTATGACAATTATGATGTTGGTTATTTAAATCAGAAAAAAATCTGGTTAGCAAACACACCTCATGTTTTAACTGAAACGACCGCAGATCTTGCTTTTACTTTGTTATTAAGTGCAGCCAGAAAAGTCCCTTTTCTAGATCACTGGACTAAACAAGGTGAGTGGAAAAGAACAGTTGGGCCACAGCAGTTTGGTCTCGATGTTTTTGGAAAAACCTTAGGTATTATTGGACTTGGTAATATTGGAGCTGCAATTGCACGTCGTGGCTTTTATGGATTTAACATGAATATTGTTTACCATAATCGTCGCGAGAAACCTGAGTTGGCAGAACCTTTAAAAGCTCAATATCTGGGGTTGGAAGAATTATTACAACAATCTGATTTTGTAGTGACGGCTGTTGACTTAAATGCGGAATCTAAAGCTTTAATGGGTAAGGCTCAATTTGAGCTTATGCAAAAGCATGCCATATTTATTAATATTGCGCGTGGCTCAGTTATCGATGAGCAAGCCCTAATTGAAGCATTGCAAAATGAAGTTATTTTTGCGGCTGGTTTAGATGTCTATGAGAAAGAACCTCTGCAAGAATCTGCACTTTTCAATTTGCCGAACGTTGTCACTTTGCCTCACGTAGGTTCTGCTACAGCTGAAACACGTAAGAAAATGGCAAATTTAGCTTATAAAAACTTGGTAGAAGCACTAGAGGACAAGACGCCTAGATATTTAGTGAATCCTAATTTTGTGTAAAGGATGAATAACACTTCATTGCAAATATAGTCTATTTTCAATGTTATAGTGAAAGCCTGTTGATATGATGCAAAATAACTGAAGCATGATATTGATGGGCTTTTTTGTTATTTTAATTTTTAATAAGAGAAGAACTTTTGAAATTTTTGCCAGTTATTTTAAGTTTGGCTTTGATAACAAATGCCTCTTACGCTAATCCTTTTGACCCCAAGCCAGCTTCTGGACAGGTTGAAATTCCAAATATTGGAAGTGGAATAGGGCTGCTCGACCAACAGAAAGAAAAATTTATTGGTGAAAAAGTTTTTCGTGAAGTTCATAAACAAATGCCGGTTATACAGGATGTATGGCTAGAAGATCAGTTTTTTCAAGTTTTCTCTAATATTTTAAGTGAAACTCAACTGGGGCAGCCGATTGCCCTGGTTGTAATTAAAGACCCTCAAATTAACGCATTTGCTGTTCCAGGTGGGTTATTTGCATTAAATACTGGACTTATCTCATCGGCACGAAATATTGATGAAATTGCGGGGGTAATGGCCCATGAAATTGCTCACGTTTCGCAAAGGCACTTTAGTCGTTCGGAAGAAGCTTTTAAAGGACAAACCCTTTTAAGCTTGGCTGGTTTGTTGGCAGGGGTGGCTTTAGCTGCTCAGGCTGGTGGAGACGCTGGTGCCGCTGTTATGTTGGGTACACAAGCAGCACTTCTTGATAAACAGCTCACTTATAGTCGTAATCAAGAGCGTGAAGCGGATCGAATTGGTATGCAATATATGTATGCCGCTGGTTATAACCCGCAAAGCATGGCGGATTATTTTGAAACGATGCATAGAGCGACGAGCCGAGTAAGTTTTTTACCAGATTTTTGGCTGACTCACCCTCTTACATCTGAACGTATGAGTGAGGCTCGCTTGAGAGCAAACCAGATGCCTAAAGTTAAAAGTCGAATATATGATGTCGATTTTGAAATTTTAAAATGGTATACCATGGTGGTTGCTGGAGAAGCTACTGAAAATCAGTTGCAAAGTCTGGCATCGCAAAAAAATCTGGCAGGCTTATTGGCTTTGTCGGCTTTCTATCTTAAACAAGGTGATTATACTCAAGCCCAAGCAACGTTGGAGCAGGCGAAATCAAGCGGTAAGCCATTAGTCGCCTTAATTCAAACAGATATTTATTTAGGCCAGAATAAACTTGATCAGGCCTATAATTCAATTGCTCCCTTGCAAATGACAATGCCTGAAAATAAAGCTTTTAGCTACAAATTGGCTGAGGTTTTATTGCGTCAAGGTAAATATGCTCAAGTTCAAACTTTGGTGCAGCGTTTTATTAATAAAAATGCCCGAGATATTCAAGGTTGGCAATTATTACAACAAGCCGCCAATTTAGATAAAAATTCGCCATTAAGAGCTGTGAATGTATTGCGATATCGTGCTGAAGCACAGTACTGGTCTGGTAGTGAAGAGGATGCAATTAAATCGATGTTGCATGCACAACGTCTTGCAAAAGGTAATCAGGCCATGTCAGCCAGAATTGATAGTCGATTAAAGCAAATGCAAGATGAGCGACGAATGAAAATTTAAGGTCTAGGATGACTTTGGAATTTTCACAGGCACAAATATACTTAAACTTACGAGAAAAAGTTTAATTTAAGGGTATATAAGAAGAGAGAGGGGATTAAGCTAATTTAGCTTTAATTTTTGCTGAAACTTGAGCAGGATCGGCACGCCCGGCTATGATCGGACGTAGAGAATTCATCACCTTACCCATATCTTTCATGCTAGTTGCTTCTTGAGCAGCAATCGTTTGCTCAATGAGAGAATCAAGCTCTTCCTCAGTCATAGCTTCTGGTAGAAACTGAGATAAAACCTCAGCTTCGGCTTGTTCTTTACTAGCTAAATCATCACGACCAGCACCTTCGAAGGCTTTGATCGATTCTTTACGTTGTTTAATTTGCTTTTCAATGACCGCAAGAACCTGAGCGTCGTCAAGCTCTATGCGCTCATCGACTTCGATTTGCTTAATTGCTGCTTGTAGACTACGCAAAACCGTCACTGTTGCCATATCTTTGGCACGCATAGAAGTTTTTAATGCATCAGTAATTTGGTTTTTTAAAGTAGTCATAATGTTAGCAGTCAATCACAAATTAATTAGTAAAGGCGAGTAGTACGTACAGATTCGCGAGCCAATTTCTTTTGGTAGCGTTTAACTGCAGCAGCTTTTTTGCGCTTACGTTCTTGAGTTGGTTTTTCGTAGAATTCGCGTTTACGAACGTCAGCTAAAACACCAGCTTTTTCGCATGAACGTTTGAAACGACGGATAGCTACGTCAACTGGTTCGCCTTCTTTCAACTTAACTTGTGGCATGTAAAATCCTCTAGATTATGGATAAGATCAGGCACACCATTGCGCCAGATCACAAGTGAAGGTCAGTATTTTACTCATTTACAACTCATATCACAAGTCTATAATAGCGATTGCAATATTTTGACTCATATAAAAGGCAGTTTTGATGATTGTTTTAGGCTTGGAAACTTCTTGTGATGAAACAGGGTTGGCACTTTATGATAGCGAACTCGGCTTACGGGGACAGGTTCTTTATAGCCAGATAAAACTTCATGCCGAATATGGTGGTGTGGTTCCGGAGTTAGCTTCTCGTGACCATGTTCGTAAGCTTATTCCTTTAATGAATCAGCTGCTTGAACAAAGTGGTGTTAAGAAACAGGAAATTGATGCAGTCGCATATACGCGTGGCCCGGGTTTAATGGGAGCGTTAATGACCGGAGCCTTGTTTGGAAGAACTTTAGCATTTTCACTTAATAAACCAGCAATTGGTGTTCACCATATGGAAGGACACATGTTGGCCCCTTTGCTTTCAAGCCAACCGCCTGAGTTTCCATTTGTTGCATTGCTTGTTTCAGGTGGTCATACACAATTGATGGCAGCTCATGGTATTGGTCAATATGAGCTATTAGGTGAGTCAATTGATGATGCGGCAGGTGAAGCTTTCGACAAAGTCGCAAAAATGATGAATCTGCCGTATCCAGGTGGACCAAATATTGCTAAGTTGGCGTTATCTGGTGATCCTTTAGCATTTGAATTTCCACGCCCAATGCTTCATCAGGGCTTAGACTTTTCTTTTAGTGGTTTAAAGACGGCAGTTTCTGTTCAGTTGAAAAAATTGAACGGCGAAAACCGTGATGCTGATATTGCTGCTTCATTCCAAGAAGCCATTGTAGATACCTTAGTAAAAAAATCTGTAAAAGCTTTAAAGCAAACTGGTCTTAAACGTTTAGTAATTGCTGGTGGGGTAAGTGCAAATTTACGATTACGTGAACAGTTAGAAACTTCATTGGCGAAAATTAAAGCTCAGGTTTACTATGCTGAGCCTGCTTTATGTACAGATAATGGTGCAATGATTGCATTTGCAGGTTATCAGCGTTTAAAAGCAGGTCAGCATGATGGTTTAGCTGTAACGACCACACCAAGATGGCCAATGACTGAACTTACTATTCCTGAGTAAGATTATTCATTTTCAAAGGCTTGAGGATTTTCGATATCAATATATTCGATGTATCCACGGCCTTGAACTTCATTGCCAAAATAATGACCAGTAAATATATAGCTACTTGCATAACCTCGCCCATGACCATAGCGGAATGGGCAGTCAATTTCTGCCTGAATGTTTAAGATAATTTGCTTTGCATCATTTCGAGCGATCCATGAAAAATATTTTGGAAGTCGCATTTTTTGCCCACTAGGTGAAACGAAGTCATCAACTTGATGCGAAATAATATCAAAGCTTACATCTGTGTAAATTTCAGCTGGCTGGTCCAGATGTCTAATATGCAGGGTGTATGCAGCTGTTTGTCCTGCAATATCGGCTTTGGTAAGAAGAAGTTGAGTGGCCTCGTTTAAATTGATAATTTGATAAGTAAAAAAATCAAGTGGCAGTTTATATGCATCAGGAATAAGTTTGTTTGTAATGGAGTGAGGACCCACTGCTCGTGCATATTCGTAAGTACAAAGTCCTTGGGTTTCAATGTGTTTTGCTTGATAGTTTAATAAACCTTTAAACTTTGCCAATAAACTAAAATGATCATAGATTGGTGTTTTTATAAACCATGAAACATATGAAGTGATATCGATATCAAAGTCGAAATCAAACCCATCATAATGTCCATTAATATGGATGTGTGGAAATTTTCCTTGAATTAAAATTTCCTGTCCTAGTTCTATTAAGGTCCCATCTTTATTAATTTTTGTATCTTCAGGAATGATATAGGCCTTCAGTAAAGCTTGTTCCAGAGCAGCTGTGCTTGAAAAGAAAGTAGCGGTTTTTCTCGGGTTACCAGTGATGATGTCATCATGATCAAAAGCAAGTGCACCTGGTGTACCGATTAAAATCATAATATTTAAGTAACGATGCGGCTCTGGTAAAAGTGGGAAAAAGATACCGTAGTGTGTCCAGCTATAATATTTTTCGTCAATTCTTGGACGGATGATATGAGTTTGAGTAAAAGGAAGAGTTGAATATTTTTTTGCTTGGTCTAAAACGCCTTGTGCAAGTAATAAACTTTTAGCAAGCGCTTTACTTGTTGTAGAAATTTTTGGCAATTGTTTTTTCATATATAAACCTAAAGAAGGGCTATCTTTGTCTTAGGTTATGAAAAACAACTGCCAAAGCTAAGCGGTTTATAGGCCAAAGCTAAGGCTTTGCGGGACATTTTATTTAATTGTTAGACAAATCTTTTAAGGCGTTTAAACCAATCCAATGCTTAGAAAACTGATAAGCAGCTCGACCCGAGCGCTGACCCCGCATTTGGCACCAACGCAAGCTTTCAGCACGAACTTCATCATTAAAAGGCATGTTTGCTTTATCTAGATAATGCTCTACGATTTCTAAATATAAGTTTTGATCCATTGGATAAAAAGATAACCACAAACCAAAACGGTCAGACAAAGAGATCTTTTCTTCAATCGCTTCTTGCGGATGAAGCTCAGTATATTGAGGCACATCTACTTTGGTTACAGGGGTGTTTTCATGCATGAACTCAGGTAATAAGTGACGACGGTTACTGGTCGCATAAATAATAAAATTTGTTGAACCCGACTGTAAGGAACCATCTAATACGCTTTTTAAACTACGGTAATTTTCATCTTCAGCATTAAATGCTAGATCATCACAATAGACGATGTATTTTTCAGGTCGGTTTTGAATAATTTTTTGAATTTTCGGTAAGTCTGCTAAATCATCACGTTCAATTTCAATCAAACGTAATCCTTGAGGTGCATACTCCGTGAGTAAAGCACGAACAATAGAGGATTTACCCGTACCACGTGAACCCGTTAAAAGTACATCATTTGCTGGTAAGCCATTTAAAAACTGCAAAGTATTTTGAATGATCTTTTCTTTTTGTCTTTCGATGCCTTTTAAGTCATCAAGGTAAATATTTTTAGGTGTATAAATGGCTTTAAGCTGCTGGTTTTCCCATCTAAAAGCAGGGGCAGTAAAATCGGTCTCTTGTTTCGGTTCAGGTAAGACCTGCTGTAACTGATTTAATACAAGTGATAAGGTTTGAACTAAATTGTCGGGTAAATCAATGGTAGCCATGGTTAATCAATCATGTTAAACAGTAATTTACTAGGATACTAACACCGAAATTTGCAAGCTGACAAAAAAGATACGACTCATGCAGTTTATCGGTTTTGCAATTGATTGAAATGTTCAGACCGCGCATAGTGTTGTCATGTCTATTCAGTAAAATCATCTGTGAAGATGAGGACGAAATATGTTTGAAAAAATACGAAGTGATATGAATCCGCATCAGGCTTACCGTATCAAAAAATTACAACGTCAGTTAGACATGGCTGAATCTTATGAAGAGTGGAAGTCTTTTGCATTAAAACTGGATGAAGAAACTGGGGCACAAGAGTGGAAGTTTGATAATAGTTCGCCTTACTTCGATGCCGAGCTCATTTCTTATCGTTACACTTTACTGAAAAGATACCGTCAGCAGCACCGCACTTTAGATTTGATTTATCTTTTAAAAGAAGGGTTGACCTACGATATTGCAAATATTGGCCACCCTATGTTGTTTGCCGCCACACATGTAGGCACAAAAAAATTAATTGAAGATTATATTGAAGAAGTCAGCCAAAGTTTGGCTTACATTGCATCTAGTGAATGTATTACATTCCAAAGAAAAGAAAAAATCGAATTTTTTGAAAACTGTGAAAAAGCATATGGACAACCTGCTCTTATGTTCTCGGGCGGAGCAACCTTAGGTCTTTTTCATACTGGTGTATGTAAAGCTTTAATTGAACAAGATTTAATGCCTAAAGTCCTGTCTGGTTCAAGTGCGGGTGCCATTATGACGGGTATGTTGGGAATTTCTGCCAGTGAAGATATCCAAAACTTGCTAAATGGTGAGCAATTTTTTAGTGATGCTTTTCACTTTAGAAAACTTCGTGAACTTATAAAAGGGAATGGTGGGATTGCCGATGTTCACTATTTAAAAAAATTCTTAATTGAAAATTTAGGTGATCTTACTTTTGAAGAAGCATTCAAAAAATCAGGTTTGAATATTAATGTCGCTGTTGCGCCGTACGATGCAACTGAAAACCCTCGAATTATGAATGCGATTATGACTCCAAATGTTTTGGTTTGGAGTGCAGTATTGGCTTCTTGTGCTGTGCCAGTTTTATTTCCACCTGTGCGTTTAACCAGTAAGCGTTATGATGGTGAACATACTCCATATATGGCAAATACTAAATGGGTAGACGGTAGTGTACGTAGCGATTTCCCACAAGAAAGAATGGCAAGACTTTATAATTTAAACTACACCATTGCCAGTCAAGTGAATCCGCATGTTGTACCGTTTATGCAAGATGATGCGCGCCGTTTCCGTAAAGACGTTTTAAGTTGGCCTGAACGAATTTTAAGACGCCAAGGTAAAGTACTTTCAATGGGGCTGATGGACTTTACACGTCAAAGATTAGGTGCAATTTCACCCGTAAGAAGACTGCTCGATCATGGATATGGCGTAGTAGGGCAGCGCTATTATGGTGATGTTAATATTATTGCTAAATATAGCTTAAAACATTATGCCTATACGCTACAAAACCCACGCCCACATTTGTTTAAACGTTTACAGCGAGAAGGCGAGCGCGCGACTTGGCCAAAAATCTCTTCTATTGAAACGCACGCGCGTATTGGTAAAACGATTCAGCACTGTTTAGAAGTTTTACGTTTTGAAGAAAAGGAACAACAGCCAGAATCTTATTATGCTGAAGCATGATTTTGCTTCTCATATAGAAAACCTAAAATGTGTGACAAAGCCTAGAAGTGAAGCTTTAGGACGGCATCTATGGACATGTACTATAGATGCTGATTCCTACTGGTTAAAATTTCATTTGCCAAATGTACATGCTCAAAGTGAGCAAGATTTTTTGCATGAATTGCAATTTTATGAAGATATTACATATAAAAAAGCGAATTGGCTTTTGCCATTTAAAATTATTGAGGGCAGTACTGTTTCTCAACAACTACAATTTCAAGGAAGAGTATTAGTTTTACCGGATACAGATTGTTGGTTTGATGATTTAGATCAAAAGCAAAATTTAAAAAATATAAATGAGAAAATCTATCTGGCACTTGTTAAGTTGGCAGAGCTTCATGAGTTAGGATGGATTCATGGTGATATTAAAAAAGAACATTTTCGAAAGTTTAAGCAAGAGCTTTATTTAATTGACTTTGAAAAAACACGACTTATTTCAAGCCCTGATCCAATAACTGATGCTACACCACGGTATATGGCGCCAGAGCTATTTCATGGTGCCAATAAAACCGTTCAAAGTGATTTATATGCATTGGGAATCGTATTGTATGAATGGTTAACACAAACTCGTTTACAAGCAAATAGTTACCATGAGTGGGCGGTATTGCACTGTCAAAAATTAAATGTGGAATTACCAAGTTCGTTCCAAATTTTCTTGCCACTACTTTCAGACTTGTTACAAAAACAGCAGCAAAACCGGTTTTCAAATGTACATGAAGCGATAAATTGCTTAAAAGCGCTCTCAACCTGATAAAAATCATTGATCTATTAACTGTATACAAATTACTCGGTCAGTTTTTTTTGAAAAAAAAACACTTGTCACTGTTAGATCTTATCGCTAATATACACAGCCATCGGGGGCGTGGCGAAATTGGTAGACGCACTGGATTTAGGTTCCAGCGCCGCAAGGTGTAAGAGTTCGAGTCTCTTCGCCCCCACCACTTTAAGTTAAGTCTTAAAGTTTGATATAGATGTTAAGACATCTAGATCTCGGAAGAGGATTGGTGTAATGGTAGCATGACGGTCTCCAAAACCGTTCGTCAAGGTTCGAGTCCTTGATCCTCTGCCACATTTATTTTAAATAAATGTCCCAGATGGGGGCGTGGCGAAATTGGTAGACGCACTGGATTTAGGTTCCAGCGCCGCAAGGTGTAAGAGTTCGAGTCTCTTCGCCCCCACCATAGAAAGAAGCAAGACGATGATCTTGCTTTTTTTATGATTAAATCTGAATGGTTTAATTGTCTATAGAGGATTGGTGTAATGGTAGCATGACGGTCTCCAAAACCGTTCGTCAAGGTTCGAGTCCTTGATCCTCTGCCAAGATTCTAAAAAAGCTCCTTTTGTGGAGCTTTTTTATTTCAATATTAGTACGTACCTTTAATTGTTAGCTATTCGCTTCTCAAGCATTTCCATAAAGGTTTTTAAAATATTATTGTGATTTTTACCCTTATGAGTAATTAAGCATATAGGGGTGCTGTAGTGCATTTTATCTTTTAAAACAGGCTGCATAACACCGTCTTCAACCCATTTTTTTGCATAGTGGTCGGGTAAAAAACCTAAAAATTTTCCGGTTAAAATGAGAAAGGCAATACCTTCGCGGTCACTTGCGGTCGCTTTACAGTCTAAAAGCTGATGTAACTTGGCTGCTTCCGAGGTAATTGCATAATTAGGAAGAATTGCTTGCCATTTTTTTAATTCATTTAAATGAATGTTGCTACATTGGTTAAATAAAGGATGATTTTTGCCACAATATAAAAATGAACTTTCACTATATAAATCAAAATAGTCTAAACCAGACAAAGGCGTAACAAGGGGGATAACGCCTGCGTGCAAACGGTTATCAAGTACACGGCACTCAATATCTGAAAGGGTGCTCATACTGATATTAATAATAACCTCGGCATGTTCCTCGGCAAGTTGTGTCAAGGTGTTGGTGATATAGCCTCTAGGCATAGTCACAAGGTTGTTAATAATGCCGATATTAAATTCACCCTTAAGACGGTTATGCATTTGATTGACTTTAGAACGGAAGTCTTCAATGGCTGCTGTCAGCACTTCGATATATTCTAAAATTTCCCGTCCTTCATCGGTCAGGGCAAAGCCGGCACGGCCACGTTGGCACAGCCGAATGCCCAGACGATTTTCTAAATCACTCATATGCAAACTAATTGCAGAGCGGCTAATACCTAAAATACTTTCTGCAGATGTAAAGCTGTGACAGTCGCAAACCGTTTTAAAAATTTTGAGAAGTTTTATATCAAAATCAGTGACTTGATTTAATTTTTTAGGTTTCATTTAGTTTTGTTTTTTTAAATCTAAACTCAAGATAATTTGAATTTATCAAACTTATTTCGCTATGTACACTCAAACCATAATTTGAAAATAAACAGGAATGGTTATGTTTGATACGGATAAATTCAGCGACTCTGAACATACTTTGGATGCGGTTCAACCTAATAATAATATGCACATAAATTATCAGGCACACTGGATGCCTTTTTCAGCAAACCGAAACTTTGCTAAAGACCCACGTATGATTGTGGGTGCCAAAGGGTCTTATCTGATTGATGATTCTGGCCGTGAAATATTCGATTCACTTTCAGGCTTATGGACGTGTGGTGCAGGTCATACCTTGCCCGAAATTCAACAAGCGGTAAATGTTCAGTTAGGTCAGCTCGATTACTCACCGGCTTTCCAATTTGGTCATCCATTGTCTTTTAAGCTGGCAGATAAAATTGTTCAGCATATGCCTGAAAAACTACAACACGTTTTCTTTACCAACTCAGGTTCAGAGTCGGCGGATACGTCTATAAAAATGGCACGTGCCTATTGGCGCATTAAAGGTAAACCAAGTAAAACTAAATTGATTGGTCGCGCCCGTGGCTATCATGGTGTGAACGTTGCGGGGACAAGTTTAGGTGGGATTGGCGGCAACCGTAAAATGTTTGGACAACTGATGGATGTAGACCATTTACCTCATACTTTGCAGCCGAATTTAACTTTTACCAAAGGCTGTGCAGAAACAGGCGGGGTAGAACTCGCCAATGAAATGCTTAAGTTAATTGAGCTACACGATGCTTCAAATATTGCAGCCGTCATTGTGGAGCCTATTTCTGGTTCTGCGGGTTGTATTGTGCCGCCAACAGGCTATTTACAACGTTTAAGAGAAATCTGTGATGAGCATGACATCTTGTTAATTTTTGATGAGGTGATTACAGGTTTTGGGCGTTTAGGAACGTGGACGGCAGCAGAATATTTTGGGGTAACACCAGATATTTTGAATTTTGCGAAACAGGTGACCAATGGTGCTATTCCTTTAGGTGGAGTGGTGGCAAGCCATGAAATTTACTCTGCCTTTATGCAGCAAGACTTACCAGAGCATGCCATTGAATTTACTCACGGCTATACCTATTCGGCACATCCGGTTGCTTGTGCTGCCGCTTTAGCTGCCTTTGAAATTTTAGAGAAGAAAAACCTGTTGGCTCAATCGGCAGCATTGGCACCAAGTTTTGAAAAAATGCTGCATGGTTTAAAAGGCGCACCGCATATTTTAGATATTCGCAACTGTGGCTTGATTGGTGCTTTGCAGTTAGCTCCGCGTGATGGTGATGCCACCATCCGAGGCTTTGAGCTTGGTATCAAACTCTGGAAAGAAGGTTTCTATGTTCGCTTTGGTGGCGACACGCTTCAGTTCGGTCCAATGTTTAATAGTACAGAAGCAGATATTGACCGCTTAATGAATGCTGTGGGCGATGCACTTTATCAAGTGAATTAAAGTTTATTAGGCATTTTATCGGGGTCTGTAATGTCAACAGACCCATCTTCAAAATCTAAATGAAAAATGCAGTTTGATTTGAAAACTAATTGTAGTAAGGAGTAACAACAATGACAAATGGCCTAGAAGATTTTAGCTATGACGAAGTTTCAACTGAAAATAGTACGCATAGTGAACAAGCCAAAAAAGTGCTAGGGCATTTCATTCAAGGAAGAATTGTATCTAAAACGGCAAGAAAACAGCCAGTTTACAATCCTGCGACGGGTGAAATTAGTAAAGAAGTCGAAATTGCAGATGCACAAACGGTAAATGAAGCAGTTCAGGCGGCCGAACAAGCATTTCCTGCATGGCGAGATACACCGGTCATTAAACGTGCACGTGTCATGTTTAAGTTCAAACAATTATTAGAGCAAAATGCCGAAAAGATTTGCGCTTTGATTGGGCAAGAGCACGGTAAAATTTCTCATGATGCTCAAGGCGAACTGCAACGTGGTATTGAAAATGTTGAATATGCTTGCGGCGCACCAGAGCTTTTAAAAGGGGAGTTTTCAAAAAATGTCGGACCAGATATCGACTCATGGAGTGAGTTCCAACCGCTAGGTGTTGTTGCTGGAATTACACCGTTTAACTTCCCGGCCATGGTGGCGTTATGGATGTTCCCAATGGCACTGGTTTGCGGTAACTGCTTTGTTTTAAAACCTTCTGAAAAAGCACCTTCTGTGGTTTTATTCCTTGCTGAACTTTTAAAACAGGCAGGTTTACCTGATGGCGTGTTTAATGTGGTGAATGGTGACAAAGAGGCGGTAGATGCCTTATTGCATCATCCTCGTATTCAGGCAGTCAGCTTTGTGGGTTCAACATCAATTGCTGAATATATTTACCGTACCGCAACATCAACAGGTAAACGTTGCCAAGCATTAGGCGGTGCAAAAAATCATGCGATTATTATGCCTGATGCCGATATTGATAACGTGGTAACTTCATTGTTAGGTGCAGCTTTTGGCTCTTCTGGTGAACGTTGTATGGCACTTTCGGTTGCGGTTGCCATTGGAGATGAAGTTGCCGATGTTGTGATTGATAAGCTGACTCAAGAAATGAAAAAATTGAAGTTCGGCCACTATGCAGATGCAAGCAACGACTTTGGGCCACTTATTACCCAAGCGCATAAAGACAAAGTGCAGGCTTATATTCAAAGCGCAGAGCAGCAAGGCGCAAAAATTGTGGTCGATGGCCGCGATGCAAAACCGGCAGGCTATGAAAAAGGTTTCTTTGTTGGACCAACTTTAATTGATCAAGTCACACCAAACATGACCAGCTACCAACAAGAAATTTTTGGTCCTGTGTTGCAAGTTATGCGTGTAAATACCATGCAAGAAGCGATGCAACTCATTAATGACCATGAATATGGTAACGGTACTTGTATCTATACTCGTGACGGTGAAGCAGCACGCTATTTTAGCAATCACATTCAAGTCGGTATGGTGGGGATTAACGTGCCTTTACCAGTTCCTGTTGCTTACCATAGCTTTGGTGGTTGGAAACGTTCGTTGTTTGGTGATTTACATGCGTATGGTCCAGATGGTGTCCGTTTCTACACACGCCGTAAAACTATTACACAGCGTTGGCCATCTGCTCAAGTCCGTGAAGCAAAACAATTTTCAATGCCAACTTTAAATTAATTATTGCAACAAGGGGAAAACAGCAGTTTTCCCTTTTTTCATGACTGTAGGATTTTGAAATGTAATAGATCGTTTTGATGGATATATTTTTAAGGAATGAAATATGAATAATGATAGAACAAAAAAATTAGGCGAAGGACTTTCAAATCGCCATATCACAATGATTAGTATTGGCGGTGTTATTGGTGCTGGTTTATTTGTCGGTTCATCTTCTGCAATTGCCAAGGCAGGCCCCGCAGTGATTCTTGCGTACCTGATTACCAGCATTATGGTATTTCTGGTGATGCGTATGTTAGGTGAAATGGCCGTTTTAGAGCCGGACACCGGTTCATTTTCTACCTATGCCCGTAAAGCAATTGGCCCGTGGGCAGGCTTTACCATTGGCTGGTTGTATTGGTGGTTTTGGGTACTTGCGATTCCGGTAGAAGCCATTGCAGGTGCTGAAATTTTACATTCGTGGTTTCCGAGCGTTTCAGTTTCTATCTATGCGTTTTGCTTTATTGTGTTCTTAAGCTTAGCCAACTTTTTTAGTACCAAAAGTTTTGGTGAGTTTGAGTTCTGGTTTTCATTAGTCAAAGTCGTTGCCATTATTGGTTTCATTATTATTGGTATTTTGGCAATTTCAGGTGTTTGGCCTTTAGCAAAAAATGTTAGCGGCGTTGCCAATTTATATAACAACGCTGGCTTTATGCCGCACGGCATGGGAGGCATTTTATCTGCCATTTTAATTACGGCATTTTCATTCTTTGGTGTGGAAATTGTCTCGATTGCCGCAGCCGAGTCATCTAACCCTAAACAAAAAATTAGACGTGCCACCAATTTGGTGCTGTACCGTATTATTCTTTTCTTTGTGGTCTCAATGTTTATTGCCGTTTCACTTGTCGATTGGCGTTCACCGGACTTACAAAAGTACGGGACATTCCAATACGTTTTAATGAGCTTAAACGTACCGGGCACTAAACTCATCATTGATACGGTCGTGTTTATCGCCGTAGCGAGCTGTATGAATGCCGCAATTTATACGTCTTCTCGTATGTTATTTCGTTTGGGAACACGCAATGAAGCACCGCAGGCAGTCACTAAAGTGAACTATGCTGGTGTACCAGCAATTGCGGTGTTTTCCTCAACTTTTATTGGTTTAGTGTGCTGTGTCATAAACTATGTATTTCCTGGAAAAGTCTTTGGCTTATTGCTCTCAAGCACAGGGTCAATTGCTTTACTCGTGTACTTGGTTATTGCGTTTTCACAACTACGTTTAAGACATAAGCTAGAAGCAGTTGGAGCGGAAATTCCATTTAAAATGTGGTTATTCCCATGGCTGACTTGGTTTGTGATTATCATTATTTTAAGTGTATTGGCTTATATGTTCTTCTCACCAGCCTATAGTTATGAAACGACTCTATCTTTAGGTGTAACCTTAGGTGTGGTGGTTTGCGGTTTGTTTGTGACCCGAAAGCGTAAAGCAACCCGTTCGGTTGCGATCAATCAGAGTAATTTATAAATATTAAATTAATTTTTAACCATATAAATAAAAAGCTCCTTAATAAAAAGGAGCTTTTTACTTTTTTAATTCTAATTATTTTATTTTAATTGTAGTTGGATTTTTATAATAATATAAAGAGTTAAAAGCTAACTAAGCAAAGACGTTTAAATCGCTTGCCAGTTTTCTTTAACTTCTTCTGAGTTTTTATTTAAAATGACTTGATCTTCTTTTACCTCCCCAATCCATGAAGTAGGGATAAGATGATGTTGATCATTTTCATCTTTGGTGAGTTTTAACTGATTTTCACCTTCAAGATGATCAACAGTTCCTACTTTGGTGCCACAAGAAGCAATAACGTCTGCATGTTTTTTAATATCATTAATATTTAAAGTATTCATCTTTGACCTCTTCTTTGGAAATAGAAAAACGGTAGAAACTAAATTACTGGATAAAACGGCAGAAATCCTTAATTTTTAATAAACCTTACATGATTATTTTATAATTTCACTTAAGCGATATATTTAGGTAACAATGAAATAAAAAGAAATATTCATTGAATAAAGTTATAGAAAATATCTTTTTATTACATTTTATATCTTTAATTAAACAGAATTATTTCGATATGTTTAAGTGAATACTTTTGAATAATTATTTGTAATGAATATTAAAATATCTATAAATATGACAATCTTGAGTATGTTGAATGAATTTGAACATGCTCAGGCCGAAAACAAAAGTCAGCTCCGCCAAGATTTACTCTACCAATTGGTAAGTTTATCTAAAAGTTTGCCTTATCCAGCTTCAGGTCATACCTATCAGCGATGGCAATTGTTTGCTCAAATTGCAGGGTATGATTTAAGTCTCGCTAAATTATTTGAGTCACATCATGATGCTTTAAGTATTCTAAATGAATTGGGCTATCAAGACGAAATCGATGACCAAACTTGGGCGGTATGGGCAGCAGATGGCGGGCCGGCACCTGTACAGGTCCAGAACAATCACTGTAATGGCATAAAAACCTGGTGCTCAGGTGCAGAGTTTATTCAAAAAGCCCTAATGAGTTATAAGGACAAAGAAGGCCAAGCACAGCTTTGTATCGTTGATTTGGCTCATCTCTCTGTTCATGTTGACTTGAGCCACTGGCAAGCAGTCGGTATGCAGGGAACCCAAACAGCTCAAGTGCATTTTGACAATACTCCTGTTATTCCTATCGGACTGCCAAATTGCTATTTGGAGCGTCCGGGTTTTTGGCATGGTGCTGCTGGTGTTGCGGCTTGTTGGTATGGTGCCGCGGTACGCTTGGTTAGCTTCTTACATAAAAGTTGCACCCTTAACCCAAACGCATTTAAAAAAATGTATTTAGGGGAGTTGGCTCAACAGCTCTCTGTAACCAAACAGTATTTTCAATATATTGCCAAGCTCATTGATGATGAGCCTGCGCTCAGCCATGAGCGTGAAATCCGTATATTACGTGCCCAAACAGAACAATGCTGCCAGAGTGTTATTCAACTCGTTGGTAAAGCTTTGGGCGCGCGTCCTTATTGTGAAGAGCCTACATTTTCACAGCTCATCGCTGATTTACCAGTATTTATCCGACAGAGCCATGCGGCTTTTGATTATGAGTCTATTGCTGAGCTCTGTTTACCGGAGAAAAGCTTATGGGAACTTTGAAGCATCCCTTAGTAGAGGACCGTATGATTTCAGGTGAAGGTACACCCGAATTCATGTGGCTTGAGGCATTTAAAAAGAATCCTTTAGATCAGCTGAATTTAAAGTTATTTCAGTCTAAAAGAGTGGTGATTGTTGCTCCGCATCCTGATGACGAAGTGTTGGGTTGTGGTGGTTTAATGCAGCAGCTAGTTGAGCAAAACTGTCATATTGTCATTTTGGCAGTCAGTAATGGAACACAAAGCCATCCTCATTCAGTGAAATATACTCCTGACCAATTGAACGATTTACGTCCGCAAGAAACACTGGCTGCTTTAAACACTTTAGGTATTTCAGCTTTTTCTGAACGGATTGGTTTAAATCTAATGGATGGTCAAATTCATTTACAGACTGATCAATTGAATCAGGCGCTTAGCCAAATAGTTCAGCCCGAAGATATTTTAATTTGTAGCTATGCACTTGATGGCCATCCAGATCATGAGGCTGTCGGGAAAACAGTACAAGCTTTTGCCGAAGCTCGGGACTTACTATGTTTGCATGTATTGATTTGGGCATGGCATTGGGCAGAGCCTTTTGACACACGAATTAACTGGTCCAAAGCAAAAGCTTATGCCTTAACTGAAAACCAGTTAATTAAAAAACATCAGGCGGTTATGCAATTTAAAACACAACTTGAAGCCGATGAGAGCACAGGAAATTCCGCCGTTTTATCCTCAAGTGCGATTAGCCGTCTTTTAATGCCTTATGAGGTATATCTGAGTGATTCATTCTCGTGTGTATTTTGAAGAGTTGTATCGTAGTAATAATGACCCGTGGGGCTATGACTATCACTGGTATGAAGCCCGTAAAAGACAAATCTGCCTTGCATTATTAACGCGACCACACTACGAAAGAGTTTTAGAAATTGGCTGTTCAAATGGGCATTTAAGTGTTTATCTGGCTCAGCGCGCTGCTCGTCTGTTATGTATTGATGTGTCGAAGCAAGCCGTTCAGCTCGCATCCCAACGGTTAGAAGCATTTGAACATGTGACTGTTGAAAATAGAAAAATACCTGAAGATTTTTATGAACAAAAATTTGACCTGATTGTAATTAGCGAAGTGGCGTACTACCTCACATTCGATGAGTTAGGTGAGTTTATTGAACAGTTAAAGCAGGCCTTAAACCCGGAAGGGGAAATTTTGTGTTGCCATTGGCGACATGATATTCAGGATTTTGAATTGAATGCCCAAAAAGTCCATCAAAGCTTTCAACAATCTTTTCCATTTCATCACTATTTAAGTCTGAACGATCCGGACTTTATGGTCGATGTTTGGACGGTTAATCCTTCATCAATAGCTCAGCGAGAACAATTACGATGAAAATAGGTGTTGTAGTTCCAGCGCATAATGAAGAGCAACATTTGCCCGCCTGTTTGCAATCAATTCAGGAGGCGATTGAAAAAGTACCGGATGAACAAGTCGAGGTTATGGTTGTACTTGATAGTTGTACGGATCAGTCGCGCTCAATTGTACAGCGCTACGGAGTAAGCTGGATTGAATGCAATTATGCATGTGTCGGAAAAGCACGGGACTTAGGTATCCGCCAACTTATTCAAAACGGCGCAACTTGGCTGGCCTGTACCGATGCTGATAGTGTGGTCAGCCCTGACTGGTTACGCTGCCAGATTTTGCATCAACCTACAGATGCAATTTGCGGTATTGTGACTTTAGATGACCTTAGCCGTTTATCAGTTATGAAACAAAAAAAATATTTATCGCATTATCAGGATTGTATGGATCATCACCATATTCATGGCGCAAATTTAAGTTTTAGTGCTGCTGCTTATATGCAAGTAGGCGGTTTTGAGCCTGTTCCTTGCCATGAAGATGTTTCACTCATTCAAAAACTGATAAGGCAGTGCTGTAATATTACATGGAGCAATTTAGTTCGGGTAACTACCAGTAGTCGACTCGAAGGAAGAGCGCCGGAAGGCTTATCAAAATTTTTAGAAAATCTTTAATTAAAATTATTTTCTTAAGATTATTTTAATAATTAAAATATATTCTAAACTCAGATCCTCTGTTATACATAGTGTTTTAGTGTTCATTGAGCTATACCTTTTTGCCACATCACCCGATGTGGTTTTTTTTCATTATGACCATACAAACATCTAGGCCAACGCAAAGACCTTCTCAACAATAGTGCTGTATATCTGACACGATGACACAAAAAGTCACAAAAGCTAAAACTCACTGTTTTCACAAATTGTTTAGATAGCTATAGATAAAATAACGAGGAGAACATTCATGAAAAAAATATTATTCACCACACTCACTGGACTTGTTTTATTAACTAGTAGTGCAGCATTTGCAAGAACAGATCCCGCTTTACTTAATCAAGCAGCAAAAAATGTAGTCACTGTTTCAAAAGCTAAAACTTTAGCTGATGAAACAGGGGTAACCTTAACTGGTACTATCGTTAAGCATATTGCTGGCGACCATTATGAATTTAAAGACAAAACAGGTTCAATCGTGATTGATGTCGATGATGATTTGGCAAATGGTTGGCAGTTAAAGGTTGGAGATAAAGTGCGTATTGTAGGTGAGGTTGATACCCACCGCGTTAAACCGACTGAAATTGAAGTATTACAAATTGAACGTGTTAAATAATTTTTCATTTTAAATAAAAAGCTCGAACTAGATTCGGGCTTTTTTATTGAAATAAGCAAGCTTATAAATTTTTTATAATAATGAAATATAAAGTATTTTAAATAAAGGTATGTTAAGTTGAAAATTCCATTAATAATGAAATTTTATATTTCACGGAAGTCTTATGAACGTTCGCCTGTGTTATGCCAGCCAACGAAATGAAAAAAATGAAGATTTGCTACAAGATTTACGTGATATTCTGACAGAAGCTCGTGATTTCAACGATTTAAACGGGATTTGTGGGGTGCTTTATTATGCCGATAATGCATTTTTTCAATGTCTAGAAGGCGAACAAGAGGTCGTTGAAAGATTATTTGAAAAAATTCAAAAAGATCAAAGGCATTATAATATTAAATGGTTATGCACATACTCCATTGATGAACACTCTTTTCAGCGTTGGTCAATGAAATACGTGCAGCGTAATACAAATATTGAAGCTTTCTTTCTTAACATGGGAGAGAATACCTTTAACCCGCTTTTGCTGAACCAGCAAAACCTCAAATTTTTCTTAAATGAACTCTTAATTGCAGAGCAAACTAAGATGAATACGGTTAAAAAAGTTGGAATGGTGAATAGGGGAGTAAACCCGTTCTAGCTATTAGATGCGATACCGATATGGATGTGTTTGAGTTTAGGTACGATTTGTGTCATGACTAAATAGACAATTACTGAAATCGACAGCATCCATATCACTTCTAAACTTTGACTAATCACAAACATTGCCCAGTAAAAAAAGCTAAAAAGGGCAATACACAGTCCGCTTCCTTTGTAGTACCAAGTAATAAATATTCCAAAGAGCGCTGAAGAAATGATGAGATTTAGTGTCTGATTCATTCCTAGATAGTTAAAAAGAATAATTAGTAAGCATAAAGCTAACATTGATAGTAAATATACAAATATATTTTTTGCAATAAACATTCTTTATATCCTATCTGAAGATTTAAAAAGTAATCTTTCCTCTGTTTCCAGAGGAAAGATAGTACATATTTATTTTTTGAGATTCTTTTTCTATTATTGAGACTTTTTATATTAATAAAGATGACTTTATCATTTTCTCCAGATCTCTTTATTAATATTCAGCTTTCTATTTAATAGTAAAGAGTGCTTATATGTACTGAAATTAATTATAGGAAAAACAATCAATTATGTTGTAAGTTTTGGCTTACATAATTGTGAGACATTGCCTACATTTGTATAAAAAATAACCTAATTTTACAAAGTTGTATGAATAAAAATTTATATTTTACATATGTTTATTTAAAATTATTGTTGGGATGGTCTTTACATAAATAACAAAAAGTAACATCAGATATTCAATTATTATTTTTAAATAAAATTTGATGAATTAAAAATATTGTTATTAAAAAGTTAATTAATATGAGTTTTTATAATTTGTATGATGGGAAGTAATAATTTGAACTTATAAATTTAAAATATGTTTGTTAAAAATAGATTTCCTTATCTATTTTGATTAGGTTTGGATGATCAAAATCTAGGGAACATGGGCCACCAGACTGAGGCTAGTAATATAATAGCCATTATTTTGTTAAAAATATTTATATGTTTGGGTTTTGAAAAAAGTCGAGTACTTAGTCTGCCTACTAAGGCCCATAGGTAGAGACAAGGAAATGCTATAAGTAAAAAAATGCAGGATAAAATTGAGACATTTATCAAGATATCTTGTCCCTGTTTTGTATAGACGCTAATAACTGCAAAAGCCATCATCCATGTTTTAGGATTAATCGCTTGCATTAAAAATGCAGCTTTAAAACCAATAGGAGGGTATTGTTCATTTTTTTCTAAAAAGATAACAGGATTGTAGTTATATAGTTTCCAAGCTAGAACGGTAAGCCAGATTAAACCACTCCATGTCATAATTTTTTGAATAACAGGGTAAGCAAGAATAGTGGAGCCAAGGCCAATACCAACCACTAATACAAGTAAGGCTGCTCCAATACAAGAACCTAAAATAACGGGAAGTGTTTTAGAAATTTTATAATGACTACTTAAACTTAAAATTATAAAGTTGGTCGGGCCTGGAGTAATTGAGGCAACAATTGCAAATAATGAAAATGCAGTGAGGTTTTCCATCTTGTCTACCTTAGTTAATTGGGAGAGACAAGATGAAATAATTAAGATTTTTAATCTTGAAGATTTGTGCAGATTTTTCTATAAGCGGCTGGTGTTAGTCCATAACAGCGTTTAAACCAACGACTTAAATGACTTTGGTCTGAAAAACATAAATCAGAAGCAACTTGTGCTGGAGAAATACTTCTAGCGAGTAAATCACGTGCTCGAGTAAGCCTAAGTTGAATAAGATATTGATGAGGAGCTAAATGAAAAGTTGATTTAAAAAAACGGTGAATATGGTAACGGTCTAGTCCCACCATACGTGATATATCTTCTAACCCAATATCTTCAAATAAATGATCATGCAGAATATCTCGGATTTGATGGGCGATTTGGGGTACATGAATACAAGAAGATTGAGAAGCTTTTTTTAACCATTTACCTTGGGCAATATATTGAATCAGCACATCTAGACTATTGTCTTTCACAATATTCATTTCTTTATAGTGTAAGTGTCGAAATGCTTGCGAAGTAATGATTGCGAGTTGATCATCGGATTTTAATGGCGCATCAATCACTAGTTCGTAATGATCGGGGCTGTTGTGAAACAAACCTTGAAGGCGTTGCTTTAACCATTCTGGATGTAGATAAAGCATTTGGTAGGTAAAACCATCAGATGCAGGCGCATGTCCATCATGAATTTCTTCTGGCTCAAGCATAAAAACTTGCCCAGCATGACTATTGATTTGCTTTTTACGGCAATGAAATTGTTGAATACCAGATTCAGTTACACCAATTAAATAACTTGAATGCCAATGGGGATCATAAGCATGGCCAGTAAAATGAGCACGGATTGTTTCGATACCCGTATTGGTATCTTTTGAAATATCCACCCAGTTACTACTCATAAGCACTGACCTATAAACTTTTAATTTTAGCCCCTGAAACAGTATAAAAGAGATAAAATTAGTTCTAGAAGATTTGTGCAAAAACTTTAAAAAATTTAGTGTGCATTAAAACCAGCCTAAGGTTTAACAGGCTGGTTTTTCATTAACGTTTAAATTGATTAATCTGAACGCTTAGCCAGCCAATTACTCATTTCAGGCCAAACAGAGGTCGGAGCTTGGCTACCGGACACTACGCCCATATGGCCGCCGGGCACAGTTTTGAATGTTTTATCTTGGCTACTAATTAAATCCATAAGAGGCTTAACAGCATCGGCGGTCACAATAATGTCTGTATCTCCACCTACAGCCAACACTGAACAATCAATATCTTTTAAATAAGCTGTAAGTTCCCCAAATTTGATTACACCTGTTGAGAGTTCATTATCAATCCAGAAACGTAAAATAATGTCGCGCATAACGCCACCCGGATAGGCCAGCATATTGTCGATAAATGAACTAGAGGTAGCGTGGTCAACAATAAATTCTCGGTTATCCAGATTTTTAAGAAGTTGCCAATAGGTTTTTAAATTGCCAATGGGGTCCGTTAATTTAAAACCGAGTGTGTTTTGCCATCCATGAATATGAAACACTTCACTTGGTACATGTTGGCGAATACGAAAAGGCGTATGCTTACGGACCCACTGTGCAGGTTTAGTCAGACTTCCATAGAGCTTACCCATATAACCTGCTTTATGTGTGTCGATCGGAGAAGCAAGAATCATTAGATTCTTAATATCTTTATCTTTAAATAACGCGGTATAGCAAAGTGAAAGTGCGCCGCCTAAGCTCCAGCCATGTAATGAAAGCTGTTGTTGTCTACTATGTATACGGACCTGCTTTAACATTTCAGGCATAAAGACTTTTATGTAGGTGCCAAAATTGTATTTGGCTTGATTTCGGGTAGGTACGCCCCAGTCTATTAAATAAACCTCGAAGCCTTGATCTAAAAAATAACGTATGAGACTGCGGGTAGGGAACAAATCGTAAATAAGCATGTTCACAGCTAAAGGCGGAACAATCACTAACGGCACACGGTGTTTGTGTGCAGAAGCCTCTGTCTCAATTCTATAATGTCGTAAACTTATAATTTCATGCTTATAAATTACATCAAAAGGCGTTTTTCCTGACAGGGCAATTTCCGACCCTCTAAAAAACAGATCTGATGCATTGGAGAGCATGTGAGGTATTTTCTGACCAGCACGCTTTTTAAGAGATGTTTTAATCGACTGTACCTGCGGAACATTCTGTCGAACTTTAAGCAATAAACTCATTGAATATAAAACCTATAAAGATGTTGCCCAGAGCAAATAACGAGCTGGTCTTTTGCGGATATTAAAGGGAATAAAAGATGAGTTCAGTGACCTAAAAGACAGGATTTTCTGTTTAAGAGATCAAAGTGAAGTTATACTAAATTAATGATTTCTTTACATAAGATTTTGAAATGATTGATAAATTAAATTATAGGGCATGATTTTGTATAAAATATTTAAAAATTTAAGCTATTCTTAAGAATAGTAAAAATTTATTGGTAGGGTAATTTTGTAAAGTTTATTTGTGTTTTTTTTACATATTAAAAAATAAAATATAATTATTTTACAATCCGTTAGGAATGTAATCAGAAAGTAGTATATATGGAATTTGTTTTTAATGGTTTTTATACACTAATTTCGGCGGTCATCGTTCTATTGTTGGGTCGCTTTCTTGTCAATCGGATTGATTTTTTAAAACGTTATAATATCCCTGAACCAGTAGCAGGTGGTTTGGTCGCTGCGGTAGTTTCTTTACTTGTCCACACTTTCTGGGGATACAGTATTGTTTTTAGCAGTGAATTACAAACCAGCTTTATGCTCGTGTTCTTTGCTTCAATTGGTTTAAGTGCCAATTTTATGAAGCTTAAAGAGGGTGGTACTGCTTTAGTCATCTTCTTAATTTGTGTAGCCTCATTTATTGTTGTTCAAAATGCTGTCGGTATGAGTCTTGCAACCTTATTGGGTCTAGACCCACTTATTGGTTTGATTGCAGGTTCAATTACTTTAACCGGTGGTCATGGTACAGCAGGTGCATGGGGTGAAATTCTAGAAAGCCAGCATGGTATTCAGGGTGCTTTAGCGTTAGGTATGGCAAGTGCTACGTTTGGCTTGATTATTGGTGGTGTCATTGGTGGTCCTTTAGCCAAATTGCTCATTAATCGTTATAGCCTTGCTCAAGCAAAAACCAATGCTGAGATTCAGCAGCGTGACACGCATGTTGAACAAAATTCAGATGATCTTGCACCGTTTGAAAACCCCCATCAAGTTCGTTTAATTACTGCCGACAATGCAATTACCACGCTTGGTATGTTTGCAGCCTGTTTAGCATTTGCTGAATTTATGACTGGCTTCAGTAAGGGAACTTGGTTTGAGTTACCAACTTTCGTTTGGGCGCTTGGTGGCGGTGTAATCTTAAGAAATATTTTAGAAAGCGTGTTGAAGGTTGATATTTTTGACCGCGCGATTGACGTTTTTGGTAATGCGTCTTTATCTCTTTATTTAGCAATGGCATTGCTTTCGTTAAAGCTTTGGCAACTTGCTGACTTAGCAGGTCCACTTGTGATTATTTTAGGTGCTCAAACACTGACGATGGCTTTATATGCAGCATTTGTGACTTTCCGTGTAATGGGGAAAAATTACGATGCGGCAGTATTGGCAGCAGGTCACTGTGGTTTCGGTATGGGGGCTACACCAACCGCCGTTGCAAATATGCAGGCGATTACCAATATGTATGGCCCATCGCATAAAGCATTCTTAATTGTTCCGCTTTGTGGTGCATTCTTTGTCGACTTGATTAATGCAACTGTGATTCAGCTTATGTTGAAATTTATTGCTTAATTAAAAAAAGCCCGTAAGGGCTTTTTTTATGGGGCATTTTATAGCCAACAACTTAAACCGTTAAATCTGCTGCACTTAGCATTTCTTGGCCCACAATCATTTTGGCAAATTGATTGGCAATTCTTCCTGAACGGTTGCCTTGCTGAGTTGCATATTGAATAGCTTTTAACTGAATCGTTTCCCAAGTTTCGCGTTGTTGCCATTTGTATTCATTTAGCCAGTATTGAACAGTTTTTAAATACTCTTGTTGGCTAAAGCCATAGAAATTAATTTGTAAACCAAATCTGTCTGCTAAAGAAATCTTTTGTTCAATGCTGTCGCCAGGGCGTAATTCGCCATTTTCCCCGACATTTAACTCGGTATTATCTTTATTGTATTCGGCCACCATATGCTTTCGATTTGATGTTGCATAAATGAGTGTATTGTCTGAACTAGAGGCCAGTGAACCATCTAATACAGTTTTTAAAGTTGCGTAACTTGAGTCACCGGCTTCAAAGGCCAAGTCATCACAAAAGATGATAAAACGCTCAGTACGGTCTTGCAGTAAGTTAATAATTTTAGGCAAATCTTCTAAATACTTTTTCTCAAGTTCAATCACCCGAAGGCCTAAGTGGTGATATTCATTTAAACAGGCTTTTACAATAGACGACTTGCCTGTACCACGTGAGCCTGTCATGAGTACATTATTTGCCAACAAGCCTTTTGCAAAGGCTTCAGTATTTAGTTTTACTTTGGTGAGTTGGCTGTCGATATTGCACAGATGATTAAAAGAAATGAGTTGAGGTTTACGGATCGCGACGAGCGAACCTTTATTATTTTCTCTTTCCCATCTAAAGGCAATCGCCTCATCTAAGACATCTACAGAAATTTCTTGGGTTTTAGAAATTTTTTCGACTGCTTGAGTAAGCTTTTGAATTTCAAAAATAAGGTTTGAAATTGTCTGACTTAATTCCATGAGCTCAACCTTTAAAAATGCATGAAAGAGAAATTGAACAATTAAACATAGGATGATAGTATCACCGTATGTTTAAGCTTACTAGTACCAATTTTAATGATTGAGCAAATTCAAAAAAGATCACTGGTCGATGAGGTGATTCATGTCATACGTCAGAATATTAAAAATGACATTTGGAAAGTAGATGAGAAAATTCCGACTGAACCTGAGCTTGTTCAAGGTTTGGGTGTGGGCCGAAACACCATTCGAGAAGCAATTAAAATTTTAGAATATTTAGGTGTTTTAGAAGTCAAACAGGGGCTGGGTACTTTTGTACGTACGAAAAATGACTTTTCAATTGTGATTAATTCAATTCATCATTCTGATTTATATGAACACGTAGAAGTACGATGTTTATTAGAAATCGAAATTGCTAAATTAGCCGCTAGACATAGCACGCCTGAAGATATGCGCGATGTTATAGCGTGTTTAGAACATAGAGCAGCAACAAATCAACAAGATGTTGCTAACTTCATGTTAAGTGATAAGAAACTACATTTGGCAATTGCCAAGGCGACTCATAATAAAGCTTTACAGGCAACTTATGAGTATTTCTTAAACTCAAGCTATCAATACACCTTAGAGCTAGTGACTAATAAAAATTTACCTGACCCAAACCAGCAAATACATACTGAACTTGTTCAAGCTATTCAACACAAGTCTGAGTCAGAAGCCATGCGAATTGCGGAGTTTATGTTGGCGCCCATATTACGTTCGTTAGATTCAATTAAAGCTGACTTTGTCCAAAACCACTAAATAGCTAGATCAAATACTATGAGTTTTATGATTGTTTCGAACAACTTTGCTGTTCCTTACTATTTAAATGTGAGGAAAGAAAAGGGAATGACGGCCTATTATTGGGCAACTCATCAATCTCAGTTAGCTCTATTTGACTCTTACGAATTGGCTTATCGCTTTTACTTTCCATCTCGACATATTTTGATTCGAAGTGAAATTAAAGCTTTCGCTCAGTAATATAATAATTGAGTACAACACCACCATATATTAAAAACATAGGAGAACTGGCTCCTATGTTTTAAAATTTATGGTTCACTGACTAATCTTAATATATTTTTTAACAGTATACTTCTTAAAAATTCTTTATAATTTTCATCTGTATTTTTGTTCGAATGTTGAACTAAATATCCATTAAGTTGAGTGATTATAATAATGGCTCTTTCTTTATATTCTTCTGAAGATATTTTATTATGAATGGGGAGGATGATTTTATATATAAGTTCGAGGTTATACTTTTGTATGATTGACAAAGCTTCATATACATAGGGTAAATGATCTGAAATAGAGAAAAACTCTTTAAATGCATTTGTAATGATCGGTTGCTCTATTTCATAAATTATATTGGTGATAATATTCATAAACCGAATTAAAGGTGGTTCATTTGCATTCAAATTGATTAAAATTTCAATACGCTGTATATAGTCACAAATTAATTTATTAAGTAAAGCTTTTAATAAAATATCTTTATTTTGAAAATAATGTTGCAAAGTACTTAAACTAATATTTGATTGAGTTGCAACTCCTCTCATACTAAATCCGGAATAACCTTTAGTAAGAAAAACTATTTCAGCATTTCTTAAGATCTGCTTTATTCTTTCTTGCCCTTTTAGAGTGGTAAAGGACTTCTTTATTTGCATAGTATCAAAGGTATCAATTTTGATCATTATCCAGCCTGTAAGTACTATTTAAAAAAAGGCATTCTAAACCATGAAATTAAAAAAATATAAATAAAATATTTAAATTCTATTAAACTGAAATTAGGTCGAACGACCTATATTTTTTTAATCTAGGTCATTCGACCTAATTAATGGTTAAAAAATGGGTCAAATGACTTATTTTTATTTCTTTAGGTAGGGTTAAAATAGGTCATGTTACCTATTTTAATAAAAACAAATAATACTTGTTTTTGTTGTGTGTATAAATAATTGTATTTGAATAATTATTTAAAAAGTATGATCGTTAAAAAGATAATTTCTTTTTCTAATTTTTAGCCATTTTAATAAAGTAGGGGTGGGTATTTAATCGGGTGTTTTTATAAGATTAAAAAAAATGATTTTAAATAACTCAACATAGTCTTTTTGTAATATGTGTATACAAGTTAAATAATTGTTATTAAATTGTGAAGAGAATCACACAATAGTAAAAGGTAATTTGTTTTATATATAAAACAGATTAGCCATATTTTATTTGTCGAGTTTGATTCATTTTGTTCTACAAATCTAATCATTATATATGTAGGTTATGAATATGAAAAACATTCAGAAAACACTTCTTGCAGCATTAATAGTTGCTGGTTATGCGGTAAATACTCAAGCAGCTGTTACTGGACAGGTTGACGTTAAATTAAATATCTCAACAGGCTGTACTGTAGGTGGTAGTCAAACTGAAGGAAATATGAACAAGTTTGGTACTTTAGATTTTGGTAAAACTTCCGGTACTTGGAACAACGTATTAACTGCTGAAGTTGCTTCAGCAGCAACAGGTGGCAATATTTCTGTGACTTGTGACGGAACAGATCCTGTTGATTTTACAGTCGCAATTGATGGTGGTGAACGTACAGACCGTACTTTAAAAAATACTGCTTCTGCTGATGTAGTTGCATATAACGTTTATCGTGATGCTGCACGTACAAACCTTTATGTTGTAAACCAACCACAACAGTTCACTACAGTAAGTGGCCAAGCTACTGCTGTACCAATTTTCGGTGCAATTGCTCCAAATACAGGTACACCAAAAGCACAAGGCGATTATAAAGATACTCTATTAGTCACTGTAAATTTCTAAATATAAAAAAGAAATAATTAATTGAGTAGCAGGTTTGCTCAAAGATGAGTAGACCTGTTTTAAATGGAGGGAAGATGATATTCAATCGTGGTTCGGCATTTATAATTTCTTATTTTTTAATTTCTTTAGTAAATGCGGGTGAAATTGGAGCTAAATTAACTAGTCAAATTGAATTATTGCCTTCTTGTTCTGTTAATAATAATGTTGTAGAAAATAATGCAGCAAATTTAAATTTTGGAAATATAGATTTTGGTGAAGCTACCACAGCTTTTAAAGGGGTTTTAGAAGCTAGTTTAGTTAATAATGGTAATTCAGGTTTTCAGATCGAGTGTGCAGGTATTTCAACTGTAAAAATAATATTTGGAGCAGGAAATAATGATAGTAATATTCCAGCTTCATTTTCACAAAATTATTATCATGCTTTAAGTAATGGTAGAGATTTTATTGCTTATAACTTGCTCTATGGTTTAAATAAACAAGTCATTAAAGCAAATGAAGCTTTTATTCTTAATGATATGAATAATAAAAAGAATATCGATATTTTTGGTCAAGCAGCCCATGATGGTAGTCGTATATCTAAGGGTGAATATAAAGATATAGTACCAATTACGATTGAGTTTTAAGAAAAATGAAATACTTATATTTTAAAGCAATATTTTTGCTATCTGTTAGTCAATTTATATATGCAGCAGATCCTCAGCTCAGTTCAAGTTTTAAAGTGCAAGCTAAAATTGAAAATGGCTGTTCAATAGATAATATTGAGCAAAACATGGATTTTGGTAAATACTCTGCTTTATCAAAAAATAAAGTAATGACTAATATTATTAATAGCAAAGGTTCTTGGAATATCCGTTGTACGGAAAGTTTACCTGTAAGTATTTCTATAGATGGTGGTGAAAACCTTCAAAATAATACAAGACGTATGAAGAATAGTTCATCCCCTAATTATTTATCTTACAAACTGTATAACTCTAGCAGTTTATCCAATGAATATATTGTAGGTAATAAATATTTATTGCCTGCTACAACACCTACAAACCGTCTGGCAAATTTTGAAATATATGGTGTCGTTGATTTAGAAAATAATAATGAACCCCATGCGGCCGGAATTTATAAAGATACTGTTTCAATAATGATTACATGGTGATTTGTATGAACAATTCTGCATTTATTAAAAATGGCATTTTAAAATCTTTTTTATTTGCAAGTACATTATCACTTGTTACACCTGTGATGGCACAAGCAACTTTTCTAATTTGGCCGATTTATCCAAAAATTGAAGCCAATGAAAAGGCAACTGCGGTTTGGCTTCAAAATACGGGTAAGACCGATGCGATGGTGCAAATTCGGGTATTTAAATGGAATCAAGATGGCTTAAAAGATAACTATAGTGAGCAATCAGAAATTATACCAAGCCCGCCTGTAGCTAAAATTAAAGCAGGCGAGAAGCATATGCTTCGCTTAACCAAAAGCGCCAATTTGCCAGATGGGAAAGAGCAGTCATATCGTTTGATTGTAGATGAGTTGCCAATTCGACTTTCTGATGGCAACGAGCAAGATGCTTCTAAAGTAAGTTTCCAAATGCGTTACTCAATTCCATTGTTTACTTATGGGAAAGGAATTGGCAGTGGATTAACCGAAGAAAGTCAAAAACTTAATGCAAAAAATGCTTTAGCAAAACTGGTTTTACAGTGGTCAGTTCGCAACAATCAACAAGGCCAGTCTGAGCTATATCTTAAAAATAATGGTCAGAAGTTTGCGCGTCTTTCGGCACTGAAAACTTCAAAAACAGGTAATGATATCTCTTTAGGAAAGGCTGCTTTTGGCTATGTTTTATCAAATAGCACTGTAAAGTTTGCTATTGATCAGTCAACGGCACATGAGTTGTCAAAAACATCTAAAATTTATGGTGTAGACAGTTCTGGTATTAAACAAGAATTGATCGAAATCACCAAAATGGAGGATCCATCATGATCCTTCGGCATAATAATTTATGCAAAAGTATTTTGCTGATTTTATTGTCGGGTGGATGTTTAAATATTCCAAATACTGTGTTCGCAGGCGATTTGCCTCCACCACCAAGAGACATTAATGAAATTAATCAACTTTTTAAACTGTACCTAGATTTGGTTGTGAACCAATATTCGGTCCAGCAAGTTGTGCCAGTGATTGTGAAAAATGATGAGTACTTCATACAAAAAAAGAAGCTGATTGATGAATTAGAAATTAAGATCCCTCAAGAGTTATTAACAAACACTGACACATCTTTATCGAATCAAGATGTTTTGACATTGGGGTTTAGTGGTGACGCGAGTGATTGGATATCTTTAGATAAATTAAAAGATGTAAGTTATGAATATCAATCTTCGAACCAATACTTTAAGCTCAATTTTCCGCCCGCTTGGATGCCCACTCAAGTTTTGGGTAAAGACTCATGGTATAAGCCGGAAGTCGCTCAGTCTGGTATAGGGCTGCTCAATAACTATGATTTTTATACATATAGACCCTATCAAGGCGGTTCAACCAGTAGTTTATTTACTGAGCAGCGTTTTTTCTCTCCGTTAGGGGTCATTAAAAACTCTGGTGTCTATGTCAAAAACCATTACAAAAATGAAGGTAACGCCGAGTCTGTAGATAATGATGGCTATCGTCGTTATGACACATCTTGGCAGTTTGATAACCAAAAGAACGCTACATCTTTTTTACTGGGTGACATTATTACCGGTAGTAAAACGACGTGGGGAAGTTCTGTTCGACTAGGCGGTTTTCAGGTACAGAGAAATTATTCAACCCGACCAGATTTAATTACCTATCCATTGCCACAATTTATTGGGCAAGCCGCGTTGCCAAGTACAGTCGACTTAATTATTAATGGGCAAAAGACCAGCTCAACAGAAGTACAGTCTGGACCGTTTATTTTAAATAATGTTCCTTTTATTAACGGTAAAGGAGAAGCCGTTGTGGTTACGACTGATGCAGTCGGGCGCCAGGTCACAACATCGGTCCCATTTTATATTTCTAATACTTTGCTAAAGCCCGGCTTATTTGATTACTCATTGTCTTTAGGAAAAATCCGTGAAGACTACGGACTTAAGAATTTTTCTTATGGAAAATTTGCAAGTGCAGCCGATGCCCGTTATGGGGTAAATGACTGGCTGACTGTAGAAGGACGCACCGAACTTTCTTCAGATTTACAGTTATTGGGTGCTGGGTCTGTACTCAAGCTTGCAAATTTAGGTGTGCTGAGTGCCTCTTTTACCCAAAGTAAAGCCGATAAGTCTATGTCTGGAGATCGAACGAAAGACTTGGAAGGTAATCAATATACAGTTGGATACAGCTATAACCGTAATCGGTTTGGTTTTAGCATTAACCATAACCAACGTGATGATGAATATACTGACCTTTCACGGCTGCAATATAGCAATTTAATTTCAGTAAATAGTAATAAAAGCTTAACGGCCAATACTTATTTTGCGACCAAAAACTCAGGAACTTTTGGCGTCGGTTATATCAATACCAAGGCGAATGACTTTAAAAATCGCTTTTTAAACTTGTCTTGGGCGCCTGTTTTACCGACTTATATGAATGGCGTGACTGTTTCATTAAGTGCCAATCGTGATTTCATCGAAAAAGAATGGAGTGCTGCATTTCAGCTTTCGATACCGCTGTTTCAGCGAAACGCGACTGTTAACTCAGGTTATGCGTTTAATAAGCAGGGCGATACTGGCTACGTTAACTTCAACCGCTCTGTTCCATCTGAAGGTGGTTTTGGTGTCGATTTAACTCGACGCTTTAATGAAAATAGTGAAGATTTAAATCAGGCACGCGTCAATTACCGCAACAGTTATATTAATACTGACTTTGGTCTGTCTGGAAACCATGACTATAACTACTGGTTTGGCCTATCCGGTTCCCTGATTTATATGGCAGGTGATTTATTTGCTTCAAACCGATTAGGTGAATCTTTTGCATTGATCGATACAAACCAAGTGCCTGATGTTTTGGTCAGATACGAAAACAGTTTAATTGGCCGCAGTAATAAAAAAGGCCATATTTTTGTGCCATCGGTCACGCCTTACTATTCGGGTAAATACAGCGTCGACCCAATCGACTTACCTTCAAACTTTACAATCACACAAGTTGAACAACGGATAGCGGCTAAACGCGGTTCGGGCGTTGTGATTAAGTTCCCTGTTCATCAGTCTATTTCTGCCAATGTCTATTTGACTCAAGCAGATGGCAAACCTATGCCGGTAGGGTCTGTAGTATATAGAGCTGATCAAGAGTCTTCTTATGTGGGAATGGATGGCATTGTCTATTTAGAAAATTTAAAACCGAATAACACCGTAACGGTTCAGCGTTCGGATCAAAGTATTTGTAAAGCAGATTTTTCTGTAGATGTAGAACAAGCCAAGCAGCAGATTGTGGTGGTTAAACCTGTTACTTGTCACGAGGTATCTTTGCCATGAATATAAAAACAAAAAAATTACTCAGACATTTATGTATATTCTCTGGACTGATGTTGACAGGAAATATGGCTCATGCTGCATGTAGCGTGAGCGCTTCAGGTACATCTTCTATTTCGGTCCCGTCTATTTACTTAATGGAAAACGGTGAAAACTCATCACAGTTTAATTCGGGTTTGTCGTGTACGGGTTTTAGCTTGGCTTTGGCGAACATGACCTATTTAAAATATCGGGTTGAGCAAATGTCGAATTCATTTACCAATGCTCAGACCGGAGAAAAACTTAACGCCATTATTTTAGACAGTAACAATGAAATCATTAGCTTAGGCCAAGAAAAAGACATGAGTAGCTTTACGCTGGTCAATCTTTTTAGCGGGCCTGATGGCAATTTACCTTTCTACATACGGCTTCCGGCTGGGCAAAGTGTATCGCCGGGTGTTTATCGAGCCGACTCACCGTTAAAAGTAAAATGGTTCTATTCTGTGCCCGCAGTTGCGATTGTGGGAATCGGTGCCTTCTTTGAGAGCCCTGGGTTTAAACGTGGGGTATTAGGTATTGGTTTTAACTGGGGAAGTGGAGCGGACTCGCTTGGTTCACTCTCAATTACTGTACTGCCAGACTGCCGAATTTTAGCTCAAGACGTAAACTTTGGTACGGCAGCATTTGCTTCCAAGCTTGAGTCTGTTCAATCTTCTATGGGAATACGTTGTTCGGTAAATACTCCATATTATGTGAGTTTAAATAATGGACTTTCCCCGCAAAATGGCAACCAACGAGCCATGAAGTCGCAAACGGGAAATACATTTTTAAAATACGATATTTTCAAGAATTCATCGAATGACCGATGGGGAAGCGGTAACGAGCGTTGGTCGAGTTTAAATGCAACAATTAACCCGGGGGTACATAATGGAGTAACGCAGCAGAACTATGTGTTTACTACAAAAATTGTGGATGAAAACGCAGACACGATACCAGCGGGAACTTATCAAGATACGGTCACGGTACAAGTCGAGTTTTAAAAGCTGTTTTATATAGAAGATAAAAGCTCAGTTCATGGGTTTTTATCTTTAACCAAACTATTCAATTTCTAACTGATCATCATCTTTGGTAATTTTAATTTTTATTTTTTTATATTTCCGCTTATTTGGATCGAGCGCCGAGTTTATTACTTCATCGGCAAAAGGCGGGCACTGCATGAGTTTTGCATAAGCTCTATAGCCGATGCGTATTCGACTAGGCGGGCAATCGGTTCTTTTTGAATAGTATTCAATGAGTGAGTTCAGTTCTTGTAATAAAGTTTGCTGTTCCATCATACATACTTAACAATTAGATAACTCAAGCATAATAGATTTAAACCTTTTGCTGTGTAGCTGTTTATCATAAGCACCTATCAAAATTGTGATGGAGTTCTCTAAAATAACTTATAAATGTATTAAGTTTGTTTTGGGGTAGGCTGAGGTGTTTTTTTAATTGAACTGTCACAATGGAAAGCTAAGTTAGACCTATAACAAAAAGAATGAAGATTGTTGCGAACAATAAAACCAAGAAGCAATTTTCAACTAAAGCTGGTCTGCTGTAATTAAGCTAATTCGAAAGAATTGGCTTTTTTATTTATTAAATATTATTCCTAATAATAGATTTACTAAGTTAATTATTTTTTACTATCAAATTGAATGAAAAATATATTAAAAGAATAGCGACATTTAAGTCGCTACTCTTATAAAAAACGTTGCTTTACTCATGCTATATCAGGGTGTTTATCAGCAAGTTTTTGACGTTTTTGTTGAAGCTCCTGAATTTTCTGATCAATATTTTCAATTTTCTGTTCAATAGTTTCATGAAACTCTTCAAGTAACTCTTGTGCTTCCTCTATATTGTGAGCAATAGGCACGCCCCCGATTAAAGGCTTATTGGCTGTTTCCTTTAAATACATTGCAGTAGCAATACCTACCACCCCGCAAATCATCAAGTAATAGGCTGGAACCATTAGATTGTGGGTAGTTTCAACCAGCGTTGCGGTAAGAGTTGGGGTTAAACCAGCGATAACTACTGAGAAATTAAAGGCAATACCTAAAGCGCTGTAACGGATTTCAGTTGGAAATAGGGCAGGTAAAGTTGATGCCATCACTCCGATAGACATATTGAGAGATAAAGCAAGAATAAGTAAGCCTATAAAAATTTGATAATTTACTCCAGAGTTAAGTAATACAAAGGCCGGATAGGACAAGAAAATAAGAGAAAAGCTTCCAATAAAAATAAATGGGCGGCGTCCGAACTTATCACTCAAATAACCAATCACAGGTTGTACAAATAACATGCCAACCATAACCGCAATGATAATAAGTGCACCATGTGCTTCTGAATAGCCTAAGTTATGCGAAAAATAGCTTGGTAAATAAGTTAGCAACATGTAGTAAGTAACGTTAGTGCTGATTACGAGACCAATGCACACCAATAAACTACGCTTATGTTTAACAAAAATTTCTTTGAAACTAAATTTTTGGGGTTTGCTTTTTTGTGCTTGTTGCTCTGAATGCTGTTGATATACAGGGGTTTCTTCAAGGCGATTACGTAAATATAAACCGATTATGCCCAGTGGTAGAGCGAGAAAGAATGGAATACGCCAACCCCACTCGGCAAAACGTGCCTCACCCACGGCGTGTGTGATCAAGGCGACAGTTGCAGCCCCAAGTACAAAGCCGGCTATCGATCCAAAATCAAGCCAGCTTCCCATAAAGCCACGTTTTCGGTCCGGAGAATATTCAGCTACAAAAATCGCAGCACCTGAGTATTCACCACCAATGGAGAAGCCTTGTACAATTTTTACGATGAGTAAAAGAATAGGTGCCCATAAACCGATTGTTTCATAAGATGGAATAAGGCCAATACCAAAGGTACTGATGGACATAATAATGACAGTAATGGCCAGAACTTTTTGACGTCCGTATTTGTCACCTAAATGTCCAAAGAAAAGACCACCTAATGGACGGAAAATAAAAGGTACTGAAAATGTAGCAAGCGCGGCAATCATTTGCACGCTTGGTGAAGCATCTGGGAAAAATACTTTACCGAGAACGTATGCCACATAACCATAAACGCCGAAATCAAACCATTCAATTGCATTACCTAATGCAGCTGCAGTAATCGCTTTTTTGGTTTTTTCGTTCTCGATGATATTGATATCATCAATCTCAATAGGTTTTACTTGTTTTTCAGATGTGCGCATATCTAGCCTAAGAATTGAATCTCAGTATTTAAAGTGAAAATATACGGTTTTAAATACTGAATTAAAAAATTGCAGAATAAAGAGACAGAATAACGATAAGTTACTCAAGAAAAGGGAATTAAGAGGTGTTCTCTTAATGATCAACAAGATAGCAAAAGAGAACTAATTATTTGTTTATGTTAGAGTTTTAAATTGTGGAGAAATTGTATGGATAAAGTTACATAAGTTTACTTAGTGGTAAAACTGAATCAAGGGTTAAAAAAATTATATAAAAATTGATAAAAGACATGAGATTAGCATAAAAGTTAAGCGCTACTTTTTGAGCTTAAAAGGCCAAGTTTTTTTACTTTTCATATACAAAAACTGAGCTTGCCTTATATTAGGTTTTCATTAATCAAACTTCGTTGCTTCAGGGATTGACTCTAAATAATCAAAAAATTGTTGTATCTGTTCTTCAGTTACACGTGCGGTAGAAATCGGGGGTAATTCATCTCTACCCAAGAAACCGATATCTACCTATGTAACGTTGATAAATATTTTATAAACCCCAAATGAACAATAAATTTTAATTATTTATCCTTAGTTTTTAATGATCTAAGAGGTGGTCCCACATGTTTGAACAACTAAAAGCTTATTTATAAGTGATACTCTGCTCTAGTTAAGCTACCTTATTTTGTTGTGGTAGCTGGTCATAGTAAAACTCATCTGGAGTCATTTTGTCCAGACTCGAATGAGGTCGTTTCAAATTATAAAATTCAAAATATGCGTTTAATTGCTTCTTCGCATCCAAAACATTGCTGTAGGCTTTGAGATACACCTCTTCATATTTAACGCTCCGCCATAATCGTTCAACCATCACATTATCAACCCATCGACCTTTACCATCCATGCTGATTTGGATGTCATTTGATTTCAATACATCAATAAATGCATCACTGGTAAACTGACTGCCTTGGTCTGTATTAAATATTTCAGGTCGACCATATTTTTCAATAGCTTCATTTAATGTTTCTATGCAAAATGTAACCTCCATACTAATCGATACTCTATGCGCAAGTACCTTGCGGCTATGCCAATCAATCACAGCACATAAATAAACAAAGCCTTTTGCCATAGGGATATACGTTATATCCGTAGACCACACTTGATTACTGCGCTGAATAGCCAATCCTTTGAGCAGATATGGATATTTGCGGTGAGCTTGATTAGCCTGGCTTAAATTTGGTTTGCAATATAACGCATTAATGCCCATTTTCTTCATTAAAGTACGTGTATGACGTCGTCCTATATGATGTCCTTGACGATTCAACAAATCACGCATCATACGGCTACCTGCAAAAGGGTATTGCATATGTAACTCATCCATACACCGCATCAGCTTCAGATCTGATGCACTCACAGGTTTTGGGCGATAGTAATAACAACCACGGGAGACTTTCAGCAGCTGAGCTTGCTTAGATACTGAAATCTGAAGTGAGTCATCGATTAACTTTTGTGGTTGAAGCGGCCCAGTTTCTTCAACACACCTTCTAAAAAATCAATTTCTAATGCCTGCTCACCGATTTTTGCATGTAGTTTTTTTAGATCGATGGGTGGTTCTGTTGGAGCTTTTGATTGATCGAAAGCTTGCGAGGAAGCTGAAATCAGTTGATTTTTCCAGTCGATAATTTGGTTTTGATGAACATCAAATTCAGCACTCAATTCAGCAAGTGTTTTTTCTGCTTTAATCGCAGCAAGTGCTACCTTAGCTTTAAAATCATTTGAATGATTTCTTCTTGGTCTACGTGCCATAAAATACTCCATATATTGATGTTTATAACATCATTTGGGGAGCAAAATATCACTTATAAGTGTTGTTCAAATTTCCTGATCCACCTCT